>JAJFBF010000002.1 GCA_020697295.1 Moraxellaceae bacterium | reverse complement strand
AGGAACGATTCTACTCAATTGATGGCGAACTGAGGGAGGCCCTGTTCCGGAGCGACACGGCAGAGGTATCTCGTCTGGCAAATGAATATCTACAGATAGCCGATCTCGAGCGTAAGGATTGGAACTACGGGAATGCGATCCACGAAGCAAATTCCGCGCTTGGCGTGATCGCCATGCGAGAAGGAAACATTAAACTGGCAGAGCAGTATTTGCTTAAAGCGGGCGCGTCACCGGGCTCACCGCAGTTAGATACGTTCGGGCCAAACCTTGAGCTTGCCAATTCACTGCTTAAAATCGGATCAAAGGCTGCGGTAATTGAGTACCTGAAGGCCGTCAGCAAGTTCTGGAAGGCTGGCGCCAAGGCGCTTCCCACTCTGCTAGAGCGAATTAACCGTGGCGATCCAGTGCACCTCAACAGATATAAGATCTGCTGCCCAAACGGCTAACCACTCATTCAAGGCCGACACGACTCCTTTAGTCGCCATTATTAAAGGCCGGCAACGCACCACTGAACTTCACGTTAAGCAACAATAAAATCAAGGAAACGATAGAATGCTAAAAAAGATTATCGGAATTATTAGCATGGCCTGGATTGGCTACATTGGCTTCGCATATTTCTCGGCCTATAGCTCGGCCAAATCATTTACCGAGCATCTTTCGGGCGATTGCCCTCAACTCAATATTCATGTGATTCCTCCAGCACTGAATTACACCACCATATCCAGGCGAGAATATGTTGAGCTCATTGCGTGGCATGACAAAAAAACAGGGAAAGAAATCTTCATCACAGACCAGGATTATCGTCAGTACCAGGCAACGCAGAATTGCTTGAAGCAGCGGTTCATGGCTCTCATAAAAGATGAATCGGCGAAAGCCGGCATTATTCAGCCCGAACTCCGCATAAAATTCGGCTATATGTTTGCCATTATGCTGCTTCCGCCCGCCGTACTGTTTCTTTTCATCGTCCTTCCGGCTGGGGTTATGGCCCGTAGAAAACAAAGGGGATAGCTTGTCGCCCCATCCTTCGTTCCGGGCGACGCGGTTCACGTCGGCTATTACACCCCGGGGGTCCTGAACCTCACGCCAGGTCCGCAGGGCTCCCTTCGTTGTTCGGTTCCAGCTGGCAGTGCGAGGCCGCCTCTATTCGCTCGATCCCGCCCTCAATCCAGCCCAGCGCCTGATTTCCCGTGCCATCGGGTCTCGGCTACGTGATTCCCGAGCTTCAAATGACCTGGCTCCTAAGGTAACGTCAGCTCAACATCACAGGCCGCTGTGCGCTGTAGCAGAGCACCCTTGGCCACTCGCAAAAGGCCGACGCGGCTCCGCGCGCCGCATACACAAGGCCAGCAGCGTGCGATGAACTTCACGTTATACGGAAATCATTCCAGGCGGAAAAAAGATGAGTGCTCTGAAATTCAGCAAAAAGGGTCAAGAACTATTGGATATGTACGCGAGAATGGCAACGGAAGGCTATGAGCGCGTAGACAAGCAGAGAGTCGATACCGCGTTCTCGGATTTTGAGCTTAGGCCATACAGGCCACAGGTACTCTCGATATTCAATCAACACTCCATTTCAACTGTACTGGACTATGGCTGCGGAGGCTCTGACTGGGGAGCCAGCGGCTTCGATGAAGAATCCAATAAGTCCGCAATAGAGTATTTCAATCTTCAGAACGCCTATCGATACGAGCCTGCCCGCGATCTGGATGAGAGGAGACAGGTTGACTGCGTCATTTCGTTTGATGTGCTCGAACACATCTTTATTTCTGATGTGCCGTCCGTGCTTCGGGACATGTTCTCCTATGCATCAAAGCTGATTGTTCTCAATGTTGCCTGTTACCCCGCCGCAGCCAGATTGCCAAATGGTGAAAATGCCCATATAACCGTTCGGCCTCCTGCCTGGTGGAAGGGCATGGTGGACAGTATTTCCGTTGAATACCCTGCCATATCAGTCTTCCTGATCTGTTCGTCGGGATGGAGAAACAGCAGCGCGTTTCCTGCCTGGAGTGCAAATATGTGGCAAGAAAGCAGAACCTTTGTGGTAGAGAATTGACGACTGGAAATTAAAACAGGAGTTTTCACTCAAATGGATTTTAAAGCATTCGCACTCATCATGAGCATGATCTTCATGACCTCGGGACTGCTCCTGGCAGCGCGCCTGATGAGCATTTCGCTGACCTTTTGGCAGGCCCTGATCGCATCAGTCCTGATGAGTATCATCAGCGGATTTTTTGCACCCAACAGCCAGGCTGGCTTTTCCACCATAATCGCCGCATTTCTGGTGTCCATCATCCCGCTCAAGCTTCTTACCCGAGAATCCATGTGGAGCACCATCAAGCTCTCCATCTTCGGCACGATCATTGGCGGCGCACTATTGCTGCTGCTAGCAAAGGTATTCTTTCCTGTGACCCTGCCGATTACCCGGATGTGAATGGCGAGCGTGCAAACGTTCAATAGCAGCCAGCTCGGCTTCAGTATCTCGTACCCGGACTCATGGCAGGTTGTCCCTGCGCCATGGATGCGGCAATTCATCGGACGGGCAAAAAATACCTCGGCCAAAATGGCCGAGTACCTTGCCATGGGAAGTCCGCCCTTCCTGATCGTACATGACCCGACTGTCCCGCCAGGACTGGCCGTTCCCGCATTGAAGTGTCAGGCCTACAGCGCCGCCGCCATCGCCGCCGCCGGTGGCATACCGGCCGTCTTCGCCAGCATGCTCGGCCACATGCAACAAGCCTTTCCCGACTTCAAGCTACACGAGTTTTCACCCGAGTGCGTGGTCTCCGGGGTGGTCGGGGGCCGGCTTACGGCCTCCATGTCTGTGTTGAATCCGGAGGGCGAATCTTTTCACGGCCTGAGTGAACTGCTCTTTCTGCCTACCCGGGCCTGCGTGTTTTCTATCGGCATTACCGCCACTTCAGACAAGGCGTATCGCCCGGAAGAAGAGCTTGCCGAAATCAAGCGCTCCATCCGGCTCCGGCTGACCGCCTGACCTTTCCCTCACCGGGCGAGACGACGTCCTCCAGCTCACTCACCGCAGGCCAACAGGCCGCTCTGGAGTTGAGCCCTTCAGCTCCGGCTTCGCCCCGCCCCCGGCGCGCTATCATCAACCAGCCCTCACGCCGAAAGGGCCTTCGTGCACCTGTCCGCGATCGCCACCGCTTCAGCCTCCACTCCCCCGCTCCGCCCGTCGGCTCCTTGTTGACCTGAAATGGTACGAACGTCCCAATAAGGCCGGACCGGCCCTCACCGGCCGTCAGCCCTCCCCCCGGGCTCCCTCTCACGGATACGAGAAAAATAATCATGCCGACCTCCAGCCAGAGGACGCAGCCGCCCCGCCGCCTGCTTCCGGTCATCTCACTGGCGGCCACGCTTGCCGCCAGCTTCACGCTTTCCCCCTCCGCCAACGCCGCTTACACGGCGGCGGATCTCGCCGACACGCTCGCCATGGGTGAAGCCCGCATCAAGGCCGGCAACGGCCACGCAGCCCAGGAGCTCTGCACCCGCGTCTACGTCAGTGGCGACTGGGCGACGCGGGTGCGGGTGGAATACGTCTGGCCGACGATCCAGCCGCTCGGGCTCGTCCAGGCGGTCGACATGGACTGGCGCAACAGTGTCACCGCCCAGCTGCCGGTCTGGCCCTTCTACAGCCGCACCGCGATCTACCGCGCAGGCCTGGGCTGCACTGTCGTACCGCCGGGCACCTCCGTGAGCGCGGTGCGCGACCAGGCCTTCCGCCCGGCGGCCACCCTGCCCGCGATTGCCGCGCCCTGGCCTGCCGGCGAGTACCCGGCGGAAACGGGGCTGTTGCCTGCTCCCGTGGCGGAGACGGTGGCACGGCAGGGCGACCGCCTGTTCGAGGAAACCCGCTTGAATCCTTCCCTGCACCAGAACACGACCGCCTACCTAGTGGCGAAGGATGGCCACCTGGTGTTCGAGCGCTATGGGCCGGGCATCAATCGCTCGCACCCGCAACCGGGCTGGTCCATGACAAAATCGCTGACGGGCCTGATCGCCGGCCTCATGGCAACAGACGGGCTTATCCGTCTGGAAGACCCGGTCGGCCTGCCGCAGTGGACGACCGACAGCCAGAAGGCGCGCATTACCTGGCGCCATCTCCTGAACAATGCCGCGGGCCTGAAGTGGAGTGAGGAGTACGAGGGCGTCAGCGACACCGGTGAAATGCTGTATTCCAGGCCCAACCAAGGCAACTGGGCGGCGAACCGTCCCTGGGATCCGGAGGCCGCCGCGCCCGGCGCGAAGTTCAATTACTCCACGGGCTTCGTGAACATCGCCATGCTGCGCATGAAGCAGTTGCTCGGCAACGATCACCAGACTCTCTACGATTATTACCAGCGCCGGCTGTTCGCACCGCTGGGCATTCGTCATGGCGTCATCGAGCCGGACGCCGGCGGCACTCCGGTCGGCGGCGCCCGTGGCCTGCTGCGCCCGGTGGACTGGCTGCGCCTGGGCCAGCTGGTCATGCAGCACGGCAACTGGAACGGCGCGCAGCTCATCTCCGGTGACTACATGAGCAATGCGCTGGCGCCATCGCCCGCGGCCGCGCGCTACGGCTTCTACATCTGGCGCAAGACCGGCAATCCCGCCACCGAAGTGGCGGTGTTCAAGGACATCGCGCCGCGCTTGCCCGATGATACGATCTGGTTCCAGGGCTTCATGGGGCAGTATGTGGTGATGTCTCCCGGCCACAACCTTGTGGTCGTGCGCATGGGCGCCAGCCATGACAAGAATGAGACCATGCGCCGCGTGATGACCGCCTTCGCGGAGATCCACGAATCGCTCCAGCACTGAGGAAGGCCGGGCCACGGGAAAAGGCCGGGCCCTGGCACTCCACGGCCCGATCTCCACCCCGCGTCCCGCAAGGAGTCGTCATGATCAAAGGCAGTTGCCTGTGCGGCGGGGTTCGCTACGAGTATGACGGCGAACTCCAGGAAATCTCCCTGTGCCACTGCTCGCAGTGCCGCAAGGCCCAGGGCTCGGCATTCGTCGCCGTCTCACCCATCGAGTCCGCCCGCTTCCGTCTTGTCGCGGGCGCGGAGCTGCTCAAGGAGTACCGGGCGGTGCCGCACAAGGCACGCGTCTTCTGCTCGCATTGCGGCAGCCCGCTCTATAGCGCGCGGGATGACCTGCCCGGGATCATGCGGCTGCGGCTGGGCACCGTTGAAACGCCTTTTCAGTGCCAGAAGGCCTATCACGCCTACACGGACTCCAGGGCTTCGTGGTATGAAATCACGGACACGCTGCCCCGTTATCCGGCCGCCAGGCCCTAGGGACTGCGCCGATCGCGATTCGTTCCGGTAGACTCCGGTAACCCGCGCGACCGTGCACGCTTGCTGGAGCCCCCGAGATGACCGAGCCCCGCCCTCTCTACAGCGTCATTCTCAAGGCCGAGGTGCCCGCCCTCGAGCGCGAGCTGCTGCGCCGCTACTGTCACGAACTGCACGGCAGCGACGGCTCCACCCTGCTCCACTTCCTGTGCACGCGCATCGATCCCGGCCACCCGCACTACCTCGAGCTCGACGTCATCCTGCCCAAGCGCCAGGGCCTGCGCCGGCTGCGCCTGCCGCACAACCTGGTGTTCCTGATCGAAGGCGATGGCGAAAGCACCGCCGAGCCGGGCCTGCCGGGCGGCGCCTCGCTGCTCGAGCACTGACCCCGCGTTTTGGCCCCGCCTCGTACTCGCGACCGTCGTGGCCGCCGTTCGCCGCTGCTGGCGCTCGCCTTCCTGCTGACGCTGGCGGGCCTGGCCGCGCTGGGCCGCCTCCCTTTTTATATCCTCTGGATTTATGCCGGCATGAGTGTGCTGACGCTGGCTGTCTACGCGCTCGACAAGCGCGCCGCCCGGCAGCGGCAATGGCGCACGCCCGAGAAGACGATGCACCTGCTCGCGCTCGCCGGCGGCTGGCCCGGCGCCCTCTGCGCGCAGGAGTGGCTGCGGCATAAATCCGCCAAGGCGGCCTTCCGCGGCATTTTCTGGCTGACCGTTGTGCTCAATGTCGCGGCCTTGGCCTTCCTGCTCCTGCCCCGCGGACAGGCGGCGCTGGCGCGCCTGGAGGCGGTGCTGCGCTGAGCGTTTGGCTTTTCAGGGAAGCTGCAACACCAGACGTGTTGCGGTTAAGGTAGGAGTCACGCAAACCGTGACGCGCCGACATGAACTTGCAGACCCAGACTTGCCGACGCCGGAGACCGCCGTGCCCTTCCTGATCGTGAAATACCTCGCCAGCGCCGCCGTGATCGTGCTGGTATCCGAACTCGCCAAACGCGGCGACCGGATGGGCGCGTTCGTCGCCGCGCTGCCGCTGGTGACTCTGCTCACGCTGTTCTGGCTGTATTTTGAAAACCAGCCCGAGGCGAAAATCGCCAACCATGCCTGGTACACCTTCTGGTACGTGCTGCCCACGTTGCCCATGTTCCTGGCCTTTCCCTGGCTGCTGCCCCGGATCGGCTTCTGGCCCACCATGGGCGCCAGCGCAGCGATCACACTGGCCGGCTTCGGGCTGTTCGCGCTGATAATACGGCGCTTCGGCATCGAACTGCTCTAGGCCGCAGCCACCCGCCCACGCAAAGCCCGACTTGCTCCGGCGAGCCTTCGTGCCCTGATACAAAAATTCAGCGATGCCAGGGTCCAGCCGAGGCAAAGCCGACTCCCTCTCTCCCTGCCGAGGCAAAGCCGACGGCCACCCCGCAGCCCTCCCTAAGGCGAAGCCGACAGCCACCCACCCACGCCTCAGCCCGGGCACTGCGGCAAATGGCGGGCGTCTGGAGGGGTTTCCCCTGCGGGTGGCAGGGGCAACCCCTCCAGACACCCAACTGGCAGAGGAGCCCCTTACGGCCCGGCAAGAACCACCCACAAGGCCGTGGCATCGCAACGACCACCACGGCAAACTCGACGCATGCCCTTTTCTCCCGGGAGGAAAACCGATGAGCGACCACGGCAACTGGTACGAGCGCCACCTGCTTCCCTATCTGATCGACATGGCCTGCGGCATCGGCCCGGTAAAAAAGCAGCGCGAGAAAATCGTGCCGCTGGCCCACGGCCGCGTACTGGAGATCGGCATCGGCACCGGCCTCAACCTGCCCCACTACGACGCGACCCGCGTCGACCATATCGTGGGCCTCGACCCCGGCACCGAGATGCACTCGCTGGCGCGTAAGCGCCTCGAAGCCACCGGGCTCGCCGTCGAACTCGTCGGACTTTCCGCGGAACGCATCCCCTACGGTGACGCCACTTTCGACAGCGTGCTGGTCACCTTCTCGCTCTGCACCATCCCCGACCCCGTCGCCGCGCTGCGCGAAATGCGCCGCGTGCTGAAACCGCAGGGACGCCTGATTTTCTGCGAACACGGCCGCGCCCCCGACGCCTCGGTCGCGCGCTGGCAGGATCGCCTCACGCCAGTCTGGTCGAAGTTCGCCGGCGGCTGCCATCTCAATCGCGACATCCCGGCCCTGCTGGAGCAGGCCGGCTTTGTCTGCGAGGACCTGCAGACCATGTACCTGCCAGGGCCGCGCCCGCTCACCTTCAACTACTGGGGCACGGCGGTCGCGCGCTGAGCACATCGCAACAGGAGGACGCCATGCTGGAAATGAAAGCGCATTGCGAGAAGTGCGGGGCCGCCACCCCGGCCACGGGCAAGGCCCATATCTGCTCCTTTGAATGCACTTTTTGCCCGGACTGCGCCACCGTCATGCAATGCATCTGTCCCAATTGCCGGGGCAACCTGGTCCCGCGTCCCACGCGCATGCGCACGCCGGCGGCATCGGCCTGAGGCAGGCAAGGACCCCCCTGCCCGTGGCCACCTGGCGGCGACAGCAGGGCTGTACAGGCCGGCCCCGCCACTTGCAGACTTGTCCTCGTCACGAACCACCGCCGCAGGAACCACCGCCGATGTCCGTCGTCCCCACCACCCTCCCCCAGCCCCCCATGTCCACCGCTGACGCCCTCGCCCTCTTTGATTCGCTGGCGCCGGTCGACATCGACTTCATGCTGGGACGCTGGGTGGGCAGTGGCTTCGGCACGCAGCACCCCATGGACGGACTGCTGGAAGCCTTCGGCTGGTACGGCAAGGCCTTCATCAGCGCCGACGAGGTGCACCCGCTGCTGTTCCGCCGCGGTGGCGACATCATCAGCCTGAACCCGAGGTTCATGCCCATGAACCTGATGTGGAAGCTGCACGTGCCGCGCTCGGGCCTTCTCAATGCGCTGTCGCTCCCCTTCAAGCTCGCGCTGCAGACCGGCAAGGCCCGGGCCCGCCTGCGCATGCTCGAACATCGCGGCAAGACCAGCGCGACCATGATCTACGACGACCTGCCCATCCACGACGTATTCCGCAAGATCGACAATGAAACCGTGCTCGGCGTGATGGACCTCAAGGACATGCCACAGCCCTTCTTCTTTGTGCTGCGTCACGAAGGGGCCTGACTGCCAACTGCTCGGCAGGCCGCATCCCACTTCTCTAGTGACTTATCTGTAGCTTTGGCGTTGGCTGGGCTGGGCTGGGCTGGGCTGGGCTGGGCGAGGCAAAGCCGACGCCCTACCCCCCTGAGGCGAAGCCGACAGCCACCCGCCCCCGCTTCAACCCGGGCACTGCGGCAAATGGCGGGTGCCTGAAGCGGTTGCCCCTGCGGGAGGCAGGGGCAACCGCTTCAGACACCCAAATAGCAGAGGAGTCCCTTACTGCCAGAAAGAAGCCAGGAAATGAGCGTGGGCAGTGGCCAAAAAAAAGCGCGTCCGCTTCCACGGCCGCGCCTTTCATTCTTCACCGCCTCATCATTTCCCGGAGGCCTTCGCTTTCCTACTGACCATCAAATCGCACTGGAAAAACGCACAGGCCGCTCCTCGCCCTGATCCACCCTCGCCGGAAATTCCGCCGGCGCATGAGCAGGCAAGTACACATCAAAGCACATGGCCACATGCCGCAGCAGCAGACGCCCCCGCGGCGTCGCGCGGATATGCATCGCGTCCACCTCGACCAGGCCATCGGCCACCAGCGGCGCCAGACGCGCAATATCGTCGGCAAAGTACGAGGCGAAATCGATATGGAACTCACGCTCCACCGCACGAATATCAATCTCGCCCTGGCACATCACCTGCTGGATGACCTCGGCGCGCAGCACATCGTCGGCTCCCAGCGACAGGCCACGCTGCAGGGCCGGCTTGCCGCTGGCCACAGCCCCCAGGTAATCATCGAGATCCCGCTGGTTCTGGCTGAAGCTGTTGCCGATGTGGCTGATGGCGCTGGCGCCAAAACCCACCAGGTCGGTGGTGGCATGCGTGGTGTAGCCCATGAAATTCCGGTGCAGGTGGCCCGCGTCCCGGGCGCGCGCCAGCTCGTCTCCAGGCAAGGCAAAATGGTCCATGCCGATATTGACGTAGCCGGCGGCCTCCAGCTTCTCGATGGCGAGCGCCAGCAATCCCAGCTTTTCCTCGCTGGAAGGAAGGTCCCTGGCGTGAATGTGCTTTTGCGGTTTGAATAGTGCCGGCAGGTGCGCATAGCTGTAGATGGCGAGGCGATCGGGGCGCGCGGCGATCACGGTATCAAGCGTGCGCCCGAAGCCCGCGTTGTTCTGCTTGGGCAGGCCGTAGATCAGGTCGATATTGAGCGAGCGGAAGCCGGCGGCGCGCGCCGCCTCCATCACCGCCATCGTTTCTTCCACGCTCTGCAGGCGGTTCACCGCCTCCTGCACGACCGGATCGAAATCCTGCACGCCAAAGCTGGCGCGATTGAAGCCGATGGCCGCCAGCTTGTGCATGTCGGCGGGATCGACCGAGCGCGGATCAATCTCGATCGAGAAATCACGGTCGGCACGCGTCGAGAAGCGGAAGCGCGCGGCCAGGCGCTCGACCATGCGGGCAATCGACTCGGGCGACAGGAAGTTCGGCGTGCCGCCGCCCAGGTGCAACTGGATGACTTCCCGCTGCGGGCTGATGATTTCGCCCATCAGGTCAATCTCGCGCAGCACATGCTCGAGGTAGTCCTCGCCACGGCGCGTATCGCGAGTGATGACGCGATTGCAGCCGCAATAGAAGCAGGGGCTCTCGCAAAAGGGGACATGCACATAGAGCGAGAGCGGACGCCCCGAGGCGTTGCCGGCGGCAATATGGCGCAGCAACTCCTCCATGCCGAAAGCCGGGGTGAAGTGCGGGGCGGTCGGGTAGGAGGTATAGCGGGGGCCGGGCCGGTCGTAGCGGCGCAGGAGATCGGCATCGAAAATGGCGTGGGCGGTCATGGTTGCGACCCTGGTCAATCGGGATAGGGCCATTATCCCCCCTCCGCCCCCCCGAACCTTGCGCCAGATCAGTTTCCGGGCGCCTGGCCGGCCCGTCTTGGCGTTTTGATCAGGAGTTGCGCGAAAAATGGTCAGTGACGGCCCCGGCCCGGACGCCTACAGTGGGCGCCCGCCAGATCCTGCCCCCGCCGTCCGAGGAGCCGCCCATGAGCCAGCGCCCGCCCGCCCTCCGCCCCACCCTGCGCCAGCGCGCCCGCCACATGCTGGGCAACGCCCGCGACCGCCTGCTGCACAGCCAGGCGATCTCCCAGGCCGGCCTCACGCCCTACGACGTGATCCATGACGACGGACTGGTCGCGCTGCGCCACTACCGCCCCCTCGCCGAGGAGCAGATCCTGGTCGATGGCAGCACCGTGCCAGTGGCAAAGAAGCGGCAGCGGGTGCCGCTGGTGATCGTGCCGCCGCTGGCGGTGAATATGCTTATCTACGATCTCTTCCCGCAGCGCAGCCTGGTGAAGTACCTGCTGGCCCAGGGTTTTGACGTGTACCTCATCGACTGGGGCACGCCCACCCTGCGCCATGCCCACTACGACCTGCACACCTATGTGGTCGAGCTCATGCCCGACCTGCTGGCGCGCATTCGCGCCCACAGCGGCGAGCAGGACCTGTCACTGCACGGCTGGAGCATGGGCGGCATCCTCGCCCTCTGCTACAGCGGCCTGCACGACGACAAGCACATCCGCAACCTCGTGGTCCTCGCCGCGCCGGTGAACTCCCATGCCTCCGGGGCGCTGGGCAAGGTCTACCAGTTCATCAGCGCGCGCGCCGAGTGGGTGCGCGAGCACACCGGCTTTCGCATCCACAAGCTCAACCCGCGCCTGCTGTACACGCCGGGCTGGGTGAACACCATCGGCTTCAAGCTTACCAATCCCGTAGGCAGCCTCATGGGCTACTGGGACCTCGTGCGCCGCCTGGGTGATCGCGACTTTGTGGTGGAACACGCCACCAATGCCGCCTTCCTCGACCGCATGGTGGCCTACACCGGCGGCATCGTGCAGGACATGATGGTGCGCATCTGGATTGACAACGAGATGGCCGACGGACGCATGCCGGTAGGCAAGCGCGAGGCCCGCCTTGACCGCATCACTGCCCACCTCCTTGCCTTTGCCGGCAAGAGCGACACCATGGTGACCCAGGATGCCCTGGTCACCCTCATGGATCTGGTGGGCTCCGACGACCGCTCGTTTCATGTCATCCCCGGCGGCCATATGGGCGTCCTCGCCGGCAGCAAGGCGCCCGCCACCGCCTGGAAGATGACGGCGGACTGGCTGCTGCTGCGCTCGGCCTGAACCGCTAGCCGGCCGGCTTGCTGCCGGCGTCATCGGGCAGCGCCCGCGGCGCCAGCGGCTTTTGCGCCGGACCGTGCAGGATCCGGCCGTCGATTCCGAAACGGGAACCATGGCAGGGACAATCCCAGCTGGTCTCCGCGGAATTCCACTGCACCAGGCAGCCCATATGCGTGCAGGTGGCGGACAGGGCATGGGCCACACCGGCCTCGTCCCGGTACACCGCCACATGCCCCTCGGCCGTGGATACGACCTCGCCCTTGCCCCGCGCCACGACAGGTGAACGCAGGTTCAGGCGGTCGCCCACCCAGTGCCGCGCAACTGTCAGCAAGTGCCGCCCGAACTCCGGCGCCCCGGCCAGGTTGAGGCGAACCGGATCGAACACTTCCGCCCGGGGATTCTCCCGCCCGAGGATACGGTCCCGCAGCAGCAGGCCGGCCACGGTGCCGTTGCTCATGCCCCAGCCGCCGAAACCGGTCGCCACATGCACATGGCCGTGCAGGGGCGAGGCGCGCCCGATATACGGCACGCCATCAATGCTGCGATGGTCCTGCGTCGACCAGTGATACTCGACGCTGGCCACCGGCAACACGGACCGGGCCCACTGCTCCAGCCGCTGGTAGTGCGCCCGCGTATCGCCGCCCTCGCCCACCGGATGCCCTTCTCCCACCGCCAGCACGATCTCGTCCGGGCCGCTGCCATGCACGCGCAAGGAATGCCGCCGCTGCGTATCGATGAACATGCCGCGCGGTGCCGGGCCGTCCAGGCGCAGGCCCAGGAGATAGTTGCGGTAGGGGCTTAGGCGCAGGGCGTACAGGGAGTGATCGTTGAAGGGATAGTGCGTGGCGAGGATGACGTCACGCGCGGTGATGCTGCCATGGGCAGTGGTCACGCCGCAGGGCTCGCCCGCCACGACGCTCAGGGCAGCGCTGTTTTCAAAGACGTGGCTGCCGTCGCCCTCGATGCCCCGCGCCAGCGCCTGCAGGTATTTCACCGGATGGAATTGCGCCTGGTTCTCGAAGCGGATGGCGCCCTGCACGGGAAACGGCAGCGGCGTGGTCTCGACGAAACTGGCGGGCAGCCCGAGCCGGACCGCCGCCTCGACCTCGCGGTGCAGCTTCTCGACTTCTGTCGCCGACTCGGCATAGGTATACGACTCGGTGCGCTCGAAGTTGCAGTCGATATGGCGGGCGTTCACCGTGTTCTGAATCAGCTCGATGGCCGCCTGGTTGGCCTCGGCATAGGCGCGGGCCTTTGCTTCGCCCACCTGGTGCAGCAGCCGGTCGTAGATGAGCCCGTGCTGTGAGGTGACCTTGGCCGTGGTCTGGCCGGTGACGCCCTGCAGGATGCGGCCCGCCTCCAGCACTGCCACCGTGCGGCCCGCCTCTTTCAGCAGGCTGGCGGCGGAGAGGCCGGCAATGCCGCCGCCAATAACGACGACATCCACCGCCAGGCGGGCGGCGAGGGCCGGATAATCCGTGGCCGGCGCGGTCTCCAGCCAGAGGGAGGCGGCTTTTCCCGGCAGTTCCGGGGCGTGCTCGCCCGCAAGCTGACTGTCCATGTCGCGTTTGCTCCTGCAGCTCTTGCGCGCCGGCTCCATGCCGCGCGCCCGCTTCACTGTCCGCGAGGGCGCCGCCGGCATCAGTAGCGATCCCGTTGGGATTGTGTCGGCTGGCCGGGGCCCGAAAAAAGCAGCCAGATTCATTCGGCGTCGTGGCAATTGTTCCTTCAGCGCACAACTGCATTCCCGCCGCCTCCGGCGCTGCCCTCCGGCCGCCGTCGCGGCTATGCTCCGCACTCCGCCGCCGACCGGACACCGTCATGATTCCCCAGGCCGCAAGCGCCTTCTTCATCAACCGCGACTTCGCCCTCTACTGGGGCGTGCGCGTCGCCTCCATGATGGCCTTCCAGATGCTGGCCGTGGCCGTGGGCTGGCAGGTCTATGACATCACCGGCAGCATGCTCGCGCTGGGCTATATCGGCCTGGCCGGCTTCCTGCCGGCGGTCTTCCTCGTGCTGCTCGTCGGCCATGTCGCCGACCGCTTCGACCGCCGCCGCGTGGTGCAGGCCGGCCACGGCCTCGAGGCGGTGGTCGCCCTCGTGCTGGCCGGCGGCAGCCTGCAGGGCTGGCTGTCGGTGACGCATATCTTTGTCGGGGTGTTCCTGCTCGGCGTGGGCAAGGCCTTTTCCGCGCCCACCCTGTCCGCCCTGTTGCCCGGCCTGGTGTCGCAGCAGGAGCTGCCGCGCGCGGTCGGCGCCTCCAGTGCCGCCATGCAGGCGGCCATCATCCTGGGCCCGGCCGTGGGCGGCTTTCTCTATATCGCGGGACCGACGGCGGTCTATGCGGCGGGGGCCCTGCTCTTCGTCGGCTCGGTGCTGATGCTGGGCCTGGTGCGGGCGCGCCCGGCCCCGCTCCCGGCCGAGGCCGCGGCCGGGGACAACTCCGTGTTTGCCGGCCTGCGCTTTATCCGCAGCAAGCCGGTGGTATTCGGGGCCATCTCCCTCGATCTTTTTGCCGTGCTCCTCGGCGGCGCCACCGCCATGCTGCCGGTGATCGCCAAAGACCTGCTGCACACCGGACCCGAGGGCCTGGGCCTGCTTCGCTCGGCGCCCGCGGTGGGCGCGCTGCTGGTGTCATTCTGGCTGGCGCGCAATCCCATCCATCGCCGCACCGGCCATGTCATGTTCGGGGGCGTGGCCGTGTTCGGCCTGGCCACCATCGTGCTCGGCCTCTCCCCGTATTTCTGGCTGTCGCTGGCCGCGCTGCTCGTGCTGGGCGGCGCCGACATGCTGAGCGTGGTGATCCGCTCCTCGCTGGTGCAGCTCGAGACCCCGGACGCCATGCGCGGCCGCGTCAGCGCGGTCAACTTCCTGTTTATCGGCGCCTCCAACCAGTTGGGTGAGTTCCGTTCCGGCGTCAGCGCCGCGCTCATGGGCCTCGTCCCCTCCATTGTCTTTGGCGGGGTGGGGGCCCTGGTCGTAGTCGGCCTGTGGATGTGGTGGTTTCCCGAGCTCGCCCGCCGCGACCGGCTGGTGGAAGACCACGAGACGCCACGCTAGGGCAACGTCCCGCAACCCAGGCAGCCGCCGTCCTCGGGCGCGGCAAGGGGCTTGGGGGCCCGCTCCCGAACACGCAGAGCAGCAGCCGGGCACCAATGGCCGTGCCGCACCCACTGCCCGGGAGGCCGGCGTGGCGCCGCCCGCACCCGGGCCAGGCAACTACTCTTGTCCGACAAAACCTCGACGTTTCAGACGACAGATGGCATTGATTTAGGCCTCCGCACCATCGAATATGTGAACACATGTTCACGCAGGCCACTGCCATGACCGAGTCCCGACTGCCCGTCCCCGTGCTCAACGCCCCGCTGCCCGAGCAGCCGCCGGCCGCCTCCCGCCCTTCCACCCGCGAAGGCACCTCGCCGGTCGTGCTGCTGGCCGCCGGTGGCGTCGCCGTGGCCCACCTGGGCCTGGTCGCGGCCGGCGGCATCACCCGCCTGGTCGCCACCACCCATGCCACCATTGCGCGCTCGCCCCTGCTCTGGAAAAAGGAACCGACCCCGGCCGAGCACGCGCCGCTGCCCTACCAGTTTGTCACCCGCAGCTTCCTCTGGCTGGCGCAGATGGCCCAGCGCCTGAGCCGCACGCTGCCGGCGCCGCCCGAGCACGGCATCTTCCGCAGCGCCCTCAACGGCGTCGTCGGCCACACCCTGGCGGAACTCGACAGCCCGCTCGCCCAGGGCATGAGCCTGCGCGACGAGTTCGGCGAACCGCTGGATGTCGCCGCCTGGGCCCGCAGCGGCCGCCGGGGTCTTGTGCTGTTCGTGCACGGCCTCTGCCTGTCCGAGCGCGAATGGCAGAACCACGAGCACGAGGGCTTCGTGCGCGAGCTGCGTGAATTCGGCCATGGCGTCGCCTGGCTGCGCTACAACACCGGCCACGCCATTGCCGACAACGGCACCGCGCTCTCCGACCTGCTCGAGACGCTGCCCGCCGGTGAACAGCCCCTCACGCTCATCGGCCACAGCATGGGCGGCCTCGTCATCCGCTCCGCCAGCTACCACGCCGAAATCCGCGGCGCCGGCTGGGTCAAGCGCCTGCAGCACGCCGTCTACCTGGGCTCGCCGCACCACGGCGCGACCATGGAAAAGATCGGCCATGCCGCCAACCGCCTGCTCGCGCTCACGCCCTATACCAAGTCTTTCATGTCGCTTGGCAATATCCGCAGCCGCGGCATCCGAGACCTGCGCGAAGGCCGCATCGTGCCCGAGCACAAGGCCAATCCCTATCGCCTGGTGAACCACGCACGCCACCTGCTTATCGCCGGCCACATGGGACGCGATCGCCAGGGCCACTTCATGGGCGACGGCCTGGTGCAGGTGCGCAGCGCCCTCGGCCAACATGTCGAGGCGCACCGCGCCCTGCATGCCAAGGATGTGACCCGCGTTGAATTCGAGTCACTGGGCCATATGTCGCTGCTGAAAGACGAGCGCGTCTACTCGACGCTGCTGGAGTGGATGAAGCCCTGACGGCCGCTGGCAGGGCGAACGCTGCGTCCGCCGTTTGCGCGCCAGAACCTGGCCGCAAACCAGCCAATAAAAAGCCCGCCAATCGGCGGGCTTTTTATTGGCTCCTGATCCAGGGGCAACCCAAGTCTCACACCTGGCGCAGGCGCACCGGCAACTTGTCGGCGGGCACCGGCAGCGTGGTGAAGTCGGCGGGCATCTCGTAGCCGGCGGGCACGCTCCAGGCATAGCGCTGCAGCACATGATGCAGGATGGTCTTCACCTGCATCTCGGCAAAGTGCAGGCCGATGCACATATGGGCGCCACCGCCGAAGGGCACGTACTGGTAGGGGTGGCGCTTGTGCTCGGCGCGGCCCTCGGCAAAGCGTTCGGGATCGAAGCGCTCGGGGTCGCTCCACCATTGCGGCATATGGTGGGTGACGATGGGGCTGATCATGACGAAAGTCCCCTTGGGAATCCGGTAGCCCCTGAACTCCACATCCTTCACCGTCTTGCGCGGAATCACGTGCACCGGCGAAAACAGGCGCAGCGCCTCCTTCATCACGAGCCCGGCATCGGGCAGCTTGTCGAGATCCTCGAGAACAAGATCGCGCTTGCCGAGGGCAAGGGCCTCGCGACGCAGGCGTTCCTGCCACTCCGGATGCTTGCCCAGGTAATAGCAGATCGCGGAGAGCGTGATGGTGGAGGTGTCGTGCGCCGCCATCATCAAAAAGATCATGTGGTTGACGATGTCCTCGTCGCTGAAGCGGCGGCCGTGCTCGTCCTCGGCCTGGCAAAGGATGGAAAAGAGATCGTCACTGGGCTTCGCGCGTTTTTTCGCCACGCGCGAGGCAAAAAACTGCTCCAGCAACTTGCGCCCGTCCAGGCCCTTTTTCCAGCGCCCGCCCGGCACCGGAAAACGCACGATGGCGGTGCCGGCGCGCACGCAATCCACAAAGGCCTTGTTGACGCGGTCGGCCTCGGGACCGAGAGCCTCGCCCATGAAAATTTCGGTGGCGATGTCGAGCGTGAGCTGCTTGATCGCGGTCAGCACTTCAAAGCGCTCGCTCGGCCGCCACTTGGCGATGCCGCGCTCGATGGCCGGATTCATCAGCGCGAGGTGGCGCTCCATGACGGGACGCTTGAAGGCCGCCTGCATGATGCCGCGGTGGTGGCGGTGCTCCTCGAAGTCCAGCAGCATGATGCCGCGCTTGAAGAACTTGCCGATAAAGTAATCCCAGCCCTGGTTGTTGGAAAACAGGTCGCCCTTGTTGCGCAGCACGAACTGGTTGGCGTCGGGCCCGGCCATGGACACCATGGTGATGCCGAGGGAATCCGACCAGAACACCGGCCCGAGTTCCGCCGCCATGTTCAGGCCCATCTTCACCGGGTCGGTGATGAAATCGAGGCCATGACCTATCAGCGGCAGGCCGCTGCTGCCCGGCATGGACTGCTTGAGCTGCCGGAGCGCCGGCGTTTCCTTGAAGAGTATGCCCATCGTTGTCTTCCGTTCGCTTGCTGCTGCAGGGCGCGCCCGCGCAGCAGGATATAATTGTTGTCCGCTCACACCGTATTGCCACAAGCCGGCCCGTCGTTCCCTCTGCAGGTCGGACCTGCAGTTCAACGTGCAGCGCGAACCGTTGCATGATCTGCGGCGCGACCTTAGTGCGCCACCGGGCAGCCGCCTGCTGCGGGCCCCGCGCCAGCCGCGCCGCCCGTACTGGCCGCACCGGTGGCGTGTGCGCCCGCCGCGGAACCCGCCGCAGGCGTTGCCGTCGGTACGCCAGGCGCCGGCTTCACGCCATGGGCATGGCGCGCGAAATCCGGCTTGATGCCGTACATCTCGGTGAGCGAATTCACCTGCAGAAAGCGCCCGAGCTTTTCCAGGCGCCGGCGCGAGCCGGGAAACAGGCTCTGGCTGCTATACCAGACAAAGCGCGGCGCCGCAGTGAGCAGCGGGAACCAGGGATAGATTTTTTCCGGCAGGCCGAGCTGCCGGCGCTGCTTCTTGCTGAGGAAGAGACTGGTGGTGCTGAGATGCATCTGGTACTGCAACTTCAGGCGCCACTCGTGCACCTTGGGAAAATCCTTGAGCCAGGGAATTTGCCGCGTCAGCGGCTCCTCCGACAGGGCATGTCCCAACTCGCGGCTGGTCCAGTCCGGCGGACTTTGCGTGACAAAGGTGTGGTAGAGGCGCACCAGGCCCTGGCGCTCGTCGTCGCACAGCCATTTTTCTTCCACGCCCATGAGCCAGGCCACGTACTTCCACAGATGCATCACGGCGCGCGAGTCGCGGCGCGTGACCGGAATCCCCATCGCGCGCACGCCCAGCAGCATGATGGGACCAAAGGCGAGATAGGTGGCCACCATGTCGATCTGGTTCACCGGCAGGCCGTACTCGGCCACGTCCCACTCCGGACGCGCGGGCAGGTGGCGGCGCACCATGGCGTGGATCAGGCGCACTTCCACGCTGGAGCGAAAGCCCGGACCGAAGCGGCGCAGGCCGTTTTCCTCGGTGCAGTCCATCCACCACTTGCCGGTCTCGGCGATGCGCTGGCCGGCGCCCTTGTTGAGCGCGCCGGTGAGCACCAGCGCCTGGTTGAAGCCGGAGAGCAGGTAGCCCCCCATGAGCGCAAGGTCGCGCAGGATATAGGGGCCGGCCAGGCCGATGCGATGGTGGAAGCGCACGCCTTCATCGAGCAGCTCCCAGTCCACCCAGTCCGGCACGCGCTCGATCTCGTTGAAGAAGTCACGCAGGGGCGCGGGCGCATCGGGAATGCTGTCGATGCCATTGGCGAGGGCGCGGTAGAAAAGATCTCGGCCCTCGCGGGCGCCATGCTCGAACATCCAGGTCACGCACTTGTCCATGGCGGGGTCGCCCTGCATGAGCGCCGCCACCATGTCCGCCCACTCGGCCTTGGAGGGCGAGGGATCACGTCCCAGCGCCAGGCGCATCCAGGGCGGCACCTTCATGGGCCGGTTCATGTAGTGCAGGGCGCGCCGGGGGATCGTGGCGGCCGGATCGGCTCCGGTGGCCGCTGCGGCGCTGGCGGTCTGCTTCATCACCTTCCCCTTCTGTCTGGATTAGCCTCGACCTTAATGCGAATATGTATTCGCATTCAATTCGCATTTTGAGGATAGCCCGTCATGCGCAAGAAGCCCCAGCAGGCCCGCTCCCGGCAACTGGTCGACGCCCTGATCGAGGCCACCTCGAAGGTGATTGCCCAGCGCGGCCTGGATGGCACGACCACGCCCGCCATTGCCGAGGCTGCCGGCGTAAGTGTGGGCTCACTTTACCAATACTTTGACGGCAAGGACGCGCTTATCACCGCGCTCCTGGACAAGCTCGTGACCGATCTGGCGCGCCTGCTCGACCTGCAGGCCGATACCGCCGCCAGCATGTCCCTGCGTGACATGGTGCGCTCGGCCATCCAGCTCACGCTGGCCTTCATGCGCAGCAACGAGGGACTCTACCTGGAGCTGGCGCGCAACTGGCACCGCCTGCCGGTGGACCATGTCGCCGATACCCTGCAGGGCCATATCCTCGAGCGCAGCCGGCTTTACTTCCTGCAGCACCAGCTCGAATACCCCATCCGCGACCTGCCGGTACGCCTCTTCATCGCCTACAACAGCACCCTGTTCACGCTCATGCGCCTGATGAGCCAGGAGGGTGGCGGGGTGAATCCCGAGGCCGTGGTCGAGTGCCTGGTGGACATGATCACCGGCCTGCTGGAGCAGGGCGTGGCGGCGCCGGCTCCCGCCCTGTAGCTCCTTGCTGGTCGGACTTCAGCCGGGGGGCGCCCAGCCCGACCGCTGACTGCGCCAGATTGAAGGGGCCTGTCGGGCTAGGCGCCCCCGGCTGAAGCCCGACCTACAGGTTCGGTCCCCCGGAGAGGCGTGTCGCGCCAGGCTTGGTCGGCTCGAAGGCTTATCAGCTGATTCGGGTCAAACTATCAGCAATATGCATTTGTCCTGATAAGCATGCCTTGGTACAAAGCGCTCCCGGAATGCCGGTGGCCGCCCGGCGCCACCGCCCCCGATTGACCTTGCGAGAAGTAGCCATGTCCGCCTTTGCCCAGGAAAAAGTGCTCAGCGTCCACCACTGGAACGACACGCTGTTCAGCTTCACCACGACCCGCGACCCCGGCCTGCGCTTCAAGACCGGCCAGTTCGTGATGATCGGCCTGGAGGTCAACGGCAAGCCGCTGATGCGCGCCTATTCCATCGTCAGCGCGCACTACGAGGAGCACCTGGAGTTCTACTCCATCAAGGTGCCGGACGGCCCCCTCACCTCGCGCCTGCAGCACCTGCAGGTGGGCGACACCCTCATGGTCAGCCGCAAGCCCACCGGCTCGCTGGTCATGGACAACCTGAAGCCCGGCAAGAATCTCTACATGCTCTCCACCGGCACCGGCCTCGCCCCCTTCCTGAGCGTGATCCGCGACCCCGAGTTCTACGAGGCCTTCGACAAGGTCGTGCTGACCCATGGCGTGCGCATCGTCTCCGAGCTCGGCTACGAGGACTACATCACCAAGGAACTGCCGGCCAACGAGTTCTTCGGCGACCTGGTCAAGGAAAAGCTGATCTACTACCCGACCGTGACCCGCGAGCCCTACCGCAACCAGGGCCGCCTGACCGACCTCATCGAGTCCGGCAAGTTCTTCACCGACATCGGCCTGCCCGAGTTCAATCCCGAGCACGACCGCATCATGATCTGCGGCAGCCCGGCGATGCTGAAGGACCTGGTGGCGATCCTGGAAAAGCGCGGCTTTGTGGAAGGCACCAGCAACAAGCCCGGCGACTACGTGATCGAACGCGCCTTCGTCGAGAAGTAAGCCCCGCTCCCGCCCCCGGCTGAAGCCCGACCTGCAAGTACTGGACAAGCCCGGCCTCGCGCCGGGCTTTTTCATGCCGGCGTGCCGGCCTTCCGCGACTGATCGGCCACACATTGCCTCGTCGCGCACCATTAACAAGAATGACACGTTCCGTAGCTGGCTCTTACAATCCGGCCTGACCTGCCCCGTCCCCGACAGGAGTCTCCCTCCATGCTGCTCTGGTTCGTTGCCGCCTACCTGGCGGTTTCCCTGTTGATCGGCCTTGCCGCCGCCACCAAGGTCCACAATGCCCGCGACTACGTTGTCGCCGGCCGCAACCTGCCCATGGTGATGGTGCTGGCCATGGTCTTCGCCACCTGGTTTGGCGCCGAAACCGTGCTCGGCATCTCCGCGACCTTCCTGGACGAGGGCTTCCGCGGCCTGATCTCGGATCCGCTCGGCGCCTCGCTCTGCCTGATCCTGTTCGGCCTGGTGTTTGCGCGTCCGCTGTACCGCATGAACCTGATGACCCTGGGCGACTTCTTCCGTGCGCGCTACAGCCACCGCACGGAACTCGTGCTGTCGATGTGCATCGTGCTGTCCTACCTGGGCTGGGTGGGCGCGCAGATGACGGCGCTGGGCCTCGTGTTCAACGTGCTGTCGCAAGGCGAGATCAGCGTCGCCATGGGCACCGTGATCGGCGCCTCGGTCGTGATCTTCTACACGCTGTTTGGCGGCATGTGGTCGGTGGCGGTCACCACCTTCGTGCAGATGATCCTCATCATCCTGGGCCTGGTCTACATCGCCTGGGTGGCCGGTGACATGGCCGGTGGCGTCGGCGTGGTGGTAAGCAAGGCGCAGGCCGAGGGCAAGTTCGCCTTCCTGCCCTCCATGGACCTGCTCGACATCCTGGGCTGGATTGCCGCGCTGGTGACGCTGATGCTGGGCTCGATCCCGCAGCAGGACGTGTTCCAGCGCGTCAATTCCGCCAAGAATGAAAAGATCGCGGTGTGGGGCACCACGCTGGGCGGCATCGGCTATTTCTTCTTCGCCGCGGTCCCTCTCTTCATCGCCTACTCCGCCACCATCATCGATCCGGTCATGGTGGAGGCCGCGAAGGCACAGGACACCCAGCTCATCCTGCCGATGCTGGTGATGAACCACATGTCGCCGCTGGCGCAGGTGATCTTCTTCGGGGCCCTGCTCTCCGTGATCATGTCCACGGCCTCCGGCACCCTGCTCGCGCCTTCCGTGACCTTCTCCGAGAACATCATCAAGCACAGCATCAAGGGCATGAGCGACAGCCAGCTGCTGTGGATCACCCGTGGCACTGTGCTGGTCTTCGGCATCCTGGTCACGCTGTACGCCACCTCCACCGCCGAAAGCATCCACGGCATGGTCGAGAACGCCTATCGCATTACCCTGGCCGGCGCCTTCGTGCCGCTGGCCGCGGGCCTGTTCTGGAAGCGCGCCAACAACCTGGGGGTGACACTGTCCATCGCCCTCGGCCTGGGCACGTGGATCCTGCTGGAGCTGGCCGCGCTGGGCGTCGACAATGGCAGCATTACCTGGGCGCCGGTTGTTGACTACATCAAGGCTGGCATCATCGAGCCGCACCTGATCGGCCTGATCGCCAGCACCCTCGGCATGGTGGTCGGCGGCTTCCTGGGCAAGCCCACCACCCTGGCAGGCGTGGTTGGCCAACCGCAGCCGGACGCGGACTGAGCGCCTGCGCAGGCGTAAAAAAGCCCGGCAATCGCCGGGCTTTTTTATGGGCGGTCTTCTATTTGCAATTCAAGAAGAGGGGGTGGCGGACTCCCCACCAAAATCGCCCTCACCTGTCCTCTGGAAGCAGGGCCCCGCCCTCAGGCGCCGAGCTTTTCCTTCAGGAAGTCACACTCCAGCTTCACGACATGCTCAAAGCCTGCGCCGACATAGGGATCGAAGTGCCCCCCCTTGATCAGCTCGAGGCGGCAGTCGGGAATCTTCGCGGCGGTCTTCTGCGTAGCGGAAAAGGGAATCAGGGAATCGGTGGGCGAAGCCACCATCAGCACCGGCGCCTTGATGCGGGCGGCTTCGGTGACGGGACGATAAGTCATGATGGTGAACAGGATGCGTGCCGGCACGTCGCGCTGCCAGTCACTGCCGGCGGGGATCATGCCGAGGTAACCATCATAGCAGTCGGGACCGGCCAGACAGCAGGCGCCGGCGCGGGCGACGATGGGCATGCGCACGGGCTCCTCTCCACGCACAGCGGCGAGTACGTCACGCGCCGCCAGCCAGGAAGCCTTCGGCAGCAACCGCGGCGGATAGCCCATCGCGCTGACCAGCCCGTCCACATGCGGCACCTGCGCCACCACGGCCTTGATGCCGGCGTCGCGCGCCGCGGTCACCAGCGAATGTCCGCCGCTGAACGAGGTCCCCCAGAGCGCCAAGCGCTTGCCGTCGACTTCCGGCAGCGAGCGCGCACACGCGACAGCGCCGGCGTAATCCTCGAGATGCCGTTCGGGATCGACAAAGCCGCGCGGCTGGCCCTGGCTGTCGCCAAAGCCGCGATAGTCGAACAACAGCACGGCCAGGCCGCTATTGGCGAAATACTCGGCAAAGGCCGGCAGGCGAAAGCGGCGCTCACCGCCAAAGCCGTGCGCCATGACTACGACTGGCGGCGACTGCACGCCCGTGGGCAGGTAGAGGTCGGCGCACAGGGTATCGCCCGCCACCGCAAAGCCCACGGGTTTGATCTGGAATGCCGTCATCGAGATTTTCTCCTTGTTGGCTGATGTCTCGACTCTGCCACTGCCACGCCGCCGCGGCCAGACGCCCGGCATTCACCTTTCGGGACGGCCGGCCCCCTGGAGCCGTGCCTGCACACCAAAGCCCTTGCTGGCTGCACGTGCAGCGAGCACCAAAGCGAAGGCTTCAGCTCTCGCGCTTTTTTACGCCGCGCTGGGCGACGGCCGTCAGCGGGTCTTCCGGCCAGGGATGGCGCGGGTAGCGGCCGCGCAAATCCCTGCGCACCTCGGCATAGGCGTTTTTCCAGAAACTGGCGAGGTCCTGGGTGACGGCCACCGGGCGCTGTGCCGGCGACAGCAGGTGGATGGTGAGCGGGATGCGGCCGCCGGCCAGGCGCGGCGTCTCGGTGAGGCCGAACATTTCCTGCAATTTTACCGAGAGCACGGGGTCGTGGTCGGTGGTGTAGTCGATGGCGATGGCGGAGCCGGTGGGCACGCTCAAACGGGTGGGCAATTCCTTGTCGAGGCGCTGCTGCAGCGTCCAGTCGAGCTGCCCGGTGAGCGCGTCCCGCAAATTGAATTTTCCCAGATGGCTGAAGCGGGTGACGCCATCGAGCCAAGGTCCAGCCCACGTTTCCAGCGTCGCCAGCAGTGATGCATCACTGACGTCCGGCCAGGTCTCGGGCTCGATGCCATGCAGCAATTGCACGCGCGCCTGCCACTGCCGCAGCTCCGGTGTCCACGGCAGCGCCACGGTGCCGGCCTGGCGCAAGGCCGTGCAGAAAACGGCTTTCATTTTTTCCGGATCGGCGCTCGCCAAGGGTTTGTCCTCCAGCACCAGCGCGCCCAGGCGCCGCTGCCGCCGGGCCTGTACCGCCTGCGCAGCGTTGTCCCAGCTTACGAACTCGGCTGCTTCGATGACGGCGCCGAGCACGGACTCCAGCGCCGCCAGCGACACCGGCGCTGCGAGAAAGATCCTGGCCTCGCGCGCCTTGCCATCGAGCTCCGCGGCCACCACCCAGGGTTCGCGCGCGAGGCGATCCTCGGGCGCAAGAAAGGCGCCACTGCCGTTGCTCAGCAAGTAGCGGGCGTCGCTGCCGCTGCGGCGCTGGCCGATATGATCGGGATAGGCCAACGCCAGCAGGCAGCCGGCGTCATCGCTGGCCTCTTCACGGGATGGCGCCTTGCGCTCCTCGAGCCGGCGCGCACCCTCGCGCACCAGGCGCAGGCGGCCGCGGTCGACGCCGTTAAACTCCTGCTCGCCGCGCAGCAAGGCGAGGCGGTCGTGAATGTCGGCGCCGTGCGCATGCGGCAGCAGGTCGCGCTCGGCGAGCAGCGCGGCCAGTTCCGCAGCGAGCTTGCCCAGCCCCAACTCGCGCCCGCGCACCACCATATGCCCCAGGCGTGGCGGCAGGCCCAGCTTGAGCATTTTCCGGCCATGGGCGGTGACGTGGCCGCTGGCATCGAGCGCCTCGAGTTGCTGCAGCAGCTCGCGCGCCTGCGCCCAGTTAGCGGCCGGGGGCTGGTCGAGCCAGGCCAGCGCGGTCGCGTCGTTCACGCCCCAGTGCGCGAGCTCCAGCACGGTGCCGGTGAGATCGGCCTGCAGGATTTCCGGCGCGGCGAACGGCATGAGGCGGGACTGCTCATCCTCGCTCCAGAGCCGGATGCAGACGCCGGGACACAGTCGGCCTGCGCGACCTCGACGCTGCTCGGTATTGGCCGCCGAAACGCGCTGCGTGACCAGGCGCGTCATGGCGCTATTGGGATCGTAGCGCGGCACGCGCACCAGGCCGGCGTCGATCACCACGCGAATGCCCTCGATGGTGAGACTGGTTTCGGCAATCGAGGTGGCGAGCACGATCTTGCGCTGGCCCTCCGGCGCCGGGCTGATGGCGAAATCCTGCGCATCGCCGGAGAGCTGGCCGTACAGCGGCGCCAGCACGACGTGCCCGGGCAACGTGGGAGTGAGCGCATCGACAAGGCGGCGGATCTCGCCCTCGCCGGGCAGGAACACCAGCAACGAGCCGGTCTCGTTTTTCACCGCATCGCGGATCACCGCGGCCAGATGCTCGGGGAGCGGCTGCCGACCGGGAGGCGCATAACGCACCTCCACCGGAAAAGTGCGCCCGATGCAGGACAGTACCGGTACGTCACCGAGCACGCGCGCCATGCCCGCCGCATCGAGCGTTGCCGACATCACCACCAAGCGCAAATCCTCGCGCAGCACCTGCTGGCACTCGCGCGTGAGCGCAAGGCCAAGGTCGGCCTGCAGCGAGCGTTCGTGGAATTCATCGAAGATCACCACGCCGTAATCCTCGAGCGTGGCGTCGTCCTGCAGCAGGCGGGTGAGGATGCCCTCGGTGACGACCTCGATGCGCGTGGCGGCACTCACCTTTGTGTCGAGGCGGGTGCGATAGCCGACGGTATGGCCCACCTCCTCGCCCAGCAGTGACGCCATGTAGCGCGCCGCCGAGCGCGCGGCGAGACGGCGTGGCTCCAGCATCACGATCCGGCGGGCGCCCAGAAAGGGCGCCTGCAACAGCGCCAAGGGCACCCGCGTGGTCTTGCCGGTGCCGGGCGGCGCCTGCAACACGAGCGCCGGCGTGCGGACGAGGCTTGCCATCAGCTCGGGCAGGAGGGCGTCGATGGGCAGGGTCATGGCAGGACGTCACTCGTTGCGGCGGCGGGCAAGCACAAAGCTCGCGCGGCGCCAGGGAAGGCGGCGGTTACACCGGGCGCCGCCGGTTGGCGCCCGGACAGAAGCCTGCCACGCTCAGGCAAAGACAACCACGGTCTGGCGGCTGATCGCGACCAGGCGTCCTTCGTCATCCCATATTCTCGCGCCGCAGTGGCCATAGCCATCATGAAAGTAGTCGGTGGTGGCCAGGTACTGCCACCAGTTCGCGCCGGTCTTGCCGGGCGACAACTGGATGGGCTCCAGGGTCCAGCTCATGGAACTCCCCGGCGCGACACCCTTGACGATGGGCAGCACGGCGGGCGGCCAGGCATCAATAAGCAGGAACAGATCGGCGTAGTCGAGCACGGGCGCTGCATCCTTGAGACGCATCCAGCCGCCGATCTCGGGCAGGGCCGAGCCGGTGAAGGGGAAGTCGCCATGGGCCCAGCGGAAATCGAAGTGCTGCGTGAAGGCGGGCGTGACACCCGGCAGATAAGGCAAGGCCCGCGCCTGCTCCGGCGGAGTGAAGACGGGCGGTGGCGGCGACTCGACCACGAGCACGGACTCGCGCGGCGCGCCGAAGCTGGCCAGCATGGCCGCCATGACCTCGCCCTCCTGAAGCAGGTGCGCCTCCAACTGCAACACGGACTTGCCGGCGCGCAGCACCCGCGCCGTCAGCGTGGCCGGCCCGGTCGCCACCGGGCCCACGAAAGAGACGGTGGCCGAGCGCAGCACCCGTGGCGTGTCCAGGAGCGCGGCCATGCGCGCATAGAGCAGGGCGCCCACGAGGCCGCCGTAGTTGGCGCGACCCTGAGTCCAGCCCTCGGGAATGTCGATGGTGTCGGTGTGGCGCAGGGCCTGGAACAGCTCGTGCGGTGCCATGAAGTTCTCCGGCAGGAAAGCGGGAGAAGGCTTATCGCATGCAGCGTGTTTGAGGGAAAGGCGGGAGCGGTCCTGTTGACGCTGTCGACTCCGTCAATTGCGTCTGCCCTGTAGGTCGGGCTTTAGCCCGACAGCGAAGGAAGATGTCGGGCTAAAGCCCGACCTACAGGGATGGCATTGGTCGTGTCGGGCTGGGCACCCCCGGCTCAAGCCCGACCTGCAGCGGGATCAGGGGTTGCTGGCGACGCGGCCGGCATTCTCCGGCAGCACACGCTTGGCGCCGGTAAACCAGCGCATCCAGTACTTGCTGTCGAGCTTGTCCACGCGCACGAAGCCGCCGGTGGCCGGGGCATGCACGAAGCGCTGCTCGCCAATGTAGACGGCCACGTGATTCACGCGCCGCGACTTGCCACCCACCCGGAAAAAGAGCAGGTCGCCGGCCTTGAGCTGACTCAGCTCCACACCCTGACCGGAGCCCATGCGGTACATCTCGTCCGAGGAGCGCGGCAGGGTAACGGGACTGGACAGGCCCAGGATGTACTGCACCAGGCCGCTGCAATCAAAGCCGGTATCAGGGCTGACGCCACCGTACTTGTAGGGAGTTCCGATCAGGCTGAGGGCCACCACGACCATGTCGTCATGGCTGGCCGGGGTGGCGTCGCTCATGTCGGCGCCGGCATCCGGGCCCGCGTCCAGGGAGGCCTGGGCCCAGGGGCTCAGCAGGGCCAATAGCACTAGAAACAGATAAGGCATTCTTCAACTCTCACTCTTGGCCCGTCGCAGTCCCGGGCAGGTTCCATTCCCGTATCAGGCCCATCCCGGGCCCTCTCAGTCAGTATGCGCCCGCTCACGCCTCACATCAGAGCCTGCGTGAAATCGGTGGCGGGTTTCGCCCCCACACCAGAGACCTCCGGTGGCGCCGACGAGCCTGAGCCGTCGGGGGGAGCAGATTACGCGGCCGGAGTGTTCCCGGATGGGCCCTCCGTGTCGTTTACAGATTGTTATTCTGCGACCACCCCGGCGACTGCCGATACCGTCACAGGCACACCATTCAGTACCGGCATTCCGGTCAGGGCGTCGACATGCAGCTCGTCGGTGATGTCGTTGACGCTGACCCCGGGGACCTTGCCGGCCACCTTGAGCTGCACGCCCGCGCGGCCATGGCCCCAGCCGTGCGGCACACTGACCACGCCCGGCATGATGGCGTCGGTGATCTCGGCAGGCACCTCGATGGCGCCCACGCGCGAGGTCACCCGCACCAGCTGGCCCTCGGCCACCTTGAGCCGGGCGGCGTCGTCCGGATGCAGGAGCGCGGTACAGCGCCCCTTGCCCTTCACCAGGCGCTGCGAATTATGCAGCCAGGAATTGTTGCTGCGCACATGGCGACGGCCGATCAGCAGCATGGGATGGGCGCGACGGCTGTGCAGCTTTTCCTTGGCGCGCTTCACGTCCTCGAGATAGACCGCGGGGGCAAGATGGATCTTGCTGTCGTCGGTGCAGAGCGCCGCCGGGAAGCGCTGCACCAGCGGACCAAAATCGACGCCATGCGGATTTTCCGCCAGCTTCTTCAGGCTCAGGCCCTCGCGGTCGGGACGCAGCACCGACATCACGCGCTGGGTTGCGCTGCTGCGCTTCTGCACGAGCTTGGCATGCGAGCCATAAGGGCCGAAACGCATCATGAGATCGAGGCCGGCATCGAGGCCGAGGCGCTCCACCGCGCCCTGCACGCCCTGGCGCACATAGCGTCCAAGGCGACCACTTTCGCCGAGGCGATTGGACAACTCGAGAAGGATCTGCCAGTCGTGGCGGCTGTCGGCGGGCGGCTCGACCATGGCCGGCGACCATTTCGCGAAGTTGCGCACCGAAACCGCGGCCAGGCCGAGGTCCATGTGCGAGCGCTCCAGCGCGCTCGTCGGTGGCAGGATGATGTGGGCGTGGCGCGTGGTCTCGTTGATGTAGATATCAATCGAGAACATGAAATCCAGCGATGCCAGCGCTTCGTCCATCTGGCGGCCGTTGGGCGTGGACAGCACCGGATTGCCGGCATGCGTGGCGAGCAGGCGGATCTGGCCCTTGCCCGGCGTCAGGATTTCCTCGGCGAGCGTGTTGGCGGGGAATTCGCCGCCAAAGGACGGCAGGCCGCGTACGCGCGAGCGGTGCTTGCCGAACTCGCCCTTGGGGCCGAGCTCGACGGCGTTGAACGGCGGCGTGCTGAACATCATGCCGCCTTCGTGATCGAGGTTGCCGGAAATGATGTTGATGGCATGCAGCAGCCAGCCGGCGAGACCGCCGAACTCCTGCACGCAGGTGCCGATGCGGCCGTAGCAGATGCCGCGCTGCGCCACTGCGAAGTCTCGGGCGAGGTCACGGATGGTTTTCGCGGCAATGCCGGTGATGTCTTCCACGGCTTCCGGCGTGAACGGCTCCACCGCGGCGCGCAGCTCGGCCAGGCCCTCCACCATCGGGCCCAGGTGGCGCAGGCGGATATGCGCATCGGCAAACATCACCTGCGCCAGCGCGGCCAGGAAGAAAAAGTCGGAACCGGGCTTGATGAAGATGTGGTCGTCCACCTTCTCCGCGGTTTCGGTGCGGCGCGGATCGACCAGCACGACACGGCCGCCGCGCTCGCGGATGCCCTTGATGCGGCCCATGGGATCGCCGGCGGTCATGAGGCTGCCGTTGGAGGCGGCCGGATTGGCACCGATCATGAGCAGGAAATCGGTGCGATCGAGGTCGGGCACGGTGAAGAGGAGCTGGTGGCCGAACATCTCGAGATTGGCCAGCATGTGCGGGAGCTGGTCGACCGAGGTCGCGCTGAAGCGCTGACGCGCGCCCAGGGCATGGATGAAAGGCGGGATCAGCACGATCGCGGGCGTGTGCACCGTGGGATTGCCCACGTAGACGCCGAGCGCGCCGGCGCCGTGCTCGCGGCGGATGCGCTTGACGTTTTCCTCGATGGTGGCGAAGGCCTCCTCCCAGGAAATCTCCACCCAGTCCTGGCCCACGCGCTTGACCGGCCGGCGCAGGCGGTCCGGGTCCTCGTGCAGGTCCTTGAGACCCATGACCTTGGGACAGACGTGGCCGCGTGAAAGCGGATCCTGCTTGTCGCCCTTGATGGTCAGGACCTGGCCGTCCTGGTGCTCGATGACCACGCCGCACATGGCTTCGCAGAGATGGCAGGTACGGAAATGCTGTTCGGGGCCACTCATGGCCGCCCTCCTTTGCTGCTGGTGTCGCCCGGCGTCTTCTGCGCCGAACCGTTGATCATACGCCCCTGGCGGCCCGTGTCCGCCGACAGCGTCAAGAAACCCGTCCTGTTTACGGCCCCGGCCCGGCGCCGGCAAGCCCGGCCGCCCCCGTGGGGGCCCCCGCTGGCAGTAAATGGGAAGCCGGGCGTCCTGCCAATACCCCCGGGAGGGGCATCAACCACCCGCCCCGGCGCCTGGCGGTCACGCCGCCAGGCCTGGCGGCGGTCACGGGGCCAGCCCCGGCCGACCCGACCAACGCCCGCCCGTCGAGCCCGGACCGGTCCAGTCCCTCGCCAGCAGAGGGCCGGGAACGCCCGGGCACCCGCCAGGCGCAGGCCGTCGGCCCACCCCCACCTTCCTCGCGCGCCCCCGGGACGGGGCCTAGACTCTGGTCATGTCTCCCGTGCCGCCGGCGCCCCGGCGGCCCGTCCCTCATTGCCGGCAAGGAGCCCGCCATGCCCCTCCCCGATACCTGCCAGAGCCTGACCCTCGCCAACGGCCAGAGCCGCCGCTACTACTCCCTGCCCGCCCTCGAGGCCGCCGGCATCGGCCGCCTCTCGCGCCTGCCGGTGTGCCTGCGCATCGTGCTGGAATCGGTCTTGCGCAACCTCGACGGCCGCAAGATCACCGAGGCCCATGTGCAGGCGCTGGCCCACTGGGCGCCGCAGGGCGAGCGCACCGAGGAGATTCCCTTCATGGTCGCGCGCGTGCTGCTGCAGGACTTTACCGGCGTGCCGCTGCTCGCCGACCTCGCCGCCATGCGCGACGTGGCGCGCGAGACCGGCAAGGACCCCGGGCGCATCGAGCCCCTGGTGCCGGTCGACCTGGTCGTGGATCACTCCGTGCAGCTCGATTACTTCGGCACGCCGGATGCGCTGCAAAAGAACATGGAACTGGAATTCCGCCGCAATCACGAGCGCTACCAGTTCCTGAAATGGGGCATGCAGGCCTTTGACACTTTCCGCGTGGTGCCGCCCGGCATCGGCATCGTGCACCAGGTCAATCTCGAATACCTGTTCCGGGGCGTGCAGGATCGCAACGGCCTGCTGTTTCCCGACTCCCTCGTGGGCACCGATTCCCACACCACCATGATCAATGGCGCCGGCGTCGTCGCCTGGGGCGTGGGCGGCATCGAGGGCGAGGCCGCCATGCTTGGCCAGCCCGTGTATTTCCTCACCCCCGACGTGGTGGGCGTGGAACTGCGCGGCCGCCTGCACGAAGGCGTCACCGTCACCGATCTCGTGCTCACCCTCACCGAGATGCTGCGCGCGCAAAAGGTCGTGGGCAAGTTCATCGAGTTCTTTGGCGCCGGCGTCAGCGCCTTGTCAGTGGCCGGCCGCGGCACCCTCGGCAACATGGCGCCCGAGTACGGCGCCACCATGGCCTTCTTTCCCGTCGACGAAAACACGGTCGCCTACCTGCGCGGCACCGGCCACAGCGACGACGAGATCGACGCCTTCGAACGCTACTTCCGGGCGCAACAGCTTTTTGGCGTGCCGAAGGCCGGCGACATCGACTACAGCGAAGTCCTCGTGCTCGATCTCGACGGCATCGTGCCCTCGCTCGCCGGCCCGCGCCGCCCGCAGGACCGCGTGGCGCTGCCGGACATGCGCCGCGACTTTGAAAAACTGTTCAGCCAGCCGGCAGCGGACTTCGGCTTCAACAAGGACGCCGCAGAGCTGGGCCGGCGCTTCCCGACCACCCTCAGCCTGCCCTGCCGCAGCCGCCCCCTCACGCCCATGCTGCCGCAGAAGCGGCCGCTGGAACGGCAGGAAGTGGAGATGCTGGACAATCACCCGGGCCTGCAGCCGCCGCCCATGGCGCCCCAGGCGCTGGATATCGGCCACGGCGACGTGCTGCTGGCCGCGATCACCTCCTGCACCAACACCTCCAACCCCAACGTGATGCTGGCGGCCGGCCTGCTCGCCAAAAACGCCGTGGAAAAGGGGCTTTTTGTCAGCCCCCGCATCAAGACCGCCTTTGGCCCCGGCTCGCGCGTGGTGCCGGACTACCTGCGCGCCACCGGCCTGCAACCCTACCTGGACCAGCTCGGCTTCGATGTCGCGGGCTTTGGCTGCACGGCCTGCATCGGCAACAGCGGCGATTTGCCGGCGGAATTCAACGAGGCCATTGTCGACAACGACATCATCGCCTGCGCCGTGCTCTCCGGTAACCGCAATTTCGAGGCGCGCATCCATCCCAACCTGCGCGCCAACTACCTGGCCTCGCCACCTTTGGTCGTGGCCTTCGCGCTGGCCGGGCGCATGAACATCGACCTCACCCGGGAGCCGCTGGGCCGCGATCTGCAAGGCGCGCCCGTCTACCTCCGGGACATCTGGCCGCGCGACGAGGAGATCGACGCATTGCTCGCCCACGCCATGAATCCCGACGTGTTCCGCGAACGCTACGGCGACCTCACGCAGGCCAACGACCTCTGGGCCGGCATCGCCACCAGCCGCGGCGACGTCTACGGCTGGCCCGACTCCACCTATATCGCGCGCCCGCCCTTCCTCGACGATTTCACCTTGCAGCCCGGCCCCGTCAGCGCCATCAAAGGTGCACGCGCCCTGCTGTGCCTGGGCGACTCCGTGACCACCGACCACATCTCGCCGGCCGGCGCCTTCCGCGCCACCACGCCTGCCGGCGAATACCTGGTCGCGCGCGGCGTGGCGCCGGTCGACTTCAATACCTACGGTTCCCGCCGCGGCCATCACGACGTCATGATGCGTGGCACCTTCGCCAACGTGCGCCTGAAAAACCTGATGCTGCCGCTACGGCCGGACGGCTCCCGCATCGAGGGCGGCTATACCTTGCTCGATGGCGAAGTCACCAGCGTCTATGACGCCGCCATGGCCTGGCGCAGCCGCAATATTCCGACCGTCATTTTCGCGGGCGAGGAATACGGCACCGGCTCCAGTCGCGACTGGGCGGCCAAGGGCACGCAATTGCTGGGCGTCAAGGCGGTGATCGCAAAAAGCTTCGAGCGCATCCACCGCTCCAACCTGGTGGGCATGGGCGTGCTGCCGCTGCAGTTCAAGGAGGGCGCGTCGCTCGCCAGCCTGGGCCTGACCGGCGCGGAGACCTTTGATCTCCACGGCATCACCGCCGACCTGCAGCCGCGCCAGGACATCACCTTGCGCATTCACGCCCCCGGCCAGCCCGCGCGCGACGTACTGCTGACGCTGCGCATCGACACCCCGATCGAGGCGGACTATTACCGGCACGGCGGCATCCTGCCCTATGTGCTGCGCGAGCTGCTGACCGGCTAGCCCGGAGCGAAGGGCGCAGGCGGCCCGGTCCGCTGGCGAGCGCACTGATTAGGGCCTAGCATTTGCAGCACAAGGACGGCCGTTGCAACGTCCCGCCCATCCGGCTTCACATGCGGCCGCACCGTCAGCCTCCGCTGCCATCAGGACTCGCCCTGTTCATGTCAAAGAATGTCTGGTATTCGCATCTTGCCAAGCGCATCGCCCACCTGAGCGGCAAGCCCGTCACCTTCTCCCTGGCCGTCGGGGTCATCCTGGCCTGGATCGTGACCGGGCCCCTTTTCGCCTTCAGTGACACCTGGCAGCTCGTCATCAATACCGGCACCACCATCGTCACCTTCCTGATGGTCTTCCTGATCCAGAACACGCAAAACCGGGACACCGAAGCCATCCAGGTCAAGCTGGACGAACTCATCCGCGTCACCAAGGTCGCCCATAACGCGCTACTCGACCTTGAGGAAATTGAAGAAGACGAGCTGGACGCCTTCAGGGCCCGCTACCAGCTGCTGGCCCGACTGGCCCGAGAGGAGCTATTGCGGGGCCATCAGGACACGGACACGCCCGACGCCTGAGGCGGGACCGTCCACTCCCTGCAGGCCCTTGGCACCCGGCGCCTCCGGTCGCGCGCCCCCGCTCCAGGCTGCAGTGCTGCTGCCGGGCACGGAAGGCCGGCGCCTCCCGCCTGCCAGCTCTGCAACCTTGAACCATTGAAATGACAGCCATAAGCAGGGAACCATCCTTGGCTGCACTGCCAGCCCCCGGAGCCCCACATGAAACCTTTCCTGCTGGCCGCCCTGCTGCTTCTGGGCGGTTGTGTCTCCCTCCCGGACAAGGTCCAGCCCGTGCGCAATTTCGAGCTGGAGCGCTACCTTGGCAAATGGTACGAGATCGCCCGCCTCGATCACTCATTTGAACGCGGGCTGACGCGGGTGTCGGCGGATTACAGCCTGAATCCGGACGGCAGCGTGCGCGTCATCAACCGCGGCTACTCCGCCCGTGAGCAGAAGTGGCAGCAGGCGGAGGGCAAGGCCCGCTTCGTGCAGTCGCCGGAGGTGGGCTACCTGAAGGTGTCGTTCTTCGGCCCTTTCTACGGCTCGTATGTGGTGTTCGACCTGGACCACGAGGGCTACCGGTATTCGCTCGTGTCCGGTCCCGACAAATCCTATTTGTGGATCCTGGCGCGCACGCCCACGCTCGACGGCGCCACCTACGACCGGCTGGTGCAAAAGGCCGCGGCGCTGGGCTTTGATACCGGCAAGCTGATCCGCGTGGCGCATGACTGAGCCGGCCTTCGTGGAAGCGCTGCTGGTGGCCACGCAACGCCACGGCGAACTGCTGGAGTTGCCGGCGGTGCAGGTGAAAGCCGGCCGCGGCATCGTCGGCGACCGTTTCTTCAGCCGCTCGACGCGGCATCCCGAGCGCAACATCACGCTGATCGAGGCCGAGGCGATCGCGGCGGTGGCCGCCGAGCTCGACCTGCCGATTCCCTTGGCCGCGCCCCGGCGCAATATTGTCACGCGCGGCATTCGCCTCAATGCGCTGGTCGGGCAAACCTTCCGGGTGGGACAAGTCCTCCTGCGCGGACTGGAGCTGTGCGAGCCGTGCGTAGTTCTGGGGCGCAACCTGCAAACCGGGCGCAACCCGCCGGAGCGCATTATCCGCGCCTTCCTGCACCGGGGCGGTTTGCGCGCCACCATCCTCAATGACGGCGTTATCCGGCAGGGCGAGGCGATCAGCCTGGTCACACCGGACTAAGCGGGTCCCATCCCGGGCGCCAGCATCGAGCCGCGCCGCTTCAAGCGCGGATTGCCCAGCGCGTCACTCGCTGAAGGCGCGGCTTCGCGGTTGCGCCAGATAAGCCCGGGGAGACGTTCCAAACCAGCGCTTGAACGCACGCCGGAACGCGGTCGCATCCTGATAACCCAACGCCAGCGCGACCGACTCCACCGTATGCCCGGCGGAGGCGAAATGCTCCAGTGCCTGGCGCGCGAGCTCCCGGTCCAGCAATTGCTGATAGGTGAGGCCTTCGGCCTTGAGGTGGCGGATCAAAGTACGCGGCGAAAGATGCAAATGGGCCGCCATCTCCGCCAGCGTCCAAAGCTTGCCCGGATGCTGCTGCAGCAGCTGCGTCAGGCGCAGGCTCCACTCGACGGTGGCGCCGGCCTCGAGCGCCGCCGCCATTTGCTCGCACTGGCGCAGCGCCTGCCGGTAGAGCGCAGCATCGCGAAAGGGATTGGCCTGCTCCAGCAGGGCGCGTGGAATATGCCAGGCTGTATCGGGTACCCCGAAGCGCACAGGACTGTGCAGGAACTTTTCATACAGCGCGGCATGCGCCGGCGCCGCATAGGCAAGGTCAAGCCGAGCCTCGCGCAGGCGCCGCCCCAGGATCAGCTCGATGCCGCGCTGTATCGTCACCACCATGGCCTCGAGCAGGAACAGCCCCACGGCATCGTGCGGACATTCCAGCTCCAGGCGAATGGTCATGTGCCCCTGCGCGAACTCGCGCGACATCCGCACCAGGGGCACGTGCAGGGCATGGAAGCGCTCCAGCGCCACCCAGGCCTCCCCCAGGTTCGGGCTGGCCGACAGCAACTGACCGAGGGCGCCGTGGGCGGCCAGCGACAGCCGGCTACCGACTTCCAGGCCAAAACCGGGCCGGTCGGCCAGGCGCAGGGCATTGCCCAGGAGGATGATCTGGTCGCGCGGGGTGATGAGTTGGTCCAGGGCCCCCAGGGCATCGGGCGCAAGCCGGGTCCCCCTCAGGAGGGCGGCCTCGCCGGCGTGATCCAGGCGCAGCTCGCGGGCGAGCAGGCGGGAATAGGTGGCGGGATAGCGCACAAGCAGGCTCCGGCAGAGGGGGATGTCACTATCTGCATGCCCCGTGTCACTATCCCGCCTCGTCAGGGCCGGGTCAATCCCGGATGCTGCGTCACTGCCCCGACCATCCTTGCCGCTGGAGCCCCGCATGTCCCCGCCCCCCTCGCCCCGCCTCCTGCTCGAGCAGGGCGGCGTCATCGGCGCCTTCCTGACCGGTGCGACCCGCTCGCTGCTGCCGCGCACCGCCGTCGACCACTCCGACATCATCCGCCACAGTGACGCGCCTTCGCTGGCGCTGCAGCAGGCCTATGCCGAGTGGTCGCGCGCGCGCCCGGGGCGTTATGACGACGTCATTCCGCCCCACCTCGTCAACAGCCAGATCGCCCTGCCGGTAATTTCCGCGCTCACCGCGCGCTCGCCCTATCCCCTGCTGGGCGTGCTCAACCAGGGCATCCACCTCGCCCTCCACCACCCGCTGCCCGCCACGGCGCCCCTGGTCGTGTCCGGCCGCCTCGTCGAGGCCAGCGACGACGGCTTTCGCGCGCGCATCCACTCGACGCTCACGGTGGGCACGGCGGAGCAGCCCTGCTCGATGACGCTGGACGCCTATGCCGCGGTGGTGCTGGCCAAGCGCAAGGACGGTGCCGCCGCGGCGCGCGAGGAAATCGACTTCACCACCCTCGACCGCTGGCAGGCCGCCTGGAACGAGGGCCGCAAATTTTTCTATCTCACCGGTGACTTCAACCCCATCCACACCTGGCCGGCCTTCGCGCGCCGCACCTCCTTCCGCGGCTGCATCATGCATGGCTACGGCGCCTTCGCGCAGGTCTTCGAGGCCATCCGGAATGCCGGCCACGACATTGCCGACATTGACGTGAAATTCGTGAAGCCGATGCCGCTGCCGAGCCCGGAAGTGCTGATCCAGATCGCCACCCGGCCCGACGCCGACGGCCGCCATGCCCTGCGCCTGGTCGATGCCGCCGGCCAGCTCTACCAGGTCGGCAGCTTCCGCCCGCGCTGAAACACGCCCCTTGTCGGCCGGAGCCGCTCACGCATGAGCTGCCTCCGGCCCTGCCCGATTCGCGCCTCACAGGATGGATGCCATGACCCTTGCCCAGACCCCCGCCGACCGCCTGCCCGTTCTCGTCGAAGGCGCGCGCACCGCCTTTCTCGAAAGCGCCGGCCTGTACTCGCCGCTGTGGAGCTATGAACTCGGCGCCCAGGCCATCGCCGGCCTCATGCACAAGGTCACCTTCAATGCCGCCGACCTCGGCCTCGTGGTGATGGGCACGGTGCTGCACGAAACCAACACCACCAATGTCGCGCGCGAATGTATGCTCGCCGCCGGCCTGCCGAGCCGGATTCCGGCGTACACGGTGGCGATGGCGGGCATCTCGCCCAATGTCGGACTGATCAATATCTGCGACCAGATCCTGCTCGGCCGCCTCGAGGCGGGCATTGCCGGCGGCACCGAGAATTTCTCGGACGTGCCGGTGCGCCTGGGCCGCGGCATCCGCCGCGCACTCATGAAGATCCGGCAAGCGCGCAGCTCCGGCGAGCGCCTGGCCGCCCTCGGCCTGCTCGGCGTCAACGACCTCAAGCTCGACCTGCCGAGCAGCTCCGACTTCACCACCGGCCTCACCATGGGCGAGGCCTGCGAGGCGATGGCGCGCAAGTTCGGCGCCACGCGCGAGGACAGCGACGCCTTTGCCGCCGACAGCCATGCGCGCGCGATTGCCGCCACCGCTGCCGGCCGCTATGCCAACCAGATCGTACCGGTCACCATCGCCGGCCAGACGCACACGCCAGGCGACAACACGGCGCGCGCAGACGCTACTGCCACAACGCTGGCCCGCCTGAAGCCCGTGTTCGACCGCGAGCGCGGCATCATCACCCCCGGCAATGCTTCGCGCTTTTCCGACGGCGCCGGCGCCGTACTGCTTACCAGTCGCGGTTACGCGCAACAGAAGGGCCTGCACCAGCAGGCCATTGTGCGCGACTACCAGCTCACCGGCGTCGACAGCCTGCACGAGGAGATGCTGCTCGGGCCGGCCATGTCGATTCCGCGCCTGCTGGCACGCAACGGCCTGGCGTTTGCCGACATCGACGTCTGGGAAATCCATGAGGCCTTTGCCACGCAGGTGCTGATCAACCGCCAGTGCATGGCCTCCGCCGATTTCGTGCGCGAACGCTTCGGGGCCGGCCTGCCCCATGGCGACATCCCGCTCGACAAGCTCAATACCTGGGGCGGATCGCTCTCCCTCGGCAATCCCTTTGCCGCCACCGGCGTACGGCTGCTGCTGACCGCCGCGCAGCGCCTGCAGGCCATCAACCAGCGTTATGCGGTGGTGTCCACCTGCGCCGGTGGCGGTCTTGGCGCCGCCCTGCTACTTGAGAACCCGGCTTTCGTGACCGCCTGAAAAGGGGACACTGGCGGCTACGCTGCCTACAGGGCAGCGTAGCCGCCAGTGCTCCGCTCCGCTCCGCTCAATGCTCAATGCTCAATGCTCAATGCTCAATGCTCAATGCTCAATGCTCAATGCTCAATGCTCAATGATGAACCGCTACGGGCCGTTCTGCGCACCTGTAAATTTCGCACAATTGTCTCTACCGCCTCGATTGAGGCTCGCAAAAACCTCACCCACATCCGCTTCTTTCCATCCGCACCAGAAAAATTGCTGCCATAAAACGCAAACGAAAGCGCCACAATGTAATCTCATCAGCCTAGGCTAGTATCCTCTCATTCCATCAGGGGCCGTTGATATTCCCCACGGACCTAAGAACTCGATCTAACAATTTTCATCCAAACAATAATTTCTTTTTGCTGAAAAGAAATTTCTTCCCACGGACGGCAACCGGAACCCCGGCCCTGCGCAACAGCGCGGCGGCACTTCGGCAGGTGGTACACGCCACCCTCGTTTCCGGCCCCCTGTACGGGAGCTCCATCTGGATTGGCGCTCCCCGTTTTTTTACTCCCCCTGTCGAGCTGCACACAATTTCGTGCGAACCGGGCTTGCAATGCCCCGCTGGCAGTCGGCCGAAAACAAAAACGGGTTTGAGTTTTCGCCCCAGTTCCTTGGCGACTTCAACCGCCTCCACCACAGGCCCCGGCACGGGCACCAGCTCCACGCTCAGCATCCTGCGGTCACTGCTCAGCTGCTGAGCGCAAAAAAAGCAGAAGCGAGTAGCTCGGGCCACGAGCGCAGGAAGAAAAGCGAGTTGGCCCACAGGGGGAACGGATTATCGTTCCCCCTTTTTTATGCGCCCTGATTGGCGCGTCATTTCCCCTTCCCTACCGCCCCCTGCTTCCGCCTCACCTGGCTTTCCCCTCGATGCGTCATTTCCCCTTCCCTGCCTTGCCTGGAACCTGCCCCGGCAGGCCCCCTCACCACCCCCTCGTTTCACCCGCCCCTCCTTCTTATGCCGACGGCCACCCGGCGGCACACGGAGCCACGTCCGCCCGCGTCACAATCGGTGCATCCGCGCGGCGCCGGCACTGTCCTGGCGCAAGCCGGGGGACAGGGCCCTGCCCCCTCCCGGGAGCCACTCCTGCCGCCGCGCGCCCCATTCCCTGCAAAATTCGCAGCAATTCTCGCCCGCGTGAGGGCGGCCACCAGCCCAAACGGCTGGCGCCGCCCTGTCCTGCCGGGTCGCAGGCGGTGCAGACGCTGAATGGCATGAATTTCGCAAATTACCGGTAGCCATCAACCAAGGTGCCTTCCTTTGCGAGGGACAGGGAACAAGGAGGCTCAAATGTCGGAAGCCATGTCGACCAGCCTGAACCGCACGACCTTTGCGCTGCAGTCACGCCTGTTCGTGGCCATGAAGCGCGCCGGTCGCGTCATCGACCTGGTCTGGCTGCAGCACAATGCGGAGTACGCGCGGGCCGTGCTCGATATCGCCGGACACATGCAAGACGAGGAAGTGCGGGACATTGCCAGGCGCCTGCGCGGCCTGCTGGGCGACTACCTGGCCCAGGGCACGGCGAAAGTCGCGCTGCTGCGCCCGGCGCCCGCGCCCGCGCCGGCGGTTTCGGTGGTCCCGCCCACGCCTCCCGTGGCCGTGGCCCTCCCTCCGGCAGAAGCGGCGCCCGTCGCCCCGGCCGGGCTCGACCGGCACCTCACCAGCCTGCGCTGAACGCCGCTGCCGCCATGCGCCTGTGTCACCGTCGTCGCATTTCCCGGAACCGGCAAAGCCGGTTATGGTGACAGGCCCTGCCTGCATCGAAAGGAGATCACCATGCGCGCCTGGTTGCGTACCTGCCTGATGGGCCTGGCCCTCGGCCTGTCCCTGCCCGCCTTCGCGGAAATCCAGACCCGGGAAATTCCCTACGAGTCAGCCGATGGCACCCGCCTGGTTGGCTATTACGCGTTTGACGACAGCCTGAAAGGCAAGCGCCCCGGCATTGTCGTCGTGCATGAATGGTGGGGTCTCAATGACTACGCCCGCCGCCGCGCCCGCGAACTCGCCCAGCTCGGCTACGCCGCCCTTGCCATCGACATGTACGGTGACGGCCAGCACACGCAGCACGCGCATGAAGCCAAGGCGCTGATGCAGAGCGCCGCCAATGACGCCAGGGTATCGCAGGCCCGCGCCCAGGCCGGCCTCGACCTGCTGAAGGCGCAGGCCGAAGTCGATGCCGCCAAGGTGGCGGCCATCGGCTACTGTTTTGGCGGCAAGATCGTGCTCGACATGGCTCGCCAGGGCATGGACCTCGCGGGCGTGGTCAGCTTCCATGGCATCCTGGCCACCGCGACCCCGGCACAGAAAGGCAAGGTCAAGGCACGCGTGCTGGTCCTGAACGGCGCCGACGACAGCTTTATTCCCGCCACCGACATTGCGGCCTTCAAGGCGGAAATGAAGGCCGCCGGCGTGGACTACCGCTTCATCAACTATCCGGGCGCGCGCCACGGCTTCAGCAGCACCGATGCCGACCGCCTCGCGAGGGAAAACACGCTCGACGTGGCCTACAACCCCCGCGCCGACAAGGAATCCTGGCAGGAGATGCAGAAATTCTTCCAGCGCCTTTTTGAAGACCGCCGCCGGAGCATGAAGGGCTACTGACCGTCCGGCTCCGTGCCAGGACCGTTGGCGCGACGGCCAGCGTCCGTCCTCACCGCATAAAAAAAGGCCGGAGTTACCGGCCTTTTTTTATGGCTGCGACTTGCGAAGGAGACGAGAAGACTTTCCTGCCGCCTGAACCAACTCAGGCGCGGATGCTTTCCTTGCGGCTCAACACCATGGCGCCGTTCTGCCAGAGCTCAAGCTCATAGTCGACACGGTCGCCGAGGCGCAGGCCATTACGCATCTCGCCGCCACAAAAAGGCTGCACGCCCTTGATCTCGATGCGCTGGCTCTGCCGCAGGGCGGACACGCCGGAGGGGCCGCTTTGCAGGGCCTTGATGCGCATCTCGAAATTCTGGCCATCGCCGGCCCAGACCCAGGGATTCACCGTCACGGCGGATTGCTCGCGCCGGATATGCAACACCGCATTCACGGCGGCATTGCGGGCAGTAATAGTCATGACTGACCTCGCTAGGAAACAGGAAACAGAGCAATCAGAAAAGGCTGCCGTTAGCGGGCAGCAAGGTCGCTCACGCGCGCTGCAAGGGCCGTCCGGAAAAACCGCACCCGGGACCGACCCGCCATGCGCCGGCGCTCCCGACAGGAGGCCTGACAAGGCGGCGATCCCGGGAACTCAGCCCCGGCGAGCGGATGCGAAGGCGGCGCGAGGACAGCCGCAGTCGCCTACAGCACGCTTTCCTGTTGCAGGTGTTGCCGAACCCAGTTGCTGGCTTCGGTACGGTTGCGTACCTGGATCTTGCGGAAGATGTTGTAGAGATGCGTCTTGACGGTGTGCTCACTGATGCACAGGTCATAGGCGATTTGCGCATTGGTCGAAGCTTCGCCGACATGCTGCAGGATTTGCCGCTCACGCTCGGTCAGCGTCTGCGGAATCATCGAGCGCGACTGCGGCAACTTGCCCCGCTGCTTCTCGAGGCACTGCTCAAGCAGGCGTCGCGGCAGCCAGTTGTGGCCGGCCAGGATGCTCTGCACGCCCTTGAGCAACTGCGATTCGTTGCAGTCGGACGGGAAGATGCCCTTCACGCTCGGCCAGCGGATCAGATGCTCGAAGTTGCTGCCCGACTCCACCCAGACCAGCGCCTGTCGCAGGTCCGGATGTGCGGCATGCATGAAGTCCAGATACTCCTGCACCGCCTCGACGCCCAGGCCGGCGCAGTCGATCAGCACCAGCGAGTAACCGCGGGTCGCCGCCGTGTCATGCCGGGAGAGGGGAACGAAAGTGAAGCCGTGTCGCGCGAAAAGGCGAACCAGGTGCGCCGGTGCCTGGGGAGTGCTCCCCATCCAGCCCAGCGGGCGATTGGCAGACATGACGCCCGCCGTAAGGAAATGCTCGTCCATAAGCCTCTATCTCGATTGTTGTACCGATCCATCCCGGATCGAAGTGAATTCTAGGCACACGCCTTCGCGGCGGCAACGGCAATTGTCCTACATCCAATCCTCTTAATTCCTGCGGATGACTACTCCGCCACGCGAGCTAGCTCCATCGCGTGGGCCCAAACCCGCGCCGCGTGGCCCGCGCCGCACCTGACCGCCGGCTTTCGCCGTCGCGTTGTCAGCATTAGCCTACACAGGATTCCGCCCAACGCCCCCTCCCCGGGAGGGGCTTCTGGTTTTCGGCCTTCAAACTGCTAGGATGAGCTCCCACTAGGAGGAGTGCCGAGATGGCGAGCCGGATGCACCCGCAGGCCAAGCGCCTGCTCGACGCCCACGTGGAATATGTGATGAGCCAGCTGCAGGGTCCCGCGCTGACGGCGCTGCTGGCGCGCGAGGTGGATGAACTGTTCGCCGACGCCAGCCGCATCACGCTCGACGAGGCCGTCACGCCCGCGATGATCAAGGCCACCGTGCTCAGCTACGCTGTCGAGATCGAATTGTCGGGCGCCATTCCGGAACTGGTGGGCGACATCGCCCGCGCGCTCTACGCGCATCCGGTGCATGGCAACACCACGCTCAACGACCTGCTGCCCGACGGGCTCTTCGAGGAGTTCCTCGACAAGGGCCTGGAGATGCGCGAACTGCATGAGTGGATCGTGCACGAGGCCATCGCCAATCCGGTTTACTCCGCGCTAGCCACCGACATCGTCGTCGAAGGCATCCGCGGCTACCTGCACCATGGCGGCGCGCGCGTGCGCAGCCTGCCCGGCCTGCGCCAGGCCAGCGCGCTCGGCAGCGGCCTGCTGCGCAACGCCCTGCCCGCGATCGAGGAAACCCTCGAGGAAAGCCTGCGCACCTACCTGCAGAAGAGCCTGCGCGACCTGCTGCAAGGCAGCGAGGAGTTCCTGCTCGGCCTGTTTGACCAGGAGCAGGTGCGCTCTCTCGCGCTCGAAGCCTGGGACATCGTCAAGGACAAGCGCATCGCCGACTTCCAGGAAGGCGTGTCCAGCCTCGACATCGAGGAGTTCTTCGTGATCGGCTACGAAGCCTGGCGCCATGTCCGCGGCACGCCGCTTTATAGCGCCATGATCGAGGCGGGCATCGACGCCTTCTTCGACAAGTACGGCAGTACCCCGCTGCGCGAGCTTATCGACGAGATGGGCGTGAGCCGCGAGATCGCCCTGCGCGAGGCCACCCGCTTCGCGCCGCATGTGCTGGGCGCGCTGCACCAGAAGCACTTGCTGGAGCCGCTGGTGCGGCGCCACCTGGCGGGCTTCTATGCGTCCGCTGCCGTGGCCGCCATCGTGGGCGACGAGGCCCCCGCCGCCAGGCCCGCCAAGCCCCGCGCCACCTCTAAAGCCGCGCCAAAGACTGATCCTGAAGCCGCCCCGAAAGTGACCGGCGCCAAGGCCGTCCGCAAGCCGCTGAAGCCGGCCGCCCCCGCCAAGTCCTGAGACCCGGCGGACAACGCTGGAACGCAGCCCGCAAGCGCCCCCTGCCCCAGCCCGTCCGGGCAAAGGGCGGCGGCTGTCCGCGCGGATGACTCACCCGGGGACGAGGCGCGTGCGGCAACGCCGTCAGGCCGTGCCTGCCGGGAAACGCGCCTGCAAATTCGCCAGCGCCGCCTGCGATTCCCGCTCTACCCGCTTCCACAGAAAGAGGTCGTTAATCCAGCGCAGGACGAACGGCGCCAGCACGTACTCCAGAGTGCGGGTGAACCGGGTTCCCGTCCCCGCCGCCTCGAACTCATAGGTCAGGCGGACCGTACTGCCATCGTCCATATAGGCCGAGGCGCGCCAGCGCTGGCCCGGCCGGCTTTCCTCCACCATCCAGCGCAGGTGGCGCTGGCGACCGGCGGCCGCCACGTCTTCCTCGAAGCGCCGCCCCGCGACCAGCGACTCGTCCGTCACCTCCTGCACCGCCAGGGAGGAATGGTGCCACTCCTTCCAGCGCAGGGGACGGGTCACATAGTCATACACGGCCGTCGGCGGGGCCGCGATCTCGATGCTCTGGCACAGCAGGGTCATGTCGACTCCTTTTCATCTGGCTTATCGTCACGCCTCTCGCGGGCGCTGCCCGAACCCCCTCGTCCGTCGCATTGGCAAGGACGGCGGCCCGGGTCCAGGCGCCGCCGACCGTCACCTACGGAAGAAGGTCCCGGCGGCCTGCGGCTCGACTCGCCCATCCCCGGCGGCAACCCGGGGTTGTCGCCGCCGGAGCCCGCGACAGGCAATCGCGGCAGATTAGTGCAGCCCTACTCGACTGTCACCGTCAGCATGGCCCCTGCGCACAGTTTTCCGGCGCAACCGGCCATGGCGGGCCTCAGGCTTAGCAGGTATGGTCGGCCTCTTTCCTTCTATCGTTTGATGCCTTTGCCATGCCCAGCCTGATCGCCCACAGCATGAAGCTGTTCTCGCGTATGTACATCCGCCACAACCCCAAGGACCCTGCCAGCCTGGTCCGGCACCTGCGCCGCAGCATGAACCATTCTCCGATGCCGGTGCTGCTGCCGCCGGGGGTGCGCACGGAGGCCTGGCAGGACGGTGGCGTGCGCGGCGACCGCCTGCTCGTGGCGGCGCCGGAGCAGGTCATTCTTTACCTGCACGGCGGCGGTTATGTCTGCGGCAAGACCCGCACCTACTTCAATATGTGCAGCCGCCTCGCGCGCGAGCTCAATGCCGAGGTCCTGCTGCCGGCCTACCGCCTGGCGCCGGAACACCCCTTCCCCGCCGCCATCGAGGATGCCGTCGCCAGCTACGAATGGCTGCTGAAGCAGGGCTGGCGCGGCGACCAGATCACGATTGCCGGGGATTCCGCCGGCGGCGGCCTCAGCCTGGGCACCCTGCTCGCCCTGCGCGACAAGGGCCGGCCCCTGCCGCGCTGCGCCGTGCTGATCTCGCCCTATGCCGACCTGCACGTGACTTCGGCCAGCATCCGCGGCAACGACGCCACCGACTTCATGCTCGGCGCCAACATGCTGGAGGTGGGCCGCAACGTCTATGCGCAGACTCCGCTGGACGCCGCGCATCCCTATGCCTCCCCCGCCCTCGGTGATTACACGGGCCTGCCGCCGCTGTTCATCACGGTCTGTGACCACGAGTGCCTGCGCGACGACGCCTATGCCGTGGAAGCCCGGGCGCTGGCGGCGGGTGTGCCGGTGACCCTGCTCTCGCGCCCTGACCTCATGCATGTCTGGCCGATCTTCGCGCCGCTCCTGCCCGAGGCTCGAGAGGATCTGGTCCGCATGGCCAACTTCATCCGAGGCGCCGGCCGTCGCAAGCACGCCGCCACTCCGGTCGGGACATCGATGGCGGTGGCCAGCGCAGCGCCGGCGCCGCAGGCGGATTCTGCCGCGGCCCGGCCCTCCCGCCCCCCGGCGAAGTCCGGCGGCAAGAGCAAGGCGCCGGCGAACCTTGCCCCGGCGAAGCCGGCGGCCCCGAAAGCCCCCGCCAAGCCTCCCGTGAAAGCGCCGGCGGCCACCATTCCGGCCAAGGCCCCGTCAAAGCCGGCCACCAAGGCTCCGGGCAAGGCGCCGGCGAAGCCTGCAATGAAAACCCCGGCCACAGCCACGCCCAAGCCCCGCTCCCTGACCCGCCCTCCTGCGGCCAAGGCTGCGCCGGAACAGCCCGCCCCTGCAGGCAAAAAAGGCAAGGTCGGCAGTGGCGGCAGCAAGAAAAAATCCGGCTGAGGCGGGCGCGCGCCCGCCGGCGCATAAAAAAAGCGGCCAAGGCCGCTTTTTTTAACTTGCCAGGCTCAGCTCAGCATGGCCTTGCCCACGGCGGCAAAGCCGAAGTGCTGCACCAGCTTGTTCTGGATGGATTTGCGGATAGTGCGGATCTCCAGTTCGGAGTGCCGGGTCACCTTGCTCAACACGATGCGGTGCAAGTGCAGAATGGGCATCTCCTGCTTGAATTCACGCAGATCGCCCTTGGTCAGGACCGGCAGGAAGGGCACGTCGGGACCCAGCTTGGTCTGAATGAAATTGAGACCTACGCCCAGCGGCATGGAGCGCCGGCCGCCATTGCTGAGCGGCACCTGCAGCTGCAGCTTGCCTTCGGCATCCGGGGCGATGAAAAGGCTGGTCTGCGCAATCGCATCCTCGTTGATATGGCTGAAGGTGTCGTGGAACGCGTGGGGATTGGGCAGGATGATGAGTTTGCGGCCATCCTCGTCCGGCACAATGATTTCGTAGTTGGTGTAGAGCTGCTCCACCGGCGGCGAGTACACGCACAAGGACTGCTGGAAGCGCATGATGAAGCGCGTGGCACGGTCGTGGTCATTGAGTTTCCCCAAGTCCCAGACCAGGTGCTCGCTTTGCATAAGGTCACTCATAGGCATTCCCGGCAGTGTGCCCCGCGGGGGGCTGAAACAAAGGCAATAAGGCGGTCAAGGATCGCCCCCGATCCTGGCGCGGACAAGCGGCCCGGGTACAAGCGGACTTCCGCGCCGATGACTACCTCGATGAGCATACCCCCGGACCGGGGGGCGGCGGCTGATGGAGTTCACATAAATACGTCCCCAGGACCCATGGCTTCCATTATGCTCGCCCCTTTCCACCGGCCGATACACGGCCGGCGGTCGCCATAACTCCAATAGCAAAGCGACCGCCCGAACGCACAGGAGAACACCATGCACGCCACCGCCAAGTCCCTGCTGGAAGCCCACACCCGCCACGTCATGCACCAGCTGTCGGGCAAGCCCCTTGCCGCCCTGGTCGCGGAAGAAACCGCCCAGGCCTGCGACTGGCTGGCGGCCCGGCCCGTGACCGCGCTGGCCTCGCCGGTGCTGGTGCGTGATTTCCTGCTGCGCAATGTGTTCGACCTGACACCCAGCGCAGAGTTGCTGGAACAGATCGGCAGTGTCGCCACCGCCGCCCTGCAAAGCCCGCTCAATGCCGAGACCCGTGTCGACGCCATCCTCGACGCCAAGGACTACGATTACATCGCCGAGCGCCTGATCGAGCTCGAGGACGTCCGCAATGGCATTGTCCGCGCCATCATGCAGAACCACGAGATCACCCACCTCATCTCGGACATCGTCTTCAACGGCGTCAAGAATTACGTCGCCGAGAACAGCAATATCGCCAAGAAAGTGCCGGGCATGAGCTCACTCATGAAGGTCGGCAAGGGCATGATGGAGCGCATGGGCACCGACAGCATGGTCGAGGGCGCGCTCAAGAACTACGTGCACCAGAACACCCGCGCCACCATGGAAATGACCGAGCGCCTGGTGAAGCAGGCCCTGGAGTCGCACAAGCTCAAGGCGCACTCCAAGAAGATCTGGCAGCGCGTGCATACCGTGCACCTCGACGTGGCCACGAAGCACGTCAATGAAAAGCAGGTGCGCGAAGTCGTCGAGATCGGCAACCGCCTGTGGAACCATTTCCGCCAGACCGGCTACGCGCACGGCCTGCTGCACGAACTGGTCGAGGCGTGGTTTGCCGACAACGGCAGCAAGCCCGCGCTCAGCGTGCTGGAAAGCATCGGCCTCGACCGCCAGCGCCTGCCGGTCGAGGTGCAGCGCTTCCTGGAGCCGCTGCTTGCCGAGCTCATCAGCTCCGGCCAGATCGAGGCGCGCGTGCACGCCCACCTCAAGGCGTTCTATGGCTCCAAGGAAGTGAAGGGCCTGCTCGAGGGCTGAACCCAGCCCGGCCTGGAGGCTGGCCGCTCCCTCGCGGCTGCCCGCCAGTGCGACTGAAGCTGCGGCCCGCAGCACCTGAAGTGCGCTGGCCGGCCTTCCGGCAGATCAAGAGAACGCCGGGCCCGCCTTGCGCCGCCGGTGCCCGCTGACAAAAAAGGAGCCTTCGGGCTCCTTTTTCATGGCGTCGAATTCAGTCGCGCAGAAAAGCTGCGCCCGCGGGCACCGGCAGCGCAGCGGGAGTGACACCCGCTAGCGAGTGCCCAGCCAGGCGCCCACGCTCGTGAGAATGAGTCCGCCCACGAGCCAGAGCGAGAAGGGCTCGCCCAGCACGAGCGTGGCACCGATGCCGGCGATGGCGGGAACTGTCGCCATGATCGCGCCAAGGCGCATGGGCCCGAGCCGGACCATGGCCTGCATGTAGAGCAGCATGGCGACGATGGCCACGAGCACGCCCTGGTAGAAGCCCTGCAGCAGCACGGAGCCGAGGGGCACCTGGGCAATGCCCTTGGGCAAGAAGAGCAGGTAGACCGGCAGGAAGACGAAGGCCGACAACAAGGTCACGCCAATGGTGGTCTCGACAGGCGCGTAGCCCCAGCGCCGCACCAGCACGGTATAGACGGCCCAGGACAAGGAGGCGAACAGCATCATCAGGTCGCCCGGCCAGCTTTGGGCCAGGCCGCCCAGGCTGTGCACGGCCAGCAGGCCGATGCCGCCGGCAATGCAGATCAGGGCGTGATGCAGGCGCGCAGGCGGCGACTCGCCCAGCAGCCCCCAGCTCACCATTGCCACAAAGAAGGGCAGCATGCCCGAGAGCAGCAAGGCGCCATGGGCGGCCGGGGCAAAGTGGAAGCTCCAGTACGCCGCCAGGGTATAGGTCATGCCGCCAGAGAGCATGAGCATGGCCATGCGCCAGGTGAAAACGGGCACCCGCCACTTGAACCACCAGACCGGCAGCAGGAGGGTGGCAGCCACTCCGAAGCGCAGCGCCACCACATCGTTGCCGTTGAGGGCGCTGGTGCCGGCAACGCGGCCGAGCAGGACGAAGCCCGCCCAGATGCAGACAACGCCAGCAGCAAAGGCATAGCCTGAACGGGAGGGGCCGGGCAGGGACGACATGGCAGGTTCCAGGGAAGGGGAGCGGCGCATTGTTAAAGCTTTGGCGTTCGAATGCGAGAGCCGGCCGGGCTGGAATGACAGGCAATCCTGGCCTCCCGGGCCGGACAACGCCGGCGCCGGGGTTTCGGGAAATCGGAAAAAAGGCTTGAATACGCGCCCCTGTCCGTACGCTGCGTCCCTGCCATGGTCCTGACCCGTCGCTTCCTGTGGCGCCTCGTGCTGCTCATTGCCGGCATCGTGCTGGCCTACCACCTCTGGCTGCTCGCCCATATCGCCTGGTGGATCGACCACAACCCCTCGCGCTCCGCCTTCATGGAGGCGCGCCTGGAGGTCATGCAGGACAAGGATCCCGACGCCGAGCTGCACCACAAATGGGTGCCCTACGCAAAGATCTCGCCCGCGCTCAAGCGCGCGGTGATGGCGAGCGAGGATGCCAAGTTCCTGCAGCATGACGGCTTTGACTGGGAGGGCATCCAGACCGCCTGGGAAAAGAACCTCAAGAAAGGAAAGGTAGTGGCCGGCGGGTCGACGATCTCGCAGCAGCTCGCCAAGAACCTCTTCCTTTCCGGCAAGCGCACGCCCTGGCGCAAGGCCGAGGAAGCCATCATCACGGTGATGATGGAAAACATGATGAGCAAGCGCCGTATCTTCGAGATCTACCTGAATGTGATCGAATGGGGCGACGGTGTCTTTGGCGCGGAGGCGGCGGCGCGACACTACTACGGCGTACCGGCGCGCAGCATCGGGCCGGCCCAGGCGGCCAAAATGGCGGCGATGATTCCCAATCCGCGCTTCTACGACAAGAACCGCAACACCCGCGCCCTGAAGCGCAAGGCCGCCATCATCCAGCGCCGCATGAACCACGTGTACGTGCCACGCTAAATGCCTGCTCCCGCGGGGAGCCCTGTGGTTTGCCCGCCGGGATAAGTCCCGACTTGCCGGGATAACTTCTGAGTGGCGATCGCCACCCCGGCCGCAACGCGCGAACGGTCAGCGGGGCTGCGTCTGCTGCCAGACGCCCCGGAAGATGGTGAGCATGGTGTGCAGCATCACTTCCAGCGGCTGCGCAAAGCCCGAGAGCAGCCAGCGACTGGCAATCCCGACTGCGGCACCCACCAGGCCCACGGCCAGCGTATCGGCGTCGCCCGGGTACGCCGCGTCCTCCTGCTGCAGCTCGGTGTTCCAGCCGCGCAGCAGTTGCGCGAAGTTCTCGATGGCATTGCGGTAGAGCCGGTCCACGCGCGGGCTGATGCCCAGCACCTCGACAAACTGCACCCTCGCGCCGGCGGGGCTCTCGCGCGCGAGCTCGAGGAAGGCGCGCAACCCCGCCTCGATCATGGCCAGCGGCTCGCGCGGAGCCGCCAGCACGGCTCGCGCAATGCGCTCCTGCTGCACAGCCATGTGACGCTCATAGACGGCACACAGTAGGTCTTCGCGGTTGGCGAAGGACTCGTAGAAATAGCGCTCGGTCAGGGCCGCCCCGGCACAGATCTGCCGGACGGTGGCGCCGTGATAGCCGGCCTGGCCAAACACGGCGAGGCCGGCCTCGAGCAGGCGCTCGCGGCGCTCGGCCCGGCGCTCCTCCCCGCCCCGGCCGCCATAGCGGCGCAGGACGGGAGGGCTTTCATCGGGGACAGGTGGATTCTGGCCTGACATGACTATTCCCGGGCAAGCCGCGCCATTGACAGCGGCGACTGGCACTCATAATGTGACAACGCTTGTTGCCAGATACCCGCATCATGCCCCACGCCACCCTCCGGGGCCAAGGGTTTCGCGCCGGCAACACCCCTTGCAGGTCGGGCTTCAGTCCGACGGCCGGGTGAGGGTGTCGGACTGAAGTCCGACCTACCACGACACGACACGACAGTGCAGGACACCAGAACATGAAGACGCTCAAAGACAAGGTCGCCGCCATCACCGGCGCCGGCTCCGGCATCGGCCGCGCCACCGCCATCCTGATGGCCAGCAAGGGCTGCCACCTGGCCCTGTCCGACGTGAACGAGACCGGCCTGGCCGACACCGCCGCCAAGTGCCTGCAGCACGGCGTCAAGGTCACCACGCGCAAGGTCGACGTGGCCAGCCGCGAGCAGATGTATGCCTGGGCCGATGAGGTCGTCGCCGACCACGGCCTCGTCAACATCATCTTCAACAATGCCGGCGTCGCCCTTGGCGCCACCGTCGAGGACATGCAGTACTCCGACTTCGAGTGGCTGATGGGCGTCAACTTCTGGGGTGTGGTCTACGGCACCAAGGCCTTCCTGCCCCATATCAAGACCGCCGGCGAAGGCGCCGTGGTCAACGTCTCTTCCGTGTTCGGCCTGATCGCCGTGCCGACGCAGTCGGCCTACAACGCCGCCAAGTTCGCGGTGAAGGGCTTTACCGAGGCCCTGCGCGAGGAAATGGAAATCGAGGGCAGCAATATCGGCGTGACCTGCGTGCACCCGGGCGGCATCAAGACCAACATCGCCCGCAATGCCCGCGTCACCGAGACGCCGGGCATGGTCGACGTGAAGTCCACGCGCGACTTCGAGAAGGCCTTCACCACCACGGCGGAGGACGCCGCCCTGGCCGTGGTTGACGCCATCATGAAGAACAAGCGGCGCCTGCTGATCGGCAAGGACGCCTACGTCATCGACCTGCTGCAGCGCACCCTGCCCACGGCTTACCAGACATTGCTGGTGGCCGGCGCCCGTTCGCGCCGCAAGAAACTCCTCGGCGCCTGACGTCACCCGGAAGGGCGCGGCACTGCCGCGCCCTTCCCTCTTCCAGCCCGCATCCCCGGTTCCCGTGACCGCCGCAGCCTGTGGACCCGACACGCGACCGGCATGCCGGCGCCGCCCCATTCCCCTGGCGCCGCTTGCCTTCCTGCAAAGAAGTACAACGAAAAGGGGTACCACGTGCGGCCCCCCCACTGACAGAATTGTCGTTTTTTGACACAGCCTTTACCGTTCATCCCCGGAAAGCATCCGCTGAGTCCACGCAGAATGGGCCTTCCGTCACAAATATGGCAATGGCCCGCTTATTGCTTATTGCTCTGGGCAGACTATTTTTTGCCCACAGGGATCAGGCCGCAAGGTGCGAATGTGAAAATAACTAACCGGGGTTTTACCCTCATTGAATTGATGATCGTCGTGGCGATCATCGGCATCCTGGCCGCCGTGGCCATTCCGGCCTACCAGGACTACACGGTCCGCGCAAAAGTCGCGGAAGGCCTGTTTCTTTCCGGGGGCACCAAAACCGCCGTGGAAGAAGCCCGCTTCAGCATTGGCCGCTTCCTCGGCTCCGGCCCTGTGGCCAATCCAAGCTATGGCCTGGCCATGCCCACCAGCGTGACCGGCAACAACACCCTGGAAATCGCCGTGGGCGGCTCGGGCGTGATCACCATCACCTTCAACGCCGATGCGGCCATCGCCGGCAAGAGCCTGATCCTGAAGCCCGACCTCAACACCAGGCCCGGCTCCATGGTCTGGACCTGTACCAGCCAGGGGCCCACCACCATCGACCGGCGCTTCCGGCCCGCCAACTGCCGCTGAGCGACAGCCTGGCCGCAGGCGGCCACCAAGGCCCGCAATTGCGGGCCTTTTTCATTTTCAGCCTCCCGGTGGCGCGGGCGGTGGCCCCCCGGAGGCTTGACCGCAAGGATCCGCCAACCCGGGCTTGAGCCTGAGCCCAAAGCTTGGGGCATGGAACGGGAACGGGAACGGGAACGGGAACGGGAACGGGAACGGGAACGGGAACGGGAATGATGGGCCAGCGACCCGACAGATCGCCCCCATCAGAGTGGGCCGGTGCAGGGAGAACCACGGCCGGCCGTCAGGCGCTTCCCCGGGAAATCCTTATTGCTCCGCCTGCAGGGGCGTGGCCGGCGCAGCGGCAGGCACAGGGGCCTGTTGCAGGGCCGGCGCCACGTCCGGTCCCTTGAAGGGCCAGCGGGTGCGCGCGGCCGAGAGGGCCGCGCGGCTGTCGCGCAGCAGGAGCTCGGCCTCGGCCAGGCTGCTGTCGAGCCGGGGAGCGGCGTCATCCATGAGCTTGCCGGCGCGCAGCGCGGTGGCGGCAGCGGCGCCTGTCGCCTGGTCGAGCGCGCTCAGCGAGCGTCCGGCCTGGGCCGACAGGGCCGGAATGGCCTTCTCGAGCTCCGCCAGGCTGGCCTCGGCGCGCGCCAGCGCCCCGCGGGTCTGGGCCAGGGTCGCCGGCGCTTCCGTTGCCGCCAGGTGATTGACCGCGACCAGGGCAGCATCGACCTCCTTGCGGGTTTGCTGCAACTGCAGCGTCAGGGCGTGCATCTCGCGGAAAGTCGCCCGCACATCGCCCTTGGGATCATTGGTGTACTGCAGGAAGGCATGCAGCTCGTCGATCACCGGCACCACGCGATTACGCACATCGAGCGCGATGTCACCGAGGCTGCTGCCGGCCACGAAGCGCAGGCGATCCTCGGGAGTCAGCGCCGGCATGGCGGGGTTGCCGCTCGAGATGCTGATGAAGCTGTCGCCGATCATGCCTTCGCGGGCCAGCGTGGCCACGGAATCGCCCTTGATCCATTGCAGGTAGCGATTCTCGATCTGCATCTCCACGTCCACGCGCGCCAGCTGGTTCAGCTCGACCGCGCTGACCTCGCCGATCTTGAAGCCGGACAACTTTACCGCCATGCCCGGGCTCAGGTCGGTGCCGCTCGCCGCCTGGAAAGACACCGGCGTCTTGGGCGAGAAATAACCCTGACGCACCGCCATGGCGAGCAGGATGGCCAGGCAAAGCAGCACGCCGGCGCCCACGAAGAGGCCGAGCTTGAGGCCAAGGCGCTGGAAGCGCGGATCGATGTCGACAGACTGGCTCATACAACAGTGTCCTCGTCGGCAGCGCTGGAAGCAGCGGGACCGGTGGGGCGGGCAGGCGGCCATGCTGGCCAATCAGGCATCGGCTCGGCAAGCAAAAGCAGACGGGCCCCGGCCAGTCCGGCGACAAGCTGGTCGGCAAGCCCCGGCCCCGCCTGGGCCAGGCAGGCCGGATGCAGCACCACGAAGTCGGGGCGCAGCAGCAGCAGGCGCAGGCAGCGCGCCTGCAGCAAGGTGGCGGCGCCCAGCTGCGAGGGCCGCGCCTGCAGCCAGTCCGTGGCCGGCACTGGCAGTTGCGCCACCGCCTTCGACAGTGCGACCTCGAAGGCGGCGCCGTCGTCGCTGTACCAGTCATGCAGCAGGCGCAGATTCTCGATGATATTGAGGTTGCTCAGGAAGCCGGCCTCGCTTGCCAGCCAGCCCGTACGCAAGCCTTCGCGCTGCGCCTGGGCGACCAGCCGCTCGGCATGCGCCTGGGTATCGGCGCCGAGGGCCCAGTGGCCCGGCGGGGGCAATGTACTCACAGCAGGGCCCATAGCGCGTCCAGCACAAATACGGTGAGCAGGCTGCTCACCACGGCGCGCGAAGCGGCGCGCGGAATCTCGGTCATGGCGCCGCCCGCGCGAATGCCGGTACGGCAGGCGATCAACGCCACTACAAAGCCGAAGAGCGCGGTCTTGAGCAGGCCCATAACCACCGTCGACAACGACAGCGCATCACCCAGCCGGGCCAGCTCGCCCAGGGCGTTGGGGCCCGACACCAGCAAGGCGCCGGCGACCAGCGCGGCCACCGCCAGGTAGATCGCGAGCAGGACACTGGCGACCAGCATGCCCGTCACGCGCGGCAGCAGCAGGTAATGTACCGGGTTGATGCCGAATTGCGTCAGCATCCAGATCTCGTTGTTAACGCGCATGGCGGCCAGTTCGCTGGCCATGGCCGAAGACGAGCGCGCGATCAGGATCAGGGCGGTGAGCAGCGGCGCCAGCTCGCCAAACAGCAGGCCGGCCATGAGGCGCAGGGTTTCCGATCCGCTCTGGCCGATGCCGAAGTGCAGTTGCGAGACGATGATGGCGCCGACGGCAATGCCGATCAGCAGCACCAGCCACAGTGATTCCAGGCCCGAGAAATACAGCTGCCGCGCCAGCGCACGCCGCACCGGCGTGCGGTACCAGGTGCGCAGGGAAAAGCGGGAGGCTGCAGCCGGCATCGACGCGCCCCCGCCCGGTCAGTTGAAGGGGTGGCGGAGGACGATGGTCTCGTCGCGGTCCGGCCCGGTGGAAATGATGTCGATGGGGCAGCCCACCACCTCCTCGATGCGCTTGATGTAGGCGCGCGCATTGGGGGGCAGGTCCTCAAGGCGCTTCACGCCCACGGTGGATTCGCTCCAGCCCGGCAGCTCCTCGTAGACCGGCACGACGTTGCCGAAGGACTCGGCATCGGACATCAGGCACTCCATGGAACCCACGACCTTGCTGTCGTAGTCGGTGCAGATGCGCACGGTGTCGAGGCCGTCGAGCACGTCGAGCTTGGTCAGGCAGAGGCCGGAGATGGAGTTGATCTCGACGCCACGGCGCAGCACGACGGCATCGAACCAGCCGCAGCGGCGCTGGCGGCCGGTGGTGGAACCGAACTCGTGGCCGACGGTGCCGAGATGCTTGCCAACGGGGTCGCCAACGTCGTTGGCGGCGTCGTAGACCAGCTCGGTGGGGAAGGGCCCGCTGCCGACACGGGTGGTGTAGGCCTTGGTGATGCCGAGGATGTAGTCGAGATAGAGCGGGCCGAAACCGGAGCCGGTGCTGGTGCCGCCGGCGGTGGTGTTGCTCGAGGTCACGTAGGGATAGGTGCCGTGGTCGATGTCGAGCAGGGAGCCCTGCGCGCCTTCGAACATGATGTCTTTTCCTTCGCGGCGGAACTGGTGAAGGATGGCCGGCACGTCAGCGACCAGCTCCTTGAGCTCGTCCGCCCAAGACAGGGCGTCGTCGAGGGTCTGCTGGAAATCGACGATGTCGGCCTTGTAGTAATTCTTGAGCTGGAAGTTGTGATAGTCCAGCACCTCGCCGATGCGCGCGGCCAGGGTTTCGCGACGGAAGAGATCGCCCAGGCGCAGGCCGCGGCGCGCGACCTTGTCCTCGTAGGCGGGGCCGATGCCGCGCCCCGTGGTGCCGATCTTGGCGCTGCCGCGCGCGTTTTCACGCGCCTTGTCGAGGGCGACGTGGTAGGGAAGGATCAGCGGGCAGGCCGCCGATACCTTGAGGCGGGAGCGCGGATCCACGCCGCGCGCCTCGAGGCCGGCCAACTCCTTCAGCAGCGCATCGGGCGCCAGCACCACGCCGTTGCCGATCAGGCACAGCACGTTCTTGCGCAGGATGCCGGAGGGAATCAGGTGCAGCACCGTCTTCTCGCCGTCGACCCAGAGGGTGTGGCCGGCGTTGTGGCCGCCCTGGAAGCGCACGACCGCGGACGCATTGTCCGTCAGCAGGTCGACGATCTTGCCCTTGCCTTCGTCACCCCATTGGGTGCCGAGCACGACTACGTTCTTGCCCATAACTCTTCTCGATTACTGCAAACAGATTCAGGAATTGGTGACGACCCACTGGCCGTCGACACGCTTGAGCTCGCGCGAGCAGCCTGCGGCGGCCGCGCTGGTGATTTCACCCGGCAGGGCCTGGCGCACGCGCTCGCCCTGTGCCCGCAATTGCATCATGGCCGCGCGCAAGCCGGCGTCATCGCCCGCCGGGGCGAACACCAGCGCCGGCGCGGCCTCCTCGCCGGCACAGGCGAGCAGGGACTTGAGGTCGGCGCTGAAACCCGTGGCCGGACGCGAGCGTCCGAAGGCTTCGCCGACGGCGTCGTAGCGGCCGCCCTTGGCGAGCTCGGCGCGCAGGCCGGGCGTGTAGGCCGCGAACACGAGGCCGGTGTGGTAGTGATAGCCGCGCAGCTCGGTGAGGTCGAAATACAGCGCCACCCCGGGATGCGAGGCCTGCAGCGCCGTGGCCACGGTCTCGAGCGCCACCAGGGCGTCGTCGATCTCGGCGGCGAGGCCCTGCAGCAGCTGGCGGGCCTGGCCCAGCACGGCGACACCGCCGGCCAGCTTGAGCAGGCTTTCGAAGCGCGCCGCCGTGGAGGCCGGCAGCTGCCGCGCCGCCATGAAGTCTTTCAGCTCGGCCACGGCCTTGCGCTGATAGATGTCAAACAGGAAGGACTCTTCACGGCCGCTGATTCCCGCCAGTCGGGCCAGGCCGCGAAAGATGGCGACGTGGCCGAGGTCGAGCTGGATCTGGCGGCAACCGGCCAGGACGAGTGTTTCCAGCATCAGGCGCAGGATCTCGATATCGCCCGCGACGCCGGCATAGCCGTAGAGCTCGGCGCCGATCTGCACCGGGCAGCGCGAGGCCGCGAGCGCGGCGGGCCGGGTATTGAGGGTGGTGCCGGCGTAGCAGTAGCGGGCCGGGCCTTCCACCGGCAGCGAGTGCGCGTCGAGGCGCGCCACCTGCGGCGTGATGTCGGCGCGCACGCCCATCATGCGACCGGTGAGCTGGTCGGTGATCTTGAAGGTCATCAGGTCCAGGTCGTGGCCCGAGCCGGTGAGCAGGGAGTCGAGGAACTCCATGAGCGGCGGGAAGACGAGCTGGTAACCCCAGGCCGCGCAATGATCAAGCAGGCGGCGGCGCAGGGCCTCGAGGCGGGTCGCCTCGGCCGGCAGCACATCACTGACGCCTTCAGGCAGCAGCCAGGTTTCGACGGGACGGGTCATGGAAAGTCTGTCGCTCACGAGCTTGGGCGGGGACACAAAAAAACCGAGAAGAATCTCGGCTTGGCCAATAGTAACAGCAGCGCCCCTCCCGGCCCAAGCCTTGACGTCATCGGCGTGGCGGAAGAAGGCCGGCTGGCCGCCGGTCAGGGCCCCGACAGGGCGCGCACCAGGGGCGGCAGCCAGAAGGCCGTGAGCAGTCCGTTGAGGCCCATGCCCAGGGCGGCGAAGGCGCCGGCGGTGGGGTGCAGCTGGAAGGCGCGGGCGGTGCCGACCCCATGGGCGGCCAGTCCCAGGGCAAAGCCGCGGGCGACGTCACTCTTGACTCCCTTGAGCAGCGGCTCGGCCAGCGCCGCTCCCAGCACGCCGGAAAAGCCGACCAGGGCGGCGGCCAGGGCCAGCGGCGCGTGGATCTTCTCGGCGATGCCGATGGCGATGGGGGTGGTCACGGCACGGGTGGCGAAGGCCAGGATGCTCTCGTGCGAGAGCTGGAACAGCCAGGCCAGGCTCATGGCGCCCCCGGCGCCGAGTACGGTACCCAGGAGCAGGGTGCCGGCCAGTGGCCGGAAGGCGGCCAGCAGGCGCGGCAAGGCGTGATAAAGCGGCACGGCCAGGGCCACCGTGGCGGGCCCGAGCAGGAAGTGCAGCAGGGCATTGCCGCGGAAATACACCGCGTAATCGATGCCGGTGACGAGCAGCACGCCGATGATGAGGGCCAGCGCCATCAGCAGGGGCGGCGCCCACACCGGCTCGCCGAGCCGCCGGTAAAGCCAGGTGCCGCCCTCGAAGGCGCCCAGTGTGAGGATCAGCCAGGGCACCGGCGAGTCCAGGAGGGCGCTCATGCCAGCCCCCGGCGCGCCAGCCAGCGGTCGAGCAGGTAGCCGCAGGCGAGCATGGGAATGACGGTCGACAACACCATGACCACGCCAATGCGCAGGCCTTCCTGCGCCAGCAGCGGGCCCATGGTCATGATGCCCACCGAGGCGGGAACGAAATACAGGGCCAGGTGGCGCAGCACGCTCTGGCTGGCCTGCTCCAGCTCGGCGGGCACGCCATGGCGCAGGACGAGGCCGATAAACAGCAGCAGCATGCCGATGACGCCGCCCGGCACGGGAATGCCCAGGGCAGTGGCGATGAATTCACCGGCGAGCTGGCAGGCCAGCAGGATCAGAAGACCACGGATCATTTCTTTTCTCCCGGCGCAGGCGGCGCCGGCTTGTCCAGATGAAGTTTACGGCGCAAGGCCGCGAGTTCGCTGTCCTCGGCCAGGACCAGCACGTCGCCGGGCTTGCCAAAGCCCCGGCGCCAGGCTTCCAGCGCTCGCCAGTAACGCGCCAGGGCGGGATCGCGCGCCGCCACGCCAGCCAGCACGGCCTCCGCCTCGCGCGCGCCCTCGTCGCGCAGCCGCTCGGCCTGCAGCACGGCCGCATCCAGTACGGCACGCTGCTCCTGCCCTGCAGCGGCGGTTACCGCCCGGGCCTGCTCCAGCGCCTCGGCGCGCAGTGCGGTGGCCTGGCTTTCACGCGCCAGGCGCATGCGCTCGATGACCGTGGCCTGCACCGGCGGCGTCAGGCTCACGCGGCGCAGCTGCAGCGACAGAATCTCGATGCCGAGTTCGCGCTGCAGCCGGGCACTGCCGGCGGCGGCAATGCCTTGCAGCACGGGCGCCGGTGGCCCGGCCGGCTGCTCCGCCCAGGTCGTCGCTGCCAGAGCGCGCTGCAGCCCCTCGCGCAGCACCGGCTGCAGAAGTTCGGTGGCGCGCGCCGGATCGGCGCCGGTGCGCAGGTAATAGCGCGGCAGGTCGCGGATGCGCCACACCACCCAGGCCTCGACGCCACGCAGGTCACCCTGCGCATCGGCATGGTCCTCGCGCTCGAGGTCACTGAAGCGCGTGCGCATGTCGACCCGCTGCATAGTGTCGACCAGGGGCAGGCGCCAGTAAACGCCCGGCGCCAGGCCAATCTGCGTGATCTCGCCAAAGCGCAGCATGACACCGCGATCGGGTGACGACACCACCGTACGGCTGTTCAACACGAGCAGCATGCCCAGCAGGGCCAGGGCGAGGACATTCAACAGGCGCATGTTCATGGCCGCCCTCCTCCCGCAGGGGGCGGCGGCAAGGGGCTGGGCGCCTGCAGGCGGGCCGGCTCGACGCCTATCCGCGCCAGGCCGGCCTCGCCCACGATCACGGTCGGCGTGCGCGCCAGCACATCGGCGACGGTTTCTTCATACAGGCGCTGGCGGGTCGCCGCGGGCGCGACGCGGGCGGCCTCGATCGCGGCGCCGAGGCGCAGGGCATCGGCGCGCGCCTCCAGCACGACGCGGGCCTTCTCCCGCTCCGCGGCGGCGACCTGGCGGGCGGCCTCCTCGCGACTGCGCTGGAGGGCCTTTTGCGCAACCTCGTCGGCTTTTTGCAATTGCAAAGGGATATCGGCGCGGGCGCGCTCGACCTCGGTCACCGCGGCCTCGATCTCGGCGGGGGGACGCACGCTGACCAGGCTGAGGCCGGCCAGGGCCAGCCCGCTGCGCCGCTCCCGCAGGTGGGCGGCCAACGCCGCCTGCAGTCCGGCCACGAGCCGGCGCTGGGCCGGACCGGTGAGCTCGGCCGCCGCCAGGCGCGACGCGCCCTGCTGCAACGCCGCCTCGGTGGCGCGCAGCAATTCCGCTTCGGCATCGAGAAAGCCGAGCAGGTAGGCCTCGGGATCGGCGACGCGGTAGCGCAGGGCCAGCGTGACGGCGACAAGGTCCCCGTCACGGCTGATGACCTCGGCGCTGAGCGTCGCCTCACGCAATCTTTCGATGTTCACGCGGCGCCAGGTGTCGATCAGCGGCGGGTTCCAGTGCAGACCGGGCGCCTGCACCTGATGCAGGCGCCCGTTGCGCAGCACCAGGCTGCGCTCGCCCTCCTCCACCTGGTGCACGCCGAGGCTGCCATAGACGAAGACCAGCGCCAGCCCCGCGAGCAGGAGCAGGCGGCCGGGGCGCGGCCCCTCGCCCAGGAAATCGCCAAGGCGGCGCAGCATCTCGTCGAGCCCGGGCGGGGGCGAGCCCGCGCCGCCCGGAGGAGGACGCGGACCCGGCGACGGCTTGCCGGGTTTCTGGCCGGACGCGTTCCATGCCATGAACTGCGGATCCTGGGGCCGGAGCCCTAGTCGGTGGATGCCGGCGGCTCAGCCACGGCACCGGGATAGGTGGAAGCGGGCATCAAGTCCGGCACATCGGCATCGACTCGCACCAGCGCATCGAGTCGGGCTTCCGGCGGCAGCAGCTCATCAAGACCGAGTCCCTCGCGCTGCAGCAATTGCTCCAGGTCGGGACGGGGCAGGCGCAGGTAGACGCGGGCATTGCCCTCCTCGTCGATAGTCTCGCGCAGCACCGCCCCGCTCTCGAACAGGCGCGCGCGCAGGCGGCCATGGCGCGCCGGCAGCAGCAGCTCACCCTCGAAGCGCTGTGGACCCAGGCATTCGGCAATGGCCTGCCGCAGCAGGTCAAAGCCGGTCCCGTCGCGCGCCGACACCCATACCGCCAGCGGCCGGCCGAGGTCGTCGCGATCGATGCGCGGCTCGCGCGCCTCCAGCAGGTCAAGCTTGTTGTAGACGAGCAGCACCGGCGCGGTGGCGCCGACCTCGCCCAGCACCTCGTCGACCGCGGCGATCTGGCGGTCGCGCTCGGTGCTGGCGCAATCCACCACATGCAGCAGCAGGTCCGCCTGGGCGGTTTCCTCAAGCGTGGCGCGGAAGGCGTCGACCAGGCGGTGCGGCAGGTGGCGGATAAAGCCCACGGTGTCGGCCAGCACCACCGGTCCGAAGCCTTCGAGCGGCACCCGGCGCAAGGTGGGATCGAGGGTGGCAAAGAGCTGGTTGGCCGCGTAGACCTCGGCGCTGGTCAGGCGATTGAAGAGGGTGGACTTGCCGGCGTTGGTATAGCCGACCAGCGACACGGTGGGCACCGCCGCCTTCTGGCGCGAGGCGCGGCCCTGGGCGCGCACCTGGCGCACCTTGTCGAGGCGCTCCTGCAGGTGGGTGATGCGCGCGCGCAACAGGCGACGGTCGGTTTCGAGCTGGGTTTCGCCCGGGCCGCGCAGGCCGATGCCGCCTTTCTGGCGCTCGAGATGGGTCCAGCCGCGCACCAGGCGCGAGGCCAGGTGCTGCAGCTGCGCGAGCTCCACCTGCAGCTTGCCTTCGAAGGTGCGCGCGCGTTGCGCGAAGATGTCGAGAATGAGGCCGGTGCGATCGAGCACGCGGCATTCGAGCGCCTTTTCGAGGTTGCGTTCCTGGGCGGGCGTGAGGGCGTGGTCGAAGAGCACGACCTCGGCCTCGGTCGCCTGCACCAGCTCGCGGATTTCCTCGACCTTGCCGGTTCCGGCGAAGAACTTGGGGTCGGGGCGCTGGCGCGAGCCGCCCACGATGCCCATGGTCGCGACGCCGGCCGAGTCGGCCAGCAGGCGAAACTCCTCGAGGTCCTCCTCCTGGCGCTCGTCGCGCATGTCGAGATGGACCAGCACCGCTTTTTCACCACCGGAGTGACGCTCGAAAAACTCCACTACCACCTCTCGCATGGGGGCCGGCCGGAGCAGCCTGCCCCGGGGCTCCGCCGCGGGCGGAACCAGGTCCAGCGCAGCCCCCGGCGGCCAGCGCCGGACGGGGGCGCAAAAAGCAACGCCGCCAGGAGGCGGCGCTGCAGAACGATCAACCGGCGCGGCCGGTCAGCCTGGCCTCAGAAATTGGGCTGGCGATCGGTTTCCTCGAAGGCATCGTCATCCTGCATGCCACCCGGGGCCTGGAAGCCGCCGGCAGCAGCGCCGTGAGCGCCGCCGGGCACCGTGGCGCGCGGGTTGCGGGCCGGCACGACCGTGGAAATCGCGTGTTTGTAGACCATCTGGCTGACGGTGTTCTTGAGCAGCACGACGTACTGGTCAAAGGACTCGATCTGGCCCTGCAGCTTGATGCCGTTGACGAGGAAAATCGACACCGGGATGCGCTCCTTGCGCAGGGCATTCAGGAAAGGATCCTGCAACGTTTGTCCTTTGGACATGATGTTCTCCTATTGGGGGCCCAAAACGGGCTAAAAAATCAAAGCGCAAAAATTCGCCCGACCGGGCGACGCGAAGCTCGGATGGCAGGTCCCAAGGACCCGTTTGTCCACCGGCCAGGGCCGGTGCATCCGGGGACGCCGGGGCAATCACCCCCGCGTAGAAGCTAATGTGCTGTCTGCCTGCCAGTTTTTCAAGAGCAGTCCGGCTAGTCCTTCATGTGCGCCATCGTAGCAGGCCGCCTGCTGAAAACGACGTAGCCAGGTGTGCTGACGCTTGGCGAGCTGGCGCGTGGCGTAAATCCCGCGCAGGCGCATCTCGGCGGCATCGCAGGCCCCGTCCAGGTAAGCCCAGACCTGGGCATAGCCCACCGCCTTCAGGGACGGCAGCCCGGCATGCAGGTCGGGCCGGGCCTTGAGCCGGGCCACTTCGTCGACCAGGCCCATCTCCAGCATTTCGTCGAAGCGGTGCTCGATGCGCGCGTGCAGGGCGGCCCGCTCCGGGGGCATCAGCGCCACCTGCACCATCCGGTAGGGGGGCGGCGCCACCGGCGGCTGCTCGGCATGCCACTGCGACAGCGGCTTGCCGGTCAACTCCCACACTTCAAGGGCGCGCTGCAGGCGCTGGGCGTCATTGGACCCCAGCCGGGCGGCGCTGGCCGGATCGACAGTGGCGAGGCGGGCGTGCAGGGCCGGCCAGCCCAGGCGGGCGGCCTCGGCCTCGAGGCGGGCGCGCAGCCCGGGGTCAGCCTCCGGCATGGGCGCCAGGCCCTCCAGCAGCACCTTGAAATAGAGCATGGTGCCGCCGACCAGCAACGGAATGCGGCCGGCCGCGGAGCTCTCGGCCATCGCGGCGAGGGCGTCCTGGCGGAACTCGGCGGCCGAATAGGCGCAGGCCGGATCGCGGATATCGATCAGGCGGTGCGGGGCGCGGGCCAGGGTGGCGGCATCGGGCTTGGCGGTGCCGATGTCCATGCCGCGGTAGACCATGCCGGAGTCGACGGAAATGATGTCGAAGGGCCCGCGCTCGACCAGCTCGATGGCAAGCTTCGTCTTGCCCGAGGCGGTGGGTCCCATGAGCAGGATGGCAGGCGGCAGGTGCGAAGGCATGGCGGGCGTGGCGCCCCTGGAAGCGGCTGGAGGCGCGATTCTATAGCGCCGCCGTCGCCGGCAACCAGCGCCGCAGCATGCTGCCGAGGTCGGTGAGGCGGACCGGCTTGGCAAGGTAATCGTCCATGCCCACCGCCAGGCAGAGCTCCCGGTCCCCCTGGATGGCGCTGGCCGTCATGGCGATGATGGGGGTGTGTGCGCGGCCGTCCTCGCGCTGGCGGATGGTGCGGCAGGCCTCGTAGCCATCCATGACCGGCATGCGGCAATCCATCAGGACGAGATCGTAGTTGCGGGACTCCATGGCCGCGACCGCATCGAGGCCGTTGTCGACGACATCGGCCTGGATGCCGAGTCGTTTCAGCATGGCGCCGGCCACGACCTGGTTCACCGGATTGTCCTCGGCCACCAGCACGCGCACCGGCCGCGCCAGGGACACCCGCTCGGGCTGGCCGGTGTTGTCCGGGCAGCGCGGGACCGCCGCCGTGACCGCAATGGCGGGGGCGAAGGGCAAGTCGACGCGGAAGCTGCTGCCCAGGCCGGCCGTGCTGGTGACGCGAATGGTGCCGCCCATGAGCTCGCACAGGCGCTTGCTGATGGTGAGGCCGAGGCCGGTACCGCCGTATTTGCGCGTGGTGGAGGAGTCGACCTGGGTAAAGGGCGTGAACAGGCGGGCCATGTCTTCCGGAGCGATGCCGATGCCGGTGTCGCGGACCTCGATGCCCAGCCAGCCCAGGCCATTGCTGTCACTGCAGTAGCGCACCTGCAGCAGGACCTCGCCCGCGGCGGTGAATTTCACGGCATTGCTGACCAGGTTGACGAGGACCTGGCGCATACGGCCGGCGTCGCCACGCAACAGGCCCGGCACCCCCGGCGACAGATCCAGACGCAAGGCGAGGCCCTTTGCGCGGGCGGCGCCACCGAGACAGTCCAGCACTTCCTGGCAAAGGCGCCCGGGCTCGAAATCCGTCGACTCGAGTTCGAAGCGGCCCGATTCAATCTTGGAAAAATCCAGCATGTCGTTCAGCAGGCGCAGCAACGATTCGCCGGAAATACGCGCCAGCTCGACCATCCGCCGCTGCTCCTCGTCGAGCTCGGTCTCGAGCAGGAGGGTATTGAGACCGATGACGCCATTGAGCGGCGTTCGGATCTCGTGGCTCATGGTGGCCAGGAAGCCGGACTTGGCGCTGTTGGCGGACTCGGCGGCACGCTTGGCTTTTTGCTCGGCGACCAGGGCGTCGCCCAGGACGCGTGCCTGGCCACTGATGACGGCCTTTTGTGCCTGCAGTTCATGGATGTGGTGTTCACTGGTGGCGCGCGACACGATGCCGATGCCACCGCAGAGCAGCACCAGCACCAGGCGGCAAAGGCTTTCGTAATTGCTGCCCGGCTGGATTTGCGGCGGAATGGAAATCCAGTACTCACTTGCGCTCAGCAGCAATACCGCCGCCGCCGACAGCACGGTCCAGAGCAGGGCCATGCGCACGTTGCCGACAAACGCGATGGTGAGCGGGATAAGCGCCAGGAACCAGGCCATGAACGCCGAGGCCTGCCCGGTGAACAGCGCCAGGATGACGATGGTGGCCAGGTTCACGGCGGCGCCCAGGTGACAGGCGAACTCGAGGCGGGCTTGCCCGCCGCCGCGGACGACCCAGGCACGGATCGCCAGGCACAGCGCCGCGGCGGTGAGATTGACGAGGTGCAGGGGATTGAAGCCATGGCTCAACCAGACCATGGCGGCGTAGTGGCTCCAGGCGATCGCAATGAGCAGCAGCATGAGCCTGCCGCGGCGCAGGTCGGCCAGGCTGGCCGTTCCGCTTGTCGAGGCTGCATCCATTCAGCCGTCCTCCCTGAGGCGATATTTTCGTTTCACGTCCTGTGAAACGGCGACCGGCGCCTTCTGCGCTGTCTTGCGTATAAGAATCCAGAACCCGGGGGATCGCCCTCAGCACTTTTTCGTATTTGGCTGAGAATTCATTTCAGCAGGGCATTCTGCACCCTGCAAATCAGGACAGGTTCTTGATGGCTGTTGCCGCCGATCGGGATTTATCCCGACCAATAATACCGGGCGGCCTGCCGGGACAGGCATCAAGGCGACCACGCTAGCGGCCGCGCAGGAAGAGGCGGTCGAGATCCTTGAGGGTGAGGCGGGCCCAGGTGGGGCGGCCGTGGTTGCACTGCCCGGAGCGCTCGGTGGCCTCCATGTCGCGCAGCAGGGCGTTCATTTCCGTCAGCGACAGCTGGCGCCCGGCGCGGACGCTGCCGTGGCAGGCCATGGTGGCGAGCAGTTCGTTGCGGGTTTCCTCGATGCGGCGGGTACTGCCATGCACTGCCAGGTCGGCCAGCACGTCGCGCACCAGGGCCTCCGCACGAGCCTGCCCGAGCAGCACCGGCACGGCGCGCACCAGCAGGGTTTCCGGCCCCATGCGCTCGAGCTCGAAGCCGAGGCCGCGGAAAAACTCCTGCTCGCCTTCGGCGAGGTCGGCCTCGCGCGTGCTGACCGCGAGCGACAGCGGCACCAGCAGGGGCTGCGCCGCCAGCGTACCGGCATCGACGCTGTTCTTGAGCCGCTCGTAAGTGATGCGCTCGTGGGCGGCGTGCATGTCGACGACGATGAGGCCCTCGGCGCTTTGCGCCAGGATGTAGATGCCGTGCAACTGGCCGAGCGCAAAACCGAGCGGCGGCGCGGCGCCGGGGCGCTCCTCCACCGGCAGGCCGGGCACGGGACGCTGGAACTCGAAGGCCGGCGCAAAGGCGGCGGGATCGTTGCCGGCACCGGTGCCCGTGAAGGCGCTTCCGGCAAAGCCAACGGCACGGCTTGCGGCGGCAGCAGTGTTGTCTGCCGCCGCCGCAAGCCCGGGCGCGAAGGCGGCGGCCCAACCGGAGTCCGCCGCGCGCGCGTTGGGCAGCGACAGCGCGCCCTGCTCGCGCAGTCCGGGAGCGAGCGAATCCGGCGCGCTGGTGGCGGCCGGCGCCTGGTCTTTCGGCTTCAGCTCCGCGATCACGCGGTGCAGGCTGCGAAACAGGAAGTCATGCACGGAGCGCTGCTCGCGGAAGCGCACCTCGTGCTTGGTGGGATGCACGTTGACGTCGACCGCGCCGGGGTCGAGCTCGAAGAACAGCACATAGGCCGGGTGGCGGCCGTGGAAGAGCACATCGGCATAGGCCTGGCGCACGGCATGGATGACCACGCGATCGCGCACCATGCGCCCGTTCACGTAGAAATACTGCAGGTCGGCCTGCGAGCGCGAGAATGTGGGCAGGCCGATCCAGCCGCGCAACTGCAGGCCGCCGCTCTCTATCTGCAGGGGCACCGCATGCTCCATGAAGCTCGCACCGCAGAGCGAGGTCAGGCGGCGGCGCCATTCGGCCTCTTCCTGCGCGGCGCGCAGGCCATGGACCTGGCGACCGTTGTGGGTGAGCGTAAAACCGACCTCGGGATGGGCGAGCGCCAGGCGCTTCACGGTTTCTTCCAGGTGCGAGAATTCGGTCTGGTCGCTTTTCAGGAACTTGCGGCGCGCGGGCGTATTGAAAAACAGGTCCCGGACTTCGACGGTGGTGCCCTGCGGGTGCGCGGCCGCCTCCACCACGGCCTCCATGTCGCGGCCCTCCGAACGCACGGCCAGGCCGACGCCGCTGCCATCCGGGCTGCTGGTGAGCACGAGGCGGGACACCGAGGCGATGGAGGCCAGGGCCTCACCGCGAAAGCCCAGGGTGGCGACCGCCTCGAGATCCTCGAGGTCGTGAATCTTGCTGGTGGCGTGACGCGCCAGCGCCAGTGGCAGATCGTCGGGGGCGATGCCCTCGCCGTTGTCGCGCACGCGGATCAGGCGTACGCCCCCCTGCTCCACGTCGATGTCGATGCGGGTGCTGCCCGCATCGAGTGCATTCTCGACGAGCTCCTTGACCACGGACGCCGGGCGCTCGACCACCTCGCCGGCGGCGATCTGGTTGGCAAGGCGGAGATCGAGTTGAAGGATGCGGGACATGGGCGATCAGTTCACGGGGATCTTGAGAGTCTGGCCGATTTTCAGGTTGTCGTCGCGCAGGCGGTTGGTGTCACGCAAGGTGGCCATGGGCACGCCGTACTGCGCGGCCAGGCGCGTCAGGCTGTCGCCGCGGCTGACGCGGTGCGTGCGGTACCGTGGCGCCTCCGGCTCGCCGGACGCGAGCGACCGCTCGGCACCGGGCCGGCCGGCCGCCGTGGTGACCAGCACCGGCACGGGCGTGTCGGCCACGGCGCCCCTGGCGGCCGGAGTCGCGCCACCCGTGCCATTGGCGGCAGCGGCTGACGGGGAGGCGCGCCGCGGCGCGCGCTCCGCGGCCACGGCACGGCTGCGGTCGACATGCCAGGCAAAGTAGGTCGCGGGGGCGGGAAACTGCAGGCAGTAGCGGCGCACACCCGCCGCCACCGCCGCGGCGAGTTCCTGCTGGTACTGGCGCGAAGACAGCCTCTTCTCCTCGTCGGGATTGGAGATGAAGCCGGTCTCGACCAGCAGCGACATCATGCCGGGCTCCTTCAGCACCGCAAAGCCGGCCTGTTCCACACGCGGACTATGCAGCTTCCCGATGCGCCCCAGGCCCTGGAGGATGTTGCGGCCCATGTGCAGGCTGTGCTCCAGCGAGCCGGCCACGACCATGTCGGCGAGCACGTTGCGCAACACATTGTCCTCGCTTTCCAGGGAGGCGCCACCGATCAGGTCGGCGCGGTTTTCACGCTCGGCGAGCATGCGCGCGAAGCGCGAGGTGGCGGTGCCGGCGCCCTTCAGCGACAGCGCGAACACGGAGGCGCCGCGCGCGGCCCGGTTCTCGGCGGCGTCGGCATGAATGGACACGAAGATGTCGGCCTTGTGCTGGTAACGCGCCAGCCGGCGGCGCTCCTGCAGTGGAATGAAGTAATCGCCGGTGCGGGTCAGCACGGCGGTGATGCCCGGCTCGGCCTCGAGCCGGGCCTGCAGTTCGCGCGCAATGGCCAGCGTAATGTGCTTTTCATAGGTGCCGTCCTGGCCGATGGCGCCCGGATCGTCGCCGCCGTGGCCCGCGTCGATGGCCACGATGATGTTGCGGAAGCGGCGGGCGTCGTATTTTTCCGGCGCCTGGGGCTCGGGCTGGAGCTCGGGCGGCGAGGGCCGCAGCGCAGCCGCATCGCCCTCGGCGGTCCGGCCCGGCACATCCGTGCCCACAGGCGCGGACGTGCCGCCCGTGATAGCGGCAGGCACCGCCGGGGCCACTGTCACCAGCGGAGAGCTCTCCGGTGGCTGCGCGCCCTCACCCGGCAGCGCGGCGGAAGGCAGGGGCGGCGGCCGAACGGTAATCAGGGTCGGCGTACCCGGCTTTGCGGGAGACGGGCTCGCGGCAGGCCCGCTTGCGTTCAGCATCTTCTCCGGCAGCGCCAGGCGCGGCGAGGTTTTTTCGAAGAGGTCGAGCACGAGACGATGGCCGTATTTCTCGTTGGGCGGGAGCTGGAAGATCTTGGGCAGCAACTCGATCGTGGTCTCGATCACGAGGCGCTGTCCGCGGGGCGTCGGTTCCAGGCGCAGGGACTTGAGCGGCGCCTGCACGGCCGGCAGGGCCAGCGGCCCGGTCGGGCGGGCGCCGTCGATGTCGACCACCACGCGCGCCGGGGTGCTGTCGGGGCTGAGCCGGTACTGCACCGGTCCGCTGAGATCGATCACGAAACGGGTGTTGTCGGGCGCACGCCAGGAGCGCAGCGCGGTAATGTCGGCGGCGACGGCATCCGCCAGCGGGAACAGGGCCAGGAGAACCGTGAAGCAGGTGTGCAGGAATAGTCTGGGCAAGGATGCCACGCTCAACCTCTCAGTGCGGCCAGCACTGCGTGTCCGTAATCGGTAAGGGCCACGAACTCGAGCTCGCGTCCGCCATTCTGGCTGGCGCGAATGGTAATGACCACATCCGCGCGCGGCAAAAGCGGGGCGCCCCGCTCCGGCCACTCCACCAGCACCAGCGAATCCGGCCGGAAATAGTCGCGGATGCCCATGAGCTCAAGCTCCTCCGGATCGGTCAGCCGGTAGAGATCGAAGTGATAGATGGTGAGGCCCGGCAGCTCATACGGCTCGACCAGGGTATAGGTCGGGCTTTTCACGGCGCCGGCATGCCCGTAGCCGCGCAGTATGCCACGCGCAAAAGTGGTCTTGCCGGCGCCGAGCTCGCCCTCGAGCCAGACCACGCCGTGGCCCTGGAGCGCAGCGGCGAAACGGCGTCCCAGCGCCTCCTGGGCATCGGCGTCGGCGGCGGCCAGCGTCAGGTCCGTCACGGGTTGACGCCGCGGCGCAGGAAGGGAAAGAGATCGGAGGCGACCAGGCCACGCTCGCCGCCGTCGCGTGCGGCGTCGTCGCCGGCCAGGGCATGCACCAGCACGGCAAGGGAGGCCGCCTGCGGCCGGTGCTGCGCCAGAAGCGCGCCGGTGACGCCGGAGAGGACGTCGCCCATGCCGGCGGTGGCCATGCCCGGGTTGCCGCAAGGGCAGAGATGAATACCGTCATCGTCCGCGACGAGGGTGCCGGCGCCCTTGAGCACGATACGGCCGCCGTAGCGGTCCTTGAGGGCGCGCAGGGCGGCAAAGCGATCGGCCTGTACCGTCGCGGTGGAGATGCCAAGCAGGCGCGCGGCCTCGCCCGGGTGCGGCGTCAGCACCCAGCTGCCGCGCACTTCCGGCATCAGCGCCAGCAAGTTGAGGGCATCGGCGTCGAGCACCAGCGGCAAGCCGCTGTCGAGCACGGCGCCGAACAGTGCGCGCGCCCAGTTGTCGCGGCCGAGGCCGGGGCCCAGCACGACCACATCGGCCCTGGCGAACAGCGGGGCCAGCGCGGCGGCATCGTCGACGCCATGGCACATGAGCTCGGGGCGACGGCTGGTGAGCACAGCGGTGTGCGCGGGACGGGTGGCCACCGACACAAGGCCGGCGCCGGCGCGCAGCGCGGCCTCGCCGGCCAGGGCAACCGCCCCGGCCATGCCGTGGTTGCCGCCTACAATCAGGACGTGGCCGTTCTGGCCCTTGTGCGCATCGCGCGGACGCCGGCCGAGGATCGCAAGGTCGGAGGGATCGAGGCGGTGCGCCGCCGGCACGATGCCGTCATAGAGGTTTGCCGGCACGCCCAGGTCGTCAAAGTACTGCTGGCCGGTCAGCGCCGGGCCGCGGCCGGTGAGGAGGCCCGCCTTCATGCCGATGAAGCTGAGGGTGGCGGCGGCATGCACGGCCTCGCCGAGCTCGGCGCCGGTATCCGCATGGATCCCGGAGGGAATGTCGAGGGCCAGTACCGGACGTCCGCTGCGGTTAAGCGCGGCGATGGCGGCGGCAAAGTCGCCGCCCACGGCCTTGTTGAGGCCGGTGCCGAAAAGGGCATCCACGTACAGGTCGGCTTCGGGCAAGGCGCCCGCCCAGCTTTGCTCGGGGACGCGGGCGCGGGTGGCGTCGTTGGCGGCCTCGGCGGCCTCGCCCGTGAGCGCGTCGTGATTGCCAACGGTCAGGATGCGCACATCCAGGTGCTGGCTCCAGGCCAGGCGCGCCAGCACATAGCCGTCGCCCCCGTTGTTCCCGGGGCCGGCGAGGACGACAATGCGCGTCGCTTCCGGCCAGCGCTCGCGCAGCAACTGGAAGGCAGCCTGGCCGGCACGCGTCATGAGGCCGTAGCCCGGCAAGCCGGCACGGACGGCACGGCGATCGAGCTCGCGCGTTTGCGCGGCGGTATAAAGTGAGCGAGGCAGTACTGGCATGGCCGAGACACCCGTAAATTCCGGCAGAAACTAGCATGAAGCCCATTCCCGCGGCGAGTGAACCCGATTACCAGGCCCTGGCGGACGCCATCAAGGGCTGGGGGCGCGAGCTTGGCTTCCAGCAGGTCGGGATCAGCGACATTGCCCTGGGCGAGCATCCCCGCCGCCTCGACGAATGGCTGGAGCAGGGCTTTCATGCCGGCATGGACTTCCTGGCCGACACCCAAAAGCGCACCCGGCCCGAGGCACTGATCCCCGGCACCCGGCGCGTGATCTCGGTGCGCATGGACTACTGGCCCGCGGACACCCGCGCGCCCGAGATCCTGAGGGACCCGACGCGGGCCTATATCTCGCGCTATGCGCTCGGTCGTGACTATCACAAGACCATCCGCAAGCGCCTGCAGAAGCTGGCGGACCGCATCAGCGAAGCGGTCGGCGAGTTTGGCTACCGGGCCTTCGTGGATTCCGCGCCGGTGATGGAAAAACCCTTTGCCGAGCAGGCGGGCCTGGGCTGGATGGGCAAGCACACCGTCATCATCAACCGCCAGGCCGGCTCGTATTTTTTCCTGGGCGAATTGTTCACCGACCTGCCGCTGCCGGTGGACGCGCCGGTGAGTGCGCACTGCGGCAGCTGCACCGCCTGTCTCGACATCTGCCCGACCGGGGCCTTTGTCGGCCCCTACCAGCTTGATTCACGCAAATGCATTTCCTGGCTCACCATCGAGTTTGAGGGCGTGATCCCGGAGGAGCTGCGCCGGCCGATGGGCAACCGCGTCTTTGGTTGTGACGATTGCCAGCTGGTCTGCCCATGGAACCGCTACGCGAAAATCTCGCAGGAGGCGGATTTCCGCCCGCGCGCCGGTATGGTCGATACTTCCCTGCTCGAGATGTTCCTCTGGAGCGAGGCACAGTACCTGCGCGCCACCGAGGGCATGGCGCTGCGCCGCGCGCGCTATCCGGTATTCCTGCGTAACCTGGCCGTGGGCCTGGGCAACGCGCCTTTCGAGGCGGCCATCGTGGCGGCGCTGGCGGTGCGCCTGCCGGAGGCCGATGAAGTGCTGGCCGAGCACATCCGCTGGGCGCTAGCGGAACAGCAGCGCAAGGCCGGACACCCGGCATGACCCCGGGCGGCCCTTGCTATGGCGCCGGGCGCGCGGCGACAGCCCTGCAGGACCACTCGCTGGGTGTAGCTGAGCGGGGACGCGGCGTCAGCCTCACCTTGCCCTGACGTGACGGCCTGCAGCGTAGCGGGCAGGACTGCAAGCTTATCGCGGTAAGGGGGCGTTGCGGCGTCATGCCGGCTGACTGTTGGCACGACGCCGACCACCCCCGCGTGCTTGAATACGCCCCACCGTTTTTTATCTTGCCCAGAAAGGAAGCCCTCATGGCCGGAAGCAGCCTGCTGACCCTGATCGATGACATCGCGACCATCCTCGATGACGTGGCGGTGATGACCAAGGTCGCCGCCAAGAAGACCGCCGGCGTGCTCGGCGACGATCTTGCGCTCAATGCCCAGCAGGTGTCGGGGGTGAATGCCGACCGCGAGCTGCCGGTGGTGTGGGCGGTGGCCAAGGGCTCGGTGCGCAACAAGCTCATCCTGGTGCCGGCGGCGCTGCTGATCAGCGCCCTGCTGCCCTGGCTGGTGACACCGCTGCTGATGCTGGGCGGCGCCTTCCTGTGCTTTGAAGGATTTGAAAAACTGGCGCACAAGTTCCTGCACAGCGCCGACGAAGACGAGGCGCAGCATGCGCAACACCTGCAGGCGCTAGTGAACAGCCAGGTCGACATGGTCGCCTTCGAGCAGGACAAGATTAAGGGCGCCGTACGCACCGATTTCATCCTGTCGGCGGAAATCATCGTGATCTCGCTCGGCACGGTGGCGGCCGCGCCCTTGCTGCAGCAGGTGACGGTGCTGGCTAGCATTGCCGCGATCATGACGGTCGGCGTCTACGGCTTTGTCGCCGGCATCGTGAAGCTCGACGATGGCGGACTCTTTCTCACGCAACGCAGCGGCGATTCGGGCCTTGTGCGCCTGCAGCAGGCGCTGGGTCGCGGCATCCTGTGGCTGGCGCCGCACCTGATGAAGACGCTTTCCGTGGTGGGGACGGCGGCGATGTTCCTGGTGGGCGGCGGCATCCTCGTGCATGGCGTGCCCGCCATTCATCACGCGGTCCTGCACGCCGCCACGCTGGCCGGCCCGGCGGGCGGGCTGGTGACGCTAGTCGGTGATGGCCTGACCGGCATCTTGGCCGGCGCCCTGGTCCTGGCCGCCGTCACCATGGCCGGCAAGCTGTGGAAGCCGGGCAAGGCCTGAGCCTGAGCCTGAGCCTGAGCCTGAGCCTGAGCCTGAGCCTGAGCCTGAGCCTGAGCCTGATATGGCGGATGGCGGATGGCGGATGGCGGCCGATTTTTATCGGCACTTCAAGCGCCCCGCCTAGGCGCCACTGCCACGCCAGCCGTTGCGGTGACGAGGACAGTGGCCGTTCCGATCAGGCCGGGTTGGCCTTGAGCTTGGCCAGGTAAAGCAGGCGCTTCACGCCCAGGGCCGTGAGCGGAAACGTCAGCACGAACAACAGGAAGGCGGAAAGCGTAAGCCCCGGGAAAAGGGCATAGGCCAGTGCCACGCCGATGCCGGAGTCGAGCTGGTCCAGCAATACAAAAAAGGCGCGGCCGCGGTCGGGCGTCGCTCCCGGCGCGATGCCGAGCCGGCGCTTGAAAAAGGAATTGGGCAATTCGCCCAGCATGTAGCCCAGACCCGCCAGGAGGCCGGCGGGCAGCAGCCACGCAACGCCGATGGGAGCGTTCTCGCCCAGCAGGAGCTCGCCCGGCACCAACAGCAGCGCACCCAGCGCCGTCAGCAGCGGCACCACCACAAAGCCGCGCCAGGTCTTGTTGGCGCCAAACAGCTGGCGGTGCACCGGGACCACCAGCGACGGCAGCCATCCGCGGCTCACCACCAGCATGTGCAGCACACCCCCGAAGACCACCGGGACCTGCAGGTACCAGACCAGCAGCAGCTCATGCATGACCGACTCCCGCCACATGCAGCGCCAGGAACAGCGTCGCGCCCCCGAGCGTCAGGCCGAGGATGTGCGAGAGCTTCTTGAACTTGAAGAAGGGCCGGTGCCAGAGCATGGCAAGACTGAACAGCGACAACACGACGGCGAGCAGCGCCAGGCTCCAGGGGCGGGGCAGGAACAGCTCCAGCAACTGGAAGCCGCCCAGCATGAAGACACTCCAGAACACGGGCATGCCGAGGTAAGCCAGCCCGCTTTCCTCCTGGAGGTTGCCGATGTCATTGAAGACCGCCAGGCGCACGCAGCCGGCGCCGATCATCGCCAGCAGGAACACGCTCCAGGCGCCGTCGAAGCCGGTCAGGTACCAGGCCAGCGCCGGCGTCACGAGATAAATCAGCAGATCCATGAAGCCGTCGAGATAGCGGCCGAAATTGCGCACGAGGCCCCAGCGCCGCGCCAGCATGCCATCCAGCGCATCGCCGAGCATGGCGATGAAGAGCAGGCCGGTGGCGAGATGGAAATGGCCCTGTAGGATCGCGCCCACCGCGAGGCTCGAGGTGACAACGCCGGAGAGCGTCAGCAGATCGACGCGATTGAGGCGGATGATGAACATTGGCGCCGGCATTACACCTCTCCCAGTGCGGACAAACGATCGCGGGCCAGGGCGTCACGCAGCGCCGCGCGATCAATCTTGCTGTTGTGGCGGCCATCCACAGGCATGGCGTCGATGGCATAGAGGCCCATCACAGGGAAGCCCTGCGCGCGCAGCAGCGGCGCCAGCGTCGCGGCCGCTGGCACGGCGCCGGCCAGCACCAGGACCAGCTCGCCCTCCACGCCCTGCAGCAACGCGCTACGCGCAACACCCGGCAATGCGTCGATGGTTTTTTCAATCTCAAAGGTATGGCGCGGCTGGCCCGCCACCGTCACGGCATCCTTGAGCCGGCCTTCCAGCCACAGCCGTCCCCCGGTATCGAGATAGCCGCTATCGCCGGTACGGTGCCAGACCAGTCCGTCGGCGCGGCGAATCTTGGATTCGCGATCGGCGCCGGGATTATCGACATAGCCCTGCAAAACATGCGGGCCGGCCACCAGGATCTCGCCGCTTTCACCCATGGCTACGCCAGCGCTGTCCACATCGGCCTCGGTCTCCAGCGGGTGCGCAGGATCGACGATGCGCACTTGCGCGACGGTCGCGGGATGCCCCAGCAAATGGCCACGGCCCTGGCCGGCGTGCGCGATAAAGTCGGCCATGCTGACCTCGGCAATCGGCTCGGCCTCGGTGGAGCCGTAAACAATGCGGCACTCCGCCCGGGGAAAGACCTGCAGGCAGGCCTCGGCCATGCCGGGCGGCAGGGTGGCGCCGCCGACCACGAGCGAACGCAGGCCGGGAAAGGTCAGGCCATGCTGCTGCGCATGAAGGAGCAGCTTGCCCACGAATGCCGGCGCCGCGCTCAGGCGAGTGACGCCCTCCTCCACCAGTTGCTGCGCCACGCGCGCCACCTTCGGATCGCCGGGCGTGGCGAGGTCCACCGCCGGCATGACCGTGCTGATGCCACAGCACAGGTTATGCAGCACCAGTACCGGAAAGCAGGGCATGTCGATGTCGTCGTCGCGATCCTGCCAGTGTGAACGGATGGCGAGGTGTTGCTCGATCAGGCTGCCATGGGTGCGGTTCGCGCCCTTGGGTATGCCGGTGCTGCCGGAAGTAAAGGTGATCAGACCGTGGGCCGTCGGCGGCAGCGGCACGCACTCGAGTGCCAGGCCGGGCCGGGTCGCGTCGCCACCCAATGTCGCGACACCGAAGGCGCGGCCATCGAAGGCGAAGCGGCGCAGGCGCCAAAGTGCCGGCACCAGCCACCAGAACTTCATGATGTCGCGTTCGCCGATCGCCACGCGGGCGCCCGAGGCGCGCAGCGCCGCCACCATGCGCGCACGGCTCATGCCGCGGTCGATCAGCACCGGCACGATGCCGCTCGCCAGCAGCGCCACCATCAGTCCATACAAGCCCAGTCCGGGACGCGCCAGCAAGAGTACGCGGTCGCCAGGCTGCAGCCCGATCGCGCGCAGGGCCTGCTGCCGCGCAGCGGCCTGCGCCAGGAGCTCCCCGTAGCGCAGCTGCTCGCTGCTGGCATAGTCATCCGCCGCCCGCGGCACACGAATGGCCAGACGTTCCGGATGGCGCGCGGCCGCTTCAGATATGCGCGTGCAGACATTGATGCCGTTCATCAAAGCGGGCATTGGAATAGACCATAGTGGTGCTGGTGCGCCAGGCCGTGACGCAGGGCGAACTGGCGGGAATTGTTGTCCTCGCGCACCAGCGGCGCGACCATCTCGTCATAGAGGCCCTCGGCGCGCAGGCTGAGTTCACAACCCATGGCGGTAAAGAGGCCGAGCGAACGGTAATCGGGATGGACGCCCCCGGTGCGGGCCAGCGCGCGACGCGGCGCTGGCAGGCGATCGAAGTGTTCCGCGTAGCTGACCTCGCCAGTGACGCGCGCGGCGCCGGCCGACTGCCGCAGCAGGGGCCCGTAATCGGGATACACCAGGAAGAAGCCGGCAATGCGGCCGGCGCGGTCGCGCGCCAGCACCGAGGTGCGCGGGCAGAAACGCTGCGCAAAGTCCGCGCCGCACTGACGGCCAAAGGCCTCGCGCGAGATCGGCGTATAGGCGAAGTTGCCACCGAAGACCTCGCCCACGAAAGGAAAGAGTTCCTCGAGATTGGCCAGCCAGAATTCCGGCGTCATCGCGGACAATTCCACGACGGCCTCAATGCGCGGCTTCACTCGCAGATAATCCGGCCCCACCGAGGCCACCACATTGGCGGTGGGATTGAAGGTGGAGAAGTAGCGGTAGCGTAGCTCCAAGCCGAGCTCCACCAGCAGGTCGGCATAATACGGCGGGTTCCACGGCTCCCCGGGAAAGGCGCCGCGGTCAAAGGCATCCAGGCGCAGGCGATTGGCGCCAAAGGTGGTGAAATTGATGGGGCCGTAAAGACGCGTGGCGCCCTGCTCCCGTGCCCATCGCTCCATGGCGGAGAACAGGCGCCGGTGGGGCGTCACCGAGTTGATGCCCTCCCAATAACCGAAGAAGGCCGCGCACTCGCCATCGACGCGCTGGCCCTGACAGAAGCCCGCCAGGCGCGCCTGCCCGGGAATGACGCCGAGCCAGGCCTTGCCGTTGGCAAACCAGGGATTGGCGGAACTGAATTGCTCTCGCAGGGCATCGCCATCCTCTCCCAGCCAAAAGGAGTCGTTGCCATACACCTGCGCAGGCAAGGCCACGAAGGCCTCGGGCAGGGGGTCCTGCGGATTCCAGGGGCCCATGCGGTCGGTCATGTCACACCTCGTCGGATTCCGCGCCGGCCGCCGGGGCCGCCGCATCATTTGAAGGAGGAAGGTCCAGGCGTTCGATGCTGCCGGTGGCGCCATCCATGCGCACGCGCTCGCCGTCCTGCAGCAGTTTGGTTATGCCGGGAATGCCGACAATGGCCGGAATGCCGAGTTCGCGCGCCACCACGGCGGAATGGGAGAGTGTGGAGCCGCGCTCCACGAGCAGGCCGCCCGCCGTGGGGAACAGGGGCGCCCAGCCCGGGTCGGTACGCACCGTGCACAGGATCTGTCCGTTGAGCGAGAGCTCGTCGTCGGGAGAGAAAATCAGCCGCACCTTTTCCTCGACGATGCCCGGATAGCAGCCCGTCCCGCGCAGGTCGCCGTCCTCCTGCGTCACCTCGACATGCGGATAGGCGTAGGCATTGTGGTGATAGACCATGCCCCAGGCCCAGAAGTGATGCGGCAGGTCGGCATCCTCGTAACCCGCGTACTCATGCTGGCGCGCCGTCACCAGCGCCTTGAGGTCGGTCTGCACCGCGCGCCCGTCATACCAGGCATAGAGCTCATCGACGGTGAGATAGAAAATGTCGCGCGGCGCGGCCAGCAGGCCGTCGAACGCAAACTGCCGGCCAATTTCCAGGAAGATGTCCCGGTACAAGCCGAAGAGACGGGTGCGCGCCAGGCGCATGTTCTCGCGATTGCGAATGGCGTCGCGCAGCCGGGCGATATCCTTGTGGAACCGGCGCAGCGCCAGCAGCCCCTGCTTCTGCCGGATGGCGCCAAAGGCATCGGCTTCGGCCTGGGCGCGGAACTGCGCCTCCTTGGCCGCCAGCGACTCGGGCGTCAGGTCGTCGCGCGTCAGGTAGTTCTTGAGGATGGCAAAGAGGAAAGACGTATCCTGGCGCAGCGTCACCGACTCCAGCTTGAGTTCGCCGATGGTGCGGTCGCCATAGCGCTCGATATAGTCCTGGCATTGCGCGTGAAAGACCGGATCCTGCACCTGCACGCGCGCCAGCAAGGTGGCGTTGTCCGCCTGCTCGACGAGCGTGCGCAGCGCCGGCTGCGTGCGCACATAGGCACAAAGGCGCAGCAGGAACTTGGTCGGCTCGGTGCTCTCGATACCCTCCTCGCCGGAGAGCAGGTTGTTCTGCAGCACGGCCGGCTGCTCGAAGCCGGCGGCCACAAGGGCGCGATGCACGCGGCCGTTCATCATCATCACGTAAAAATCATTGATGATGGGGCTGGTCCAACGCTTCATCAGCTCGCGCTCCAGCAAGCGCGACTGCTCGATGAGCTGACCCGGCGTCAGCGTATGCAGCTGGTCACGCGGCACGCTGCGATACACCGAATCGAACAGGGCGCGGAATTCCCGCACCAGTACCGGCATGCGCCGGAAGCCTCGCATGAGGTGGAACAGGGCGCGCAACACCTGCGGCAGGCGCGCCAGCTTCTCGCCCAGGCTGAATTCACGATCCTCGACCAGGTCGACCGGATCGGTGAGCCCCATCATGCGCTCGAGATCGGCCTTGTTGGTGCGGAAGGAGGGCAGCAGCAACAGGCCGCGATACCAGTTGTTGATGTTGTAGTAGATGCGGCCGTGCACCAGCCCCAGCATGTTGTCGAGCATGTCGCGGTGGGCCTGGACCTGCTGTTCAGACACGCCCAGCACGCGCATGGTCTGCTCGTAGACGGTGGCATAGGCGCGACTGGCAAAGGAAAACGTCAGCGGCGTGGTGACGCCACAGTAGGACTCCTGGATGTTGGAGTTATCGAAGACCACACGCCGGTCAACCGGGGCCGTGGGCGAAGGCAGGCGGGTGACGGGGCGGGTCTGCAGGACATGGAACTGACCGCCGCGCAGCGTCCATTCGATGTCTTGCGGGAAGCGGCGCAAGGTGGCGATGCGCGTCCCGATATCGCGCAAGGCCAGCACCTGGGGATCGGTGAGGGCCGGCATCCGGCGCCGCCCTTCCTCCACCTCGACTTCCTGCGTGCCACGGCCTTCCCCGGCCGCGAACACCACGGCCACGTCCTTGTCCGCGATACTGCGCTCGATGACTCCGTCAGCAAGGCCGACGCTGAATTCATCCGTGTTGCAAATGCCGGCGACGATGCCCTCGCCCACACCCCAGGCGGCGGAGATCAGCGCATGCTGACGACTACCGGTGACCGGATGCGCGGTAAACATGACGCCCGAGACCTCGCCTTCCACCATCTCCTGCAGGATCACGGCGGTGCGGATATCGGTCAGCGGAATGTTCTTGGCCTTGCGGTAGAGCAAGGCGCGCGTATTGAATGCCGATGCCGCCACCTGCAGCAGACTCTGGCGGATCGCCTCGACGCCGCGCTGGAACAGGTAGCTGTCCATCTGCCCGGCAAAGGACGCGCCCTCCGCATCCTCGCCCTGCACCGAGGAGCGAACGGCAAAAAAGCCGTCATGGGCCGCCACCAGGGTGGCGATCTCCTGCTCCAGCGCCTCCGGCAGGGTGGCCTCCAGGATGCGTTCCCGAATGCGCGCGGCCACACCCTCGATATCGGTGCCCAGGCCGGCACGATTGACGATGCGCATTTCGCCCTCGATGAAGGGCGAGAGCGCGTTGCTGTCGAGCAGCTCCCGGAAGGCGTCGGTGCTGACCACCCACCAGCGCGGCACCGGCAAGCCTTCACGGGTGAGCCAGGCCAGATTGGCAGCCTTGCCGCCCAGCTGCTCGGGCGCCAGGAACAGGGCCTCTTCCTGCGTACGGATATAAGTCATCACGAGACGCGTACTCCTTCCAGCACCAGCAGCTCGCGGAACGTCCGGTAGGCGCGCTCCATGAATTCATAATGGCGGAAGGTATGCGCCATCATGTAGAGCGGCATGCGGTTCACCAGGAGGTCGCGCAGCGCCAGCTTGTAACCGTAGCGCCACTCGTCGCGGTCAATGGCGCGGCCGGTGTGACGTTCCAGCTCGGTACGGTGTAGTTCGATGTAGTGCTCGATATCGGCCGGATCCAGC
>JAJFBF010000107.1 GCA_020697295.1 Moraxellaceae bacterium | reverse complement strand
GTACCAGTTCCGCGAAGGCACCCAGATCGACCGCGTGGTCCTGGACTGCGTGACCTCCCTGCAGAACGGCGCCGACATGCTGTGGATCGAGACCCCGACCCCGAACGTCGCGGAAATCGCCCACATGGTTAACCGCGTGAAGGCCATCGTCCCGAACGCCAAGCTGGTCTACAACAACAGCCCGTCGTTCAACTGGACGCTGAACTTCCGCCAGCAGGCTTTCGACCTGATGAAGAAGGAAGGCAAGGACGTGTCCGCTTACGACCGCGCCAAGCTGATGAGCGTGGACTACGACAACACCGACCTGGCCAAGGCTGCCGATGAAATGATCCGCACCTTCCAGGCCGATGCCGCCCGCGAAGCCGGCGTGTTCCACCACCTGATCACGCTGCCGACCTACCACACGACCGCCCTGCACATGCACGAGCTGTCCAAGGGTTACTTCGGCGAGATGGGCATGCTGGCCTACGTGGCCGGCGTCCAGCGCAAGGAAATCCGCGAAGGCGTGGCCTGCGTGAAGCACCAGGCGATGGCCGGCTCCGACATCGGTGACGACCACAAGGAAATGTTCGCTGGCGACAACGCCCTCAAGGCCGGCGATGCTTCCAAGAACACCATGAACCAGTTCGGCGGCTGATCCAGCGCTGACCGGTCCACGGTAAAAAAAGCCCGGGCAGATGCCCGGGCTTTTTTTTGCCTGCGACAGACGCCTATGCGGTCTGGCCCACAGGCGCATGCACCCGGTTTTCCACTACCCGCACCAGGCTTGGGGTGCGCTGCACGGGAATCGGCAGCACGCCATAATAGGACTCCGGCAAATGCACGCGGGTGATCGCAAACCCCGCATCGTGGAAGCCGGCCTTGATGGCCTCCTCATTGCCAAAATGCAGGCTGACCCGGCTGCGGGTAGCCCGCGCCAGGGCGGCCTTGAAGACCCTGGCCACACGCACGCTGCGGTGCCACTGGAAGTTGGGGTAGAGGTCGGTGAGGTAGGTGCCGGCCGGAAACTGCCGCAAAACCGTGGCCAGGCGCGTCCAGAAGCCGGAGATGGTGGGATGATCAAAGTAATTCACCAGCCCTTCGGTGATCACCAGCGTCTTGCGTGCCGGATCGAGCTGTCCGCCAAAGACGGCTTCCAGCGAGATCGGCACATCCTGCGCCAGGATGTCGATGTCGATCACCCGATGACGGTCATCCAGCTCCCCCGCCGCCGCCAGCAGGGCGCGCTTGCGTGCCGCCATGCCCGGCAGGTCGGCCTCGATGTAATGCAGGTCCTGGGCCGCAAAGCGCTTCGCCATCAGCGTGCCGCGTGGCGACAACCCGCAGGCAATCTCCACGATTTGCGTAAAGCCCTCCTCCAGCACCGCCTTCTCGAGGATGCGGTCGATGATGAGATGCCGCTGCAGCAACATGGTTTCGTTGCCGCCGCCAAGCAGGGCCTCGGCCAGCCTCTCCATCGGGCGTCCGGCGAGGTAAAGCAGGCGGCCCTCCGGCTGCGCCAGGAAAGGCACGGAAAGGCCGTGGCGACGCCAGACCTCGCCGGTATAAAACGCCGTGAAGGAAATGCCGGAACTGTCGCGTGCCATCGTGGCCTCCTGTGACTACAGAGCTCGACACTAGACGGTAAGCGAGCTCCCAACAACCGTCGCCCGGGCCAGAAACCGGGCCGGCGGGGCCACGGCCAGGCGTCACGAAGGGAGACGCGCCCTCGCCCGCCTTGATGTCCGGCGGACGCCAGCACTGGCGCATCGGGTCAGAGCGAGAGATTCACCACGTCGAGGCGGGCATCGTCCGCCGACTTGCCTGCACCCGGCGTCGCCTTGAGGCTGACGAAGTCGAAGAGCTCGCGGTCGGCCAATTGTGAAGGGGCGACGTTCTGCAGGGCCGTGAACATCGACTCCAGGCGCTGCGGATACTGCCGGTCCCAGTCGCGCAGCATCTGGTTGATGGCGGCGCGCTGCAGGTTTTCCTGCGAGCCGCAAAGATTGCAGGGAATGATGGGAAAGCCCTTCAGCTTCGCAAACTCGATGATGTCCTTCTCCTTGCAGTAGGCAAGGGGGCGAATCAGGATGTTCTTGCCATCATCGGAGAGCAGCTTGGGCGGCATCGCCTTGAGCTTGCCGCCATGGAAGAGGTTAAGGAAGAGCGTGGCCAGCAGGTCGTCGCGGTGATGACCGAGGGCGACCTTGGTGGCGCCGATTTCCTGGGCGAAGGCGTAGAGATTGCCGCGGCGCAGGCGCGAGCAGACGGCGCAGAAGGTCTTCCCCTCCGGCGTCAGCTCCTTGACGATGCTGTAGGTATCTTTTTCCAGGATGTAGAAAGGCACGCCGCGCTTGGTCAGGTAGGCTGGCAGCACGTCTTCGGGAAAGCCCGGCTGCTTCTGGTCCAGGTTGACCGCCACGATCTCGAACTTCACCGGCGCGCTGATCTGCAGGTTGAGCAGGATCTCGAGCATGGTGTAGCTGTCCTTGCCCCCCGACAGGCAGACCATGACCTTGTCGCCTTCCTCGATCATGTTGTAGTCGGTGATGGCCTGCCCCACATTGCGGCGCAGGCGCTTCTGGAGCTTGTTGAATTCGGTGCGCGACTTCTTGTCGAGATGGTCGGGCGTGCCGGTGGCCGGCTCGTCACCCCCGGGAATGACGAGCGACTCGGCCGCGATCATTTCCTCGTCCGCATCGATGGCGGCGAGGGATTCGGGATAGAAAACGACAGGGGTCTGGGATGTGCTCACGTCGACAACAACCGGTAATGGCGAAAACGGGGCGGATTTTCGCCCCATTCGCGACTGATGACAAATCAATATGGCCGCCGGCAAGCCGGCCTCCCCTTTCGCGGGCCCGTGGACTCAGGTCACTTCAAGCTTGCGGATCAGCCTTGCCAGCAAGGCCGGCGACAGCCGCCCCAGCCACACCGCGATCTTCTCGCGGCCGGCGATGATGATGCGGTCCTCGCCCCGCCCCAGGGCCGCCACGGCCTTGCCGGCAAACTCCGTGGGCGTCATCGCGCTGGCGATCTTCGTATCCAGCCGGCCGTGCAGGGAGCCGTCCCCCCTGAGCGCGGACTGCGAGACATTGGTGCGCACAAAACCGGGATAGACTACTGCCACCTGGATGCCGTCCGCATGCACCTCTGCGCGCAGCGCATCGTAGAAGCCGGCGATCGCGTGCTTGGCGGCCGCATAGGCCGAGCGCCAGGGCGTGGCAACCAGGCCCACCACTGACGACACCACCACCAGCTGGCCGCTGCTGGCCTGCAGCATATGCGGCAGCACGGCCTTGGTCAGCGCCACCGGCGCAAAGAAGTCCACTTCCATGATCTGCCGGTCCACCTCGAGGGCGGTGTCCTTCACCAGCGAGCGCTGGCTGATGCCGGCATTGTTGACCAGCACATCGATGCGCCCGAACTTTGCCAGCACCGCGGCCACATGGGCCGGGAACTCGTCGATGCGCGTCATGTCCATGGGCAGCACCAGGTGCCGCTCCGGCTGCGCGCACTGCTGGCGCACCGCCTCCAGCGCCTCAATGCGACGGGCCGACAGCACCACGCGCGCGCCCTGGCGCGCAAACTCGAAAGCCAGGCCTTCGCCGATGCCGGAGGACGCGCCGGTAATCCACACCACCTTGTCCTGGTACATGGGTGTCTCCTCAGGCGATGCCAATGGATTGATTGATGGCGCGCAGAGCGGCGGCGGGATCCACCGCCTGCGTGACGGGACGGCCGATCACCATGTACGAGACGCCGGCAGCCACGGCTTGCCCGGGCGTCATGATCCGGCGCTGGTCGCCGGCCGCGCTGTCCGCCGGACGAATGCCCGGCGTCACCAGCAGAAAGTCATGCCCCTGCGCGGTGCGCAGCAGTGACGCCTCCTGCGCCGAGCACACCACGCCATCGAGGCCGCAGTCGGCGGTGAGCGCCGCCAGGCGCCGCACTTGCTCGACCGGCTCGATATCCAGCCCCGTCTCGGCCAGGTCGGCGCGCTCCATGCTGGTGAGCACGGTGACGGCGATGAGGCGCGTGTCATGGCCACCCTGCTGCAGGCGCTCGCGCGCCGCGGTCATCATGCGGCGGCCACCGGCGGCGTGCACATTCACCATCCACACGCCGAGGTCGGCGGCGCTGGCGACGGCCGCGGCCGTGGTGTTGGGAATGTCATGGAACTTGAGGTCGAGGAAAATCCCGAAGCCGCGTCGCTGCAACTCGCGCACGACAGCGGGCCCCTCCGCAGTGAACAGTTCCTTGCCGACCTTGAGGCGGCAGTCGGCAGGCGACAGCTGTTCGGCCAGGCGCAGCGCATCGGCGGCGCGGGCATAATCCAGTGCAACGATGACGGGCGAGCGGACCGTGGCGGCCGCGGATGATGTAGGCATGAAACCCCCGGAAGGCAGGCGCGCATTCTAGCGCGACCGGAGGAAAGTTGGACTAGTGCTTGTCGCCGAGGGCGTCCTGCAACTGCCGGACTTCCCGTTTCAGCCAGTAGAGGCGGTTACGCAGGCGCAGGATTTCCAGCAGGTTGAGCCCGACCAGGAGGCCGATGCCCGCGCCGGCGGCAAAGGCCAGCAGCACCACGAGCCCAAGGTTGGCCGCCGCGGTCTTGAAAAAGAGGAAATCGAGGGAGACCAGATGACTGTTGGCGACGACCAGCCAGAGGCCGGTCAGCATCAGCGCCAGCGCAAGAACGACCAGAAAGAGTTTTTTCAGAAAATACACGGATCAGGGGCTCGGGACGGGAGTAGCCGGCGGCAGGCCCGCAGCAACGCGCTCGGCGGCGATTTCTTCCTGCAGGCTCTCGTTGACGCGGTCCTTGAGCTCCTTGCCCGGCTTGAAGTGCGGCACGTACTTGCCGACCAGCGTCACCGCCTCACCCGTCTTGGGATTACGGCCGACGCGAGGCTCGCGGTAGTGCAGGGAAAAGGAACCAAAACCACGAATCTCGATACGTCCGCCGGTGGAAAGGCTTTCCGACATCTGCTCGACAATGGTCTTGACCGCCAGCTCGACGTCCTTGGCCGTCAGCAGGGCTTGCTTGGCCACTATGCGCTCGATCAGCTCCGATTTGGTCAGGGCCATTGCAGTCTCCGCTGGGCTCTTTAGGGCTCTTCTCGTGGACTTGGAGAGTCTTTCTCAACTACGAATATGGTTTCCCATGTAACGGGCTGATTTTAAACACAAAAAACGGCCAGCCGCAACCCCCTATTTGGACTGATCAAAAAACGACCGCCCATAAAAAAACCCCGCCGGAGCGGGGTTCTTTACAGAGCGATGGCTTAGCTGCCCATCTGCGCCTTGATCAGGTCGCCGATGGTCTTCGGGCCGGCAGCGCTCTCGGTGTCCTGCTCGCGCAGGTCCTTGATCGCTTCGCGCTCTTCCAGCTCGTCCTTGGCCTTGATGGACAGGCTGATGACGCGGGACTTGCGGTCGATGCCGATGATCTTGGCTTCGACTTCCTGGCCAACGGCCAGGTGCTTGGTCGCATCTTCCACACGATCGCGGCTGATTTCGGAGGCACGGAGGGAGGCTTCGACGCCGTCCATGACTTCGATGGTCGCGCCCTTGGCGTCTACGGTCTTGACCTTGCCCTTCACAATGGCGCCCTTGTCGTGCGCACCCACGAAGTCGCCGAACGGGTCACGCTCGAGCTGCTTGATGCCCAGGGAGATGCGCTCGCGCTCCGGATCCACGGACAGGATGGTGGCTTCGACGGCATCGCCCTTCTTGTACTTGCGAACGGCTTCTTCGCCCGTCTCGTTCCAGGAGATGTCGGAGAGGTGCACCAGGCCATCGATGCCGCCTTCCAGGCCGATGAAGATGCCGAAGTCGGTGATCGACTTGATGTTGCCGGCAACC
>JAJFBF010000050.1 GCA_020697295.1 Moraxellaceae bacterium | reverse complement strand
TGCGCGTTGGCGAGTTCGGCCAGGCGCAGGCCCGAGGAATAAAACAGCTCCATGGCGGCGCGGTCGCGGCGCCACAAGGATTGCTCCGGCTCTTCCGGCGGCGCGGGCGCATCGAGCAGCGCCTGCAGGGCATCGACATCGAGCACGCGCGGCAATTCGCGCCGGCGCGCCTTCAGGCGCAGGTTGCGCGCGGGATTGAAGGCGGCCTCGCCGGTTTCGGCCAGCCAGTCAAAGAAACCGCGCAGGCTGGAGAGCAGGCGTTGCTGGCTGCGCAGATCCAGGGTCTCGCTGCCCTGGGCAATGAGCTCTTCCAGCAGCATCTGGTCGAGGCTGCGCCATTCGCGCAGGCCGTTGCCACGCAAGAACGCCGCGACCTTGTCGAGATCGCGGCGGTAGGCCTTGAGGGTATGCGGGGACAGGGCGCGCTGGCTCGCGAGCTGCGAAAGCCAGGCTTCCTGCAGGTCGGCGAGCCGGTCGGCCATCAGGCGCTCTGGCGGGTCGCTGCAGGTGCCAGCAGCGGCAGCAGCACGCGGGCCAGCACTTCGCCGATAAAGCTGATGAAGAGCGTGTCCATGGACGTGCGGAAATGCTCGGGGCTGGCGGAGCCGATGGCCAGCAGGCCCAGGGCGCGGCCATGGTGCAGGGGAATCACGGCGCAGGATTTCACCTGCGCGCCCTCATGCCCGAACAGGAAGGTCAGCTCCTCGGCGCGAAGCTGGCCGGCAATGGCCTGGCGACCCTTGACGAGGCCGGGCACCTGCTCCTGTGCCGCTTGCAGGGTCACGCTCTGGGCGGCGCCGGTGAGGCCATCGGCATCGAACAGCATGAGGCTGATGAATTCGGAGGCAAAGCGCGACTTGAGCTCGTCCTCGAGCGCACTGGCCAGGGCCGGCACGCTCGCCGCCTCGAGCAGGGCGAGGATCAGCCCGCGCATCTTGCCGAACAGCAGGTCGTTCTCGCGCGCCACCTCGAGCAGGCCATGCAGGCGCTCGCGCAACTCCACGTTGCGCTCGCGCAGCACGCCGACCTGGCGCTCCACCAGCGACACGGCGGCGCCGGTCACATGGGGAATGGCCAGCTCCGCGAGCAGGTCGGGGTGCCGTTCGAAGAAATCCGGATTGGCCTTGAGCCAGGCTGCGACCTGGGCCTCGGAGGGAAGTGCGCCGGGCATGTTCAGTCCTTTCGTTTCCTGTGCTTGCCACCGCGACGACCGTCGCGACCGGGCCGACCCTGGCGGGGATCAGGACCGTGGCCCTCCTCGCGCGGGGGCTGGACGCCGGTCAGGCGGATACTGCCATCGAAGACGCGGGCGGTGGGTCCGCGCATGATGACGGACTGCCCCGGCCCCTGCCAGCTGATTTCCAGCTCGCCGCCCGGCAGCGCCACCCGCACCGGGCTGTCGAGCAGACCCTGGCGGATGCCGGCGACGACGGCGGCGCAGGCGCCGGTGCCACAGGCCAGGGTCTCGCCGGCGCCGCGCTCGAACACGCGCAGGCGCAGGGCATGGCGGTTCACGACCTGCATGAAGCCCACGTTGACGCGCTCGGGAAAGCGCAAATGGGTCTCCAGCGCGGGGCCCAGCGTGGCCACCGGGGCGGTGTCGACATTGTCGACGGTCAGCACGGCGTGCGGATTGCCCATGTTGACGACCGCCAGGCTCACCTGCTGCCCGGCTGCCTCGACCTCGTAGCGCAGCGCCTCGGCCTCCGCCACGAAGGGAATCTCGGCCGGGGCCACGCGCGGTGCGCCCATGTCGACGGTGACCCAGTGCTGGTCGTCGATGCGCAGCTCGATGACGCCGCTGGCGGTTTCCACGCGCAGCACGTCCTTGAGGGTCAGGCGGCGCTCGCGCACAAAGCGGGCGAAGCAGCGCGCGCCGTTGCCGCATTGCTGCACCTCGGAGCCATCGGCATTGAAGATGCGATAGCGGAAGTCGACATCGGGCCGGGCCGGCGGCTCCACAAGGAGCAGCTGGTCGCAACCGATGCCGAAATGGCGGTCGGCGAGCTGTCGGATCATGGCCGGGGTCAGCACCACATGCTGGCTGACCAGGTCGATCACCACGAAATCATTGCCGAGGCCGTGCATCTTGGTGAAATCCAGACGCATTGCGGTCTCCAATCTCTTAAGCGGGCCCGGCCCTCGCGCCTGGCGAGCGGCCACAAAAAAACCCGCACTTGCGGGCTATTGTGGGTGGGGCCGGCGGGCGATTCAAGCGGCGATGGCGGGGCCGCCCCGCGTGGGCGCTGCACGGACACTTGGCCCAGCTGCCTGGGCCCGAAGGTCGGGCTGAACGGACGGTAGGTCGGGCTTCAGCCCGACTCACCCAGTCCGGAGCTCCCGGTCCTGCAGGTCGGGCTTCAGCCCGACAGTGGGGTGCGAGTCGGGCTGAAGCCCGACCTACAGGGAGGTAGCAGGGATGGGGCTGGCGACCGCCGCCTCAGGGCAGCAGCGACTCCAGGCCGATCTGGTCGGCCACGGTCTCGCGGCGGCGCACCAGGTAGGCGTCGTCGCCGTCGACCATGACCTCGGCGGCGCGGCCCCGGGTGTTGTAGTTGGAGCTCATGGCGAAGCCGTAGGCGCCGGCCGAGCGTACCGCCAGCAGGTCGCCGGCGGCGATGCGCAGGGGGCGCTCCTTGCCGAGGAAGTCGCCGGTCTCGCAGACCGGGCCGACCACGTCGTAGGTGCGCTCGGGCGTGTCGTCATGGCGCGGCGTTACCGCCACGATGTCCATCCAGGCACTGTAGAGCGCAGGCCGGATAAGGTCGTTCATGGCAGCGTCGATGATGGCGAAGTTCTTGTGCTCGGTCGGCTTCAGGAACTCGACCCGCGTCAGCAGCACACCGGCGTTGGCGGCAATGGCGCGGCCCGGCTCCATGAACACCTTGAGGCGGCGGCCCGTCAGCAGCGGCAGCAGGGCCTCGGCATAGACGCGCGGCTCGGGCGGGGTTTCCTCGCGGTAGCGCACGCCCAGGCCACCGCCAATATCGAGGTGCTCGATGACAATGCCGTGCGCGGCCAGCGAATCGATCATGGCCAGCACGCGCGTGAGCGCATCCACGAAGGGCGTGGTCTGGGTCAGCTGCGAGCCGATATGGCAGTCGATGCCGACGATGCGCAATCCCGGCATGCGCTGGGCGCGCAGGTAAACACCCATGGCGGCGTTGATATCGATGCCGAACTTGTTTTCCTTGAGCCCGGTGGAGATATAGGGATGCGTCTGCGCATCCACGTCCGGGTTCACGCGCAGCGAGATCGGCGCAATGCGGCCCTTGCTGACCGCGACATCGTTGATGCGATCAAGCTCGGCATCGGACTCCACATTGAAGCAGGCGATGCCCACATCGAGCGCGCGCGCAATCTCGCTTTCCTGCTTGCCGAGGCCGGAAAACACGATCTTGCCGGGCTGGCCGCCGGCGGCAAGCACGCGCTCGAGCTCGCCGCCGGAGACGATGTCGAAGCCGGCGCCGAGGCGCGCCAGGACATTGAGCACGGCGATATTGGAGTTGGCCTTCACCGCATAGCAGACCTGGTGGTTGATGCCGGCGAAGGCGTCGTCAAAGGCGCGGAAGTGCCGCTCCAGCGTGGCGCGGGAGTACACATAGGTGGGCGTGCCAAAGCGGCGGGCCAGCGTGTCGAGCGAGACATTCTCGGCGCAAAGGTCGCCGTCGCGGTAATTGAAATGATCCATGGACGACTCAGGGTTGGGCGGCGGGCGTGGTGCGCGCGCGGGATTCGGATTCGGTGACGGGCGCTGCCGGCGCGAGGACCGGCGCTGCCCCTTCCCCGCCATCGGCGGCGGGCGCGCCAGCTCCGGAAGCCACCGGAGCCGGCGCCACTTGCGCAGGGCCGGCGACCGGCGTGGCGGGCGCGGTGACGGCCGGGGAGGGCAGGTAAAGCGGGCCTTTCTGGCCACAAGCGGCCAGCAGGGCAACAGTCATAAGGAGCAACAGGCGCGGCATGGGGTCTTCCGACGATCAGGCAAGGGGCGATTATAGGGCCCCGGCCGCAGCAGGGCGACCGGAACCGCCGATGCGTACCTGCGCCTTCACCGCTATGATGCCCTGCCTGCCCCCTCTTCCCGGTCCCGCCATGAATGACACTGAATTCAATACCGCCGTCGACGCGTCCCTGCTCGCCATCGAGGATGCCCTCGAGGCGCTCGACCTGGACCTCGACATGGAAACCAGTGGCGGCATCCTGACCCTGACCTTCGCCAACGGCAGCAAGGTCATCGTCAACCGGCAGGGCGCGACCCGGGAAATCTGGGTGGCGGCGCGCTCGGGCGGCTTCCACTGCGGCCGCCAGGGCGAACGCTGGGTTTGCAACACTACCGGCGAAGAGCTCGGCGCCCTGCTCTCGCGCGTGTGCAGCGAGCAGGCCGGCGAAGCCGTCCACCTCGCCGCCGTGCCCTGAGGCCGGCACTGGCGGATCGAATCGCTGCCACCCCGGCCACACTGGCGGCCAACGGCCCGTCCACGAGCCTGCACCGACCCGCCACGGCGCGCCCGAGGCCCCGCGCCGGCCTTTGGTCCGCTTCGCGCTTGCCTACTCGCGCGCCCCTGACCATGCTCGCGTCATGACCCCCTGCCGTACCGCGCCGATGTCCCTGTCCCGCCGCCCCCTGATGAATGCCCTGCTGCTCCTGGCCAGCCTGCTGCTGGCGGGCGCGGCGCAGGCTGCCCTCATCACCCGCACCATTACGATTGACGGCAGCTTCACCGACTGGACCAGCGGCACCAACATCCTCACCAACGCCGACCAGATCAGCAGCGACTGCCAGAGCGCCACCGCCTGCGAACGCGACGGCTCCCTGGGCTCCGCCGGCCGCGACCTCAAGGGCTTTGCCTTCACCTGGGACAACACCAATCTCTATTTCTATCTGGAGCGCTGGAACAACGCGAGCAACGTCACCGACTGGTGGTTCTACATGGACACCAGTGGCGACCAGAAGATGAATACCGGTGAAAGGGTCATGCGCGTGAAATGGTCCGGCAGCAACCGCAACACCGATGTCTCCCTCTATACCTATACGGCTGCCGTCACGGGCGGTGATGTCCTCACCAGCGGCGGCTTTTCCGACGGCTACAGAATGCCCGGAACCGTCGGCGGCGAAACCGCGCTGTATTCCGCCACGGGCGGCGGCAGCACCGGATTGCAGATGGAGGCGCGGCTGGCCTGGTCCGCGCTGGGATTGAGCGGACCCACCAACATGGGCTTCCACATTTCCTCGTCCAACGGCGGCAACCTGCCCGGCAACATCATTGACAACATGGACGGCCCCAGCGGCAACCAGCTGTTCCCCGGCGACCTGCAGGTGGAAAAGACCGCCAGTGCCAGCCTGGTGACGTCCAGCAGCACCTTCAGCTACACCGTGACCCTGCGCAACCTGGGCTTCAACGCCGCCACCAGCGTGATCATCAGCGACGTGCTCCCGCCCGATGTGGTCTACCTGAGCCATAGCGCCAGCGCCGGCACCTTCACTGACAGCAACGCCAACGGCATTCCCGACCGCTGGACCGTGGCCTCCCTGGCCGGACAGGCCGATGCCACCCTCACCCTTACCGCGCGCGGCGCCAGTGTCACCGCCAGCGTGGTCAGCACGAACACCGCCAGCCTGGTGTCGTACACGGGCCTCAACCAGAGCACGAGCAACGACAGCGCCAGCGTCAATGTGACCGTCGCGCCGACGCCGCAGCTCACCACCGTAAAGACCTCGTCCTCGGCGACCGCCAATCCCGGCCAGGTCATCCGCTATCGTGTCTATATTTCCAATATCGGCTTTGGCGTCGCCAGCACCGTGATCGCCATCGACAACCTCAGCCCCTTTACCGCCTTCCGTCTCGATACTTTCGGCGCCGGCCAGGGCGTGCAGCTCAGCCAGGGCACTCCGGGCTCCGGACTCACGCTGGGCACCGTGCAGTATTCGAACGACGGCGGCGCCACCTATCTCTACACGCCGGTATCCGCCGCAGGCGGCGCGCCCGCGGGCTACGATGCCAACATCACGCATGTCCGGGTCCCGCTGTCGGGCACCATGGCCGGCCAGGGCGCCAATTTCTGGCTGGAATACGATGCGGTCGTGCGCTAGCGGGGCCGCGCAGTGCTGACCCCGCCACCGCTTTTCACCCGGGTGGGCCCGGCTCCCTATGGCGCATAAAAAAACGGACCGCAAGCGGTCCGTTTTTTTATCTCCCCCGCAGGCGAGGCCCGCAGCCGGATCAGAACGAGAAGGTCACCGCGAGGCTGGCCTGGTCAATATCCGAATCACCGGCGCCGGCAATGGCGTCACGCACCTGGACACGCTCGGCGGCCAGGCGCAGGCCAACCTGGTCACTGACCTGGAGGAGCGCGCCGGCGCCAAAGCCGACCTGGAACTTGGTGTCCTCATCGCCCAGGAGTAACGTGGACTCGTACTCCACCTTCATATAGTTCGCCGACAGCTTGGCAAACAGGCTGAACTGGGGCGCGACCGGCGCCAAGCCGATGATGGCAAACTGCAGGGCGGAGCTCTTCAGGGTGTCCTCGCGGCCCGGCTGCTTCACCGTGGCTTCCGCCTCGGTCATGTAAATACCTTCGACGGCGAGATTGCGGTTGAGGCCGAAACCCACGCCGACCAGGGCGCGCGTGAAGCCATCGTCGCTACTGTAGACGCCGGGCGTGAAGCCGAGGGCCTCGACATCGGCCAGGTCGGCGGAGCCGGAGGCGGCGCCCATCACCAGGTAGGGCGCGGCGGAAGCCATGGCGGGCAGGGCCAGCGCGGCGGCCAGGGCAATTTTCTTCAGCATGGGGGCGTCTCCTTGTTGTCGTGTCCCTGTACGGGTGGCCCACCTTAGTGATTCCCCGCAAAGGGCGTCAAGCAGACTGGTCAATTCAGGAAAGGAATGGCACCTGCCCGCACGGCAGTGCGCAGGTCGGGCGGTAGGCGGGGGCAGGTCGGGCTTTAGCCCGACGGGGCGGTCGTTGTCGGGCTAAAGCCCAACCTACAGATGACCTGTAGAGCGGCCTGCGGCGGGATGGCGGCCGGTCCGCCTAGCGGGTCAGGCCCAGACGGTACTTCAGGTAGGAGAAAATGCCGTCTTCGTCGCGCAGACGCTGCGCGATATAGCGTCGCAGCAGCAGCCGGGACTTCTCGCTGCAGCCGACGAACTGGATGCCAAAGGTGTCGTCGCGGATGTGCCGGATGCGGCCTTCAAGCCGGAACGGCTTGATATCGGACACCGGCAGGGCAATGACCAGTCCGACCAATCCATCGATATGGCAGCCCTCGAAACGGTGCGGCACGCGCAGCTGGATGCCCCCCTCGCTGAGGTCGAGCACCTTCTGGATCTCGATGAAGTCCGAGCCGTTGATGTGGACCGTCACTCCGGCCTGAACCTCGGGCCTGACCCGAAGGAACTCACGCTGGTTTCCCGCCTGAAGGCTGGGGGTGGTCTGCATCACAAGACTCCTCCGCGGGGCGGCCGGAATGGCGAAGCCTGTCTGCATGGTCAGCCGCCGTCACTTACAAAGCAACAACACGGCGACAAACAGTAGTTACAAGCCCCCTGCGGCCCTGCCGGCGCGGGCCGCCGGGCTGGCGGCACGCCCTCCTGGCGACCGCCTGCCGGGACGGCTACCGCGCCGGCCCGCCCGGGAGCTCATCTCAGTCGGGCCTTCAGCCGCATGCCCGTCGGGATAAATCCCGACCTGCCGGGACAGGCTCTCACTCGGCGAAGAGGTCGTACTCGGTGGCTTCGGTGACCCGCACACGCAGGATGTCGCCGGGCTTGATGCTGGCAAGATCCTCGCGGGTCACGAACACATTGCCATCGATCTCCGGGGCGTCGGCCTTGGAACGGGCAATGGCCACCCCTTCCTCCAGGTCGATCTCGTCGACGATCACGTCGATCTCCGTGCCCACCTTCTTTTGCAGGCGCGCCGCGGAGATGTCCGCCGCCAGCTGCATGAAGCGGTCCAGGCGCTGCTGCTTCACCTCTTCCGGCACCGGGTCGGCAATCTCGTTGGCACGGGCGCCTTCCACCGGCGAATAGGCAAAGCAGCCCACGCGGTCGAGGTCGGCTTCCTTGAGCCAGGCCAGCAGTTCCTCGAACTCCGCTTCCGTCTCGCCGGGGAAGCCGACGATGAAGGTGGAGCGGATGGTCAGCTCGGGGCAGATCTCGCGCCACTTCTTTATGCGCGCCAGGGTGTTCTCGGCATGGGCCGGGCGCTTCATGCGCGCCAGCACCGTGGGGCTGCCGTGCTGGAAGGGGATGTCTAGGTAGGGAAGGATCTTGCCTTCGGCCATCAGCGGGATGATGTCGTCCACATGCGGATACGGGTAGACGTAGTGCAGGCGCACCCACACGCCGAGCTCGCCCAGGGCCTCGCACATTTCCTTCATGCGCGTCTTCAGCGGGCGGCCGCCCCAGAAGTCCAGCTTGTACTTGAGGTCGACGCCGTAGGCGCTGGTGTCCTGGGACACCACCGGCAGCTCCTTGACGCCGGCCTTGGCCAGGTTCTCGGCCTCGGTCATGACCGAGCCGATGGGCCGCGACACCAGGTCGCCGCGCAGGGAGGGGATGATGCAGAAGGTGCAGCGGTGGTTGCAGCCCTCGGAAATCTTGAGATAGGCGTAGTGCTTGGGCGTCAGGCGCACGCCCTGCGGCGGCACCAGGTCCAGGAAGGGATCATGCTTGGGCGGCAGGTACTGGTGCACGGCGCCCATCACTTCTTCATAGGCATGGGGGCCGGTGACCGCAAGCACACTGGGGTGGGCCGCGCGGATCACGTCCGCCTTCTTGCCCAGGCAGCCGGTGACGATGACCTTGCCGTTCTCGGCCAGGGCCTCGCCAATGGCGTCCAGCGACTCCTGCACGGCGGAATCGATAAAGCCGCAGGTGTTGACGACGACAAGATCGGCGCCGTCATAGCTGGCCGAGATCTCGTAACCCTCGGAGCGCAGCTGGGTCAGGATGCGCTCGGAATCCACCAGGGCCTTGGGGCAGCCGAGACTGACAAAGCCGACCTTGGGCGATGACTGGGACATGGTGGAGGACTCCTGGCTTCAAGGCCTGGCTGAAAAGCGCGCGATTGTACGCCCGTCCCCCTGCCAGCGGCCAGCGAGACAACCCCGGCCCCATCCGGAATTTTCCGCAGGACGCACCAATAAAAGGCATAACGGCGCACCCAAACAGGGCATAAACTATCATGGATCGGCTCCCGGCCCTGTCCCGGCCTGATGTGGGCGGTTTGAACCGGGTTGGTGCAGTTATTGCTCCGTGAATCCCAAACAGGTCAGCCCGGCTGACGGCAGGATCCTATGCACGACCCCAACTTCCCCCGGCGGGTGCTGGACAACCTCACCACGGCCATAGTGGTGGTGGACCAGGCGCTGCGTGTGCGCTACCTCAACCCGGCCGCCGAGGCGCTGCTGGCCATCAGCCGCGCGCGCGCCGTGGGGGCGCTGTTCCGCGACATCTTCCTGGAGCAGGACGGGGCCGACACGGCGGCAGAGCTGCGCGAGAGCCTGGCCACCCTGCATCCCTTCACCAAGCGCGAGGTGCGCCTGCGCGCCGGCGGCCAGGAAATCACCGTGGACTTCTCGGTGGGCCTGCTCATGGGGCCGGGCGAACCCGTCAACCTCATGCTGGAAATCCAGCAGGTGGACCGGCTGCTGCGCATCGCGCGCGAGGAAGCCCTGCTGGCCAACCACCAGGCCACGCGCGCCCTGGTGCGCGGCGTCGCGCACGAGATCAAGAATCCGCTGGGCGGCATCCGCGGCGCCGCGCAGCTGCTGGCCAAGCGCCCGGAAGGCGCGGATGTCAGCGACTACACCAGCATCATCATCGAAGAGGCGGACCGCCTGCGTAACCTCGCCGACCGCATGCTGGGCCCGCGCAAGCTGCCGGAGCTGCGCCCGGTCAACATCCACGAATGCCTGGAGCGGGTGCGCGCGCTGATCCTGGTGGAGGCCGGCGAGCGCGTGCAACTGCGCCGCGACTACGACACCTCGCTGCCGGAGATCACCGCCGACCCCGACCAGCTCATCCAGGCCCTGCTCAACATCGCCGGCAACGCCCTGCAGGCGCTGCTCGAGAACCCGGCGCAGGAGGCCCCCTGCATCACCTTGCGCACGCGTCACATGAGCCAGTTCACCATCGGCGCCACCCGCCACCGCCTGGTCATCCGCGTCGACATCATCGACAACGGCCCCGGCATCCCGGCGCCGCTGCTGGAGACGATTTTCTATCCCATGGTCAGTGGTCGCGCCAATGGCAGCGGACTTGGCCTCTCGATTGCACAGGACATCGTGCACCAGTACCAGGGCCTGATCGAATGCGAGTCCCGCCCTGGCCAAACCATCTTCAGCATTCTGTTACCTGTGGAGCAGGACCATGTCAGCAAATAAGGTCTGGATCATCGACGACGACCGCTCCATCCGCTGGGTGCTGGAAAAGGCCCTGATGCAGGAAGGCCTCGCCGCCACCACCTTCGAGGATGGCAACTCGGCGCTCGACCGCCTCTCGAAGGAGCAGCCCGACGCCATCATCAGCGACATCCGCATGCCCGGCATCGACGGCCTGGCCCTGCTCACCAGGATCCGCAATGAACATCCGGACTTGCCCGTCATCATCATGACGGCGCACTCCGACCTGGAATCGGCGGTGTCCTCCTACCAGGGCGGCGCCTTTGAATACCTGCCCAAGCCCTTTGACGTGGACGAGGCCATCGCGCTGGTGAAGCGCGCCGTCGCCCACCACCACGAGCAGAAGCAGGGCGCCGATGCCCCGGTCGCCAGCACCCCCAGTCCCGAGATCATCGGCGAGTCACCGGCGATGCAGGAGGTCTTCCGCGCCATTGGCCGCCTCTCGAGCTCCAACATCACCGTGCTTATCAACGGCGAATCGGGCACCGGCAAGGAGCTGGTCGCGCATGCCCTGCACCGGCACTCGCCGCGCGCCGCGCGCCCCTTTATCGCGCTCAACATGGCGGCGATCCCGAAAGACCTCATGGAGTCCGAGCTCTTCGGCCATGAAAAGGGCGCCTTCACCGGCGCCAGCTCGCAGCGCCAGGGCCGCTTCGAGCAGGCCAACGGCGGCACGCTGTTCCTGGACGAGATCGGCGACATGCCGCTCGATACCCAGACGCGCCTGCTGCGCGTGCTGGCCGATGGCGAGTTCTACCGCGTCGGCGGCCACACTCCGGTCAAGGGAGACGTGCGCATCATTGCCGCCACCCACCAGAACCTGGAACGCCTGGTCGCCGACGGCAAGTTTCGCGAGGACTTGTTCCATCGCCTCAACGTGATCCGCGTACACATCCCGCGCCTGCGCGACCGCCGCGAGGACATTCCGACGCTGGCCGGCCACTTCCTGCTGCGCGCCGCGCGCGAGCTCGCGGTGGAGCCGAAGGTGCTGCGCCCCGAGACCGCCGCCTACCTGCAGTCCCTGCCCTGGCCGGGCAATGTGCGGCAGCTGGAAAACACTTGCCGCTGGATGACAGTGATGGCCTCGGGCCGCGAGATCCTGGTCGGCGACCTGCCGCCGGAGCTGCGCCAGGGCGGCGATGCCGAGCCCGCCCACCTGACCCAGGGCTGGGAGCAGGCGTTGTCCGACTGGGCGCGCAAGGAACTGGCGCAGGGTGGGCAGCCCCTGCTCGACACCGCCCTGCCCGCCTTTGAACGCATCATGATCACCTGCGCGCTCAACCAGACCGGGGGCCGCCGACGCGACGCCGCCGAGCTGCTGGGCTGGGGCCGCAACACGCTCACGCGCAAGATCAAGGAGCTGCGCATGGAAGTTGGTGGCGAGGAAGAAGACGAAGCGGAACACTGAAAGAGGAAGTCCCGTGGGGCAAGGGCGCCTGAAGTACTGAAAGTGAGAAATGAAAAAAGGCGCCGGTAGGCGCCTTTTTTTGAGGATCGGTCGGAGGCCTAAAAGCCTTCGCCGGTATCCGGCTCACGCTCCTTGCGCGGGCCCCTTTCCTTGTCTTTCTGCTGGCCCCTGCCCTTCTCCTTTTGCGCGCCCTTGCCAGGCCCCTGCTGGCCGGAGGCGTCCTCGCGACCGGGGCCGGCGGCCCGGCCATCACGATCCTTGCCGCGGCCAGGGCGTTCGGAGCGTTCACTCCAGGGCCCTTCGCCGGCCTCGCGGCCCTCCTGGAAGCGCTGGCGCCGGGCATCGCGCTCCTCGGGCGACATGCGCTGCCAGCGCTCGCGCAATTGCTCGCGCTGCTCGGGCGGCAGCTGGCGGAATTCCTGGTAGCGCTGGTTCAGTTCCTGGCGCTTTTCCGGAGGCAGCTCGCGCCAGCGCTCGTAGCGCTGCCGCATCTCTTCCTTTTTCTCGGGCGGCAGTTGGCGCCACTTCTGGGCGCGGCGCACCAGCTCGTCCTGGCGTGCCGGCGGCAGACTGTCCCAGGTGGGACGCGCACGCGCCAGCGCGGCCTGGGTTTCGGGGTCGAGGCTGTCGAAGGGGCGGCCCTCCGCGAAGACCGGGCCACCGGCAAGCGCCAGCAGCAATGCACACATCAGCCTGGCCTTCATGAGCCCCTCTCGTTCATCGCGACCAGCAGGTCCATGTCCTGCAGGAACTGCAGGTCGGCATCCGGCATGGCCACGCTTTCGGCCACTGTATTGCCCGGAGTGGCGGACGAAGATTCCTGCGCCGGCAGGCCCACCACCAGCATGGCCACGCTCGCGGCCACGGCAAAGCCACCGGCCAGCCACCAGGGGTGGCGGATCTGCCGCGACGGTCGCGCGGCGATCTGCGCACGCGTGGCGGCCAGGGCCGCCTCGAGCAGCGGATCGGATTGCGTCGCCTTGCGCTCCAGCGTGTCGCGCAGGGTGGCGGCCAGTTCGCGATCCTGCGGCGGAAGAAGTTCACTCTTGTTCATCATTCGCCTCCAGGCGCGCGCGCATACTGTGCATCGCGCGCGACAAATGCGTTTTCACACTGCCTTCGGAGCAGTCCATGGCCGCCGCGGTGGCGGCGGTATCAAGACCTTCCCAGACGCGCAGCATGAAGGCCTGCTGCTGGCGCAAGGGGAGCGCGGCCAGGGCCGCGGACACGGTCTCCATGTCACGGGCCCGCTCCAGCAGCAGCGCCGGGTCGGAGCTTGCGACCTCGGGAATGTCGGCCCAGGGGTCGGCCTCGGGATCGTCCGCGGAGGGGGCCAGCCAGGTCATCCAGCGCCCCCGCCGGGTGCGGGCGCGATGGAAATCCATGATGCGGCTCTGCAGGATGGTCTGGAACAGCGGGCCCCACTCCGCAGGCGGCTTGTGCGCATAACGGGTGGCGAGGGCCAGCATGCTGTCCTGCACGATATCGAGGGCCGCATCGCGGTCCCGGGTGCCGATCTCGGCCATGACCTGGGCGCGGCGTCCGACCGAGCGCAGGAAGGCATCAAGCGTGATGGGGGCAGGGGTTGTCATGGCGGCGGTGGTGGCGGCGGGAACGCCACCATACGCAAGCCCCTGTTCCGCGACAACTCGCATGGACGGTCCCCGGCCTCAGTTGGCTTTCTTCGGGCGTTCGGCCTTGCCCGGGCGGGCCGGGCCGTGGGCGGCGGGGCCCATGTCGTCACCGTCCGGCCCGTGCATGGCCGGCACGTCCTGGCTGCGCGACCAGGTGGAGCCGTCAAACTCGACCACGTCGACCTTGCGTGTCCAGGTCTTCTTGTCCTTGTTGAGGGTGGCAGTCATGGTGCGGGTCATGGTCTTGCCCTCGGGATTGGTCACGACTTCCTTGCGGCTGAAGCTGCCCTCGCCCACCTTCTGCTCGATCTGGCGCTTGATGACACGGCCGTCCGCCATCTTGCGTACCGACTCCTCGGTGAAGCTCTCCAGCTTTTCCTGCTTCATGCGCTTGCCGGCCATGGGGCCCATGCCGCGGCGCTCGCCCTTTTCCATGCCGGGGCCGCCGGCCTGCGGCCGCGCCTCACCCTTGCCGCCCATGGGGCCCATCGGGGCGGCCGGCGCGGCGGGCGCCCCTTCAGCCAGCGCCAGGGAGGAGGCGGCGCCGAGGCTGGCCGCGAGCAGAATGGCTGTGATCCGTTTTTGCATGGTGATATCCCCTGAATAGAATAAAGTGCCTGTTGTATGGGCTAACGCCCTTGGCCCGGAGCTGGTTGACACAGACAAGGGACATTGGCGTAAAAGCCTGCCCTGCCTACACTGTCGGCCCGTCGCCCCCAGGACGCCCCCCGTGTTCCACGTCGTGCTTTTCCAGCCAGAGATCCCCGGCAATACCGGCAACATCATACGGCTCTGCGCCAACACTGGCACCCGCCTGCACCTGATACGCCCGCTCGGCTTCGACCTGGACGACAGCAAGCTGCGCCGCGCCGGCCTCGACTATCACGAATGGGCGGAACTGCAGGTCCACGATTCCCTGGACGCCTTCCTGGCCGCGGTGCGACCGGGCCGCCTCTTTGCCTTTACCACCAAGGGCGCCCGCTCCTATCACGAGCTGGCCGTGCGCGCGGACGACGCCTTCCTGTTCGGCCCGGAAACCCGCGGCCTGCCGGCAGAGGTCCTGGAGGCCTTGCCTCCGGAGCAGCGCCTGCGCCTGCCCATGCGCCCGCACAGCCGAAGCCTCAATCTCTCCAACAGCGTGGCCGTGGTGGTGTACGAGGCCTGGCGCCAGTCCGGGTTTGACGGCGGCGCCTGAAGGGCCGTCACGCGGCACGGCCATTTCCAGGCGCCCTGGATCACTGTCTGGATCACTGCCTGAAACCGCCAGCCTCCGCGGGCCGCCCAACAAAAAGCCCGCACAGGGCGGGCTTTTTGCTGGGCCAGGGACAAGCCGTTGGCGGCGGGCCGCCACCCCGGATCAGACTACCGCCACGTCCTTGGCGCCGTCGCGCTCGAAGATCTGGCGGATCTGGTCAGCCTCGGTGGCATCGGCGGCCTGCACCGACAGCAGGATGCTGCCCTGCCCCAGTTTTTCCTCGTAATGCTTGACCTCATGCTCGGGAATACCGAGCCCGATCAGGGCGCCGGTCAGCCCGCCCACCGCGGCGCCCGCGGCGGCACCGCTCAAGGCGGCCAGGATGGGCCCGGCGGCGATGAAGGGCCCCAGGCCCGGAATGGCAAGCGTGCCCACCCCCACCAGCCAGCCAAGGCCACCGCCCAGCACGCCGCCCACGCCGGCGCCGGTGCTGGCGCCCTCCGGCATCTTGGTGTTCTGCTCTTCGGAAAAGTTCTGGCTGGTGCTTTTCTCCGGGAAAAGTGCCGAGATGTTTTCCGGCACGATGCCCCGATCCTTGAGATCCTCCACGATATGACGCGCCACTTCCTCGGATTCGGCGGTGCCAAAGACTGCGGTAGTCATGATGCCTCCCATTGGTCTGCCTGGTTCATCTCAGGCGCCGGCGAACTTGCCGGCGCCGTGATTGCCGACGCCCGGAGAACCGGAGCGGCAAGCCGGCCCTGCCAGGCACCCCGCCCTGCCGCTCGCGTTACTCCCGGCTCCGTTCGGTCGCGGCCACGATACCCGCTGGAACGGGGACAGCAGCCTCTATCAGCGCCCGGCCGCGTCTCCTCTTGTCAGGATCTCAGCGCTTGCCGACCTCGAGCTCATTGACGACAGGTCGGCCGCCGGCCGCCTGCTTCGCGATGGCCTCCACCTTGCGCCGCTCGGCTTCGCTGTTCACCGGACCGCGCAGGGTGACATTGCCTGCGGCAGTGATGATCTTCACGTTATGCGCGTTCATCGAGAGCGTGGAGTCGTCGGTCAGGGCGCGCCGGATGTTCCGGGTCAGCTCGACATCCGCATCGGCATTGGACTGGTCTTCCGCCTCGAGCCGGGTGTCATGCTGGCGATTCTGGCCCGTATTGCCGGGCGCATACTCCCGGCTGCCCGCCGCTCCTTCCTGTTGCTGACTCTGTGATTGCTGGCCCTGCGGGGCCGGCGGCGAGGACGTGGCGGAGGAGCTGCCATCAGCCGCCCCGGCAGCACCGGCAAGTGTCATCCCCAGCAGCAGGACCATGGACAGGATCGATCGCATGACAGGTCTCCGGAAGCGGCAGGCACGAATCAGCCTCGTCAAAATCTAGGTCAGGCGGGCAGACCTGTCTGTTTCAACAAGCGCCAGATATGTGTCCATTGTTTGAGCGCCCGGATACACAAACTCACAAATATGCCTGTGAGCGGGATCACGAAAGAGCGCTGGCGCACTGTTGCGTGCGGACGACATGGCTAAGATGGAACCTCGATCTTATGTGTACGGAGTTTTACCTGATGTCTGCAAACCTGATTCGTGGCGGTCTGCTCGCCCTTGCCCTCGCCGCCTCCGGCAGCGCTGCCGCTGCCGACCTTAACTACAACTATGTGGAAGGCGGCTTTGGCGAACTCGAAGGCGACGGCGATGCCCTCTTCTTCAACGGCGCCTTCGACATCGCCAAGAATGTGGGCCTGGTCGGTGGTGTCTACTTCGGCGACTACGACCCCAACGTGGATGTCACCGGCCTGGAGTTCGGCGTGCAGTACCACCAGGCGCTCAAGAGCAACATGAGCTTCCACGCCGGCATCAAGCTCCTGCACATCGAAGCCGAGTGGAACCATCCGGTCTTCGGCGGCTACGAAGAGGACGACACCGGCTTCATCGCCAATGCCGGCATGCGCTTCAAGGTGCAGCCCAATATCCAGCTGGAAGGCGACCTCAAGCTGTCCTCCAACGACATGCTGTCGGACGACGGCCTGGGCGCCCAGGTGGCGGCTCGCTTCTACATCAACGACCAGTTCTCGATCGCCCCGGGCCTGGCCGTTGACACTGAACTCGACGGCATCTTCGTGGGCCTGCGCTACGACCTGTAAGCGTCACGCTCGCGACAAAAAAGACCCCTGAAGGGGTCTTTTTTTTGCGTCGCCGGACCCCGGCCAGCGTGGCGACCAGCCATGAAAAAGGCCCCCCCAGGAGCCTGTTTCAGCGGGATGCGATTTCGGATCAGCGGTCGTCGAGGCGCTCGACCTTGATGCTGAAGCGCTTGCCGCCGGCAAGCAGGGTTCCCAGCGCCTGCAGCAAGGCGACGATGACCCAGGCCCCGAGCGCCGCCCAGAAGCCGTCCAGCGCAAAGCCCGGCAGGATCCAGGACACCAGGCCCAGCATGGCGGCGTTGATCACCAGCAGGAAGAGCCCCAGGGTCAGGACGGTGGCGGGCAAGGTCAGCAGAATGACGACCGGTCGCACCACGCTGTTGGCGATGCCCAGCAACAGCGCTGCCCAGAACAGCGTGGAGGCCTGCGTGACATGCACGCCGTCCAGCCACACCGCCGCCAGCCCGAGACCCGCCGCGCTCAGCAGCAGACGCAACACCATTTGATAGAGCATGAATTCATTCCGGATACGTGAGGCCGCAACAGTAGCGGCCGCGTATCACAGGAACAAGGGGGGAGCGCCCGCGCCGGCGCAAAAGCGCCGCTCAGGCGGCGAGGCGGAGCTGGGCCGGCGACCAGCGCGCGGGTGCGGCCGGGCGCATGTAACAGATGACCTCGGGCTGGAGGGCATCGCGGGAATGGCGATAGCCACAGGCCGAGAGCAGGACCGAGTCACACTTGAGCCCTTCGGGAATGCGTGACTCAAGGCGGACGTGGAGGTCCGGCAGCCGGCTCCAGTGCACATAGGGCTTCATGTGGTGGGCCGTGTGATAGCCCAGGTTCCACGAGATAAAGTTGTAGAGGCGGCTGGTGGTGTTGCGCGAGGCGGTCAGCTCGGAGTCGGTATCAAGGTCCGAGTGCTGCATGTAGGTGTTGTCCATCAGCCCCAGGTACATGACCGGGATCGGCGCCACGAACAGCAGCAGGGCCTTGGCCGGATCCAGCATCACGAACACGGCGAGCACGGCGAGGGCGACGGTGCTCCACAGCTTGAAGCGGCGGAACAGTTCCGGAAAGCCGCGGCCGATGCGGAAGATTTCCGGATAGATGCGCAGCGCCCCCACCACGTCGTAACGCACCCGCGACATTACGCTGCCATCGGGCAGGCGCCAGTTGGCGGGATCTTTTTCCTGGTCGAGGTAGTCCTTGTGATGGCCCAGGTTGTGGTGAAGCGTCCAGGCGAAAGGCAGCACGCCGGTCTGGAGAAAAAGCAGGACTTCATAGGGACGGTTCAGCCAGGACTGGCGGAAGGTCGGCACGTGGTGGTGATTGTGCGAGATGGAGCCCGGCATCGCGGAGCAGGCCAGCAAGGTCAGCATGACGCCGGCCACGGCCCAGAGCGACTCCACGAAGAAAAAGGTGCAGACCTGGATCGCGAAGATGCCCAGTACGATGACGCTGGGCAGAATGTCCTCGCGATGGCGATAAATCGTTGGCATGGCTCCCTCCCGCCGGTCCTTTGTGGTTATGAAAATCCTGTTTTGCTCGCGTCTGGCACGGACCGTGATGCCACGCTAGCGACTCCTACCCCTTTGGAACAATACCCGCTCATCCGAAGGGCCCCCGCTCATCCGGGCCGGCGCCGGAGGCGGTTGATGCACGTCAATACGCCATCAGGGGCAAAGCCCGAATATCCGCACCCTCCCTGTCCCGGAAGTCCTTATCCATGAACTCCATGCTGCCCCACCAGGCCGCCACCGTCCTTTTTGACAATGGCCGCCACAAGTGCATCAGTTTCTCGTCCCTGGTAAAGGGGGACGGCGTCCAGGCCAACCAGTTCCTGATCCTCCATGACAGCCATGCCGCCGTGCTGGATCCGGGCGGCGACCTGACCTATACACCGCTCACCATCGAGGTCAGCAAGCACATCAAGCTGCAGGACCTGGACTATGTGTTCGCCTCCCACCAGGATCCGGACATCATCACCTCCATGCCGCGCTGGCTCATGCACACCCGCGCGACGGTGGTGGCCTCCAAGTTGTGGGCGCGCTTCCTGCCCCACCTGGCCTCCGGCTTCATCACCAGCCAGATGAAGTCCGATGTCACCGAGCGCCTGATCGAACTGCCCGACCAGGGCGCCGACATCCCCTTCGGCGACTCCGTGATCAAGTGCGTGCCGGCCCACTTCCTGCACTCGGTGGGCAACTTCCAGTTCTACGATCCGGTCTCGAAGATCCTGTTCTCCGGCGACATGGGCGCCTCCATGGTCGACGACGTGAAGCCGGTGACCGACTTCGAGACCCATATCTCCAGCATGCGCGGCTTCCACCAGCGCTATATGTGCTCGCGCCGCGTGACCCGCCTCTGGGCCGAAATGGTGCGCAAGATGGACGTGGAGCAGATGGTCCCGCAGCACGGCAGTCCCTTTGTCGGCAAGGAAATGATCCACCGCTTCCTGGACTGGGTTTCCGACCTCGACTGCGGCATCGACCTGCTCACCCAGGACAGCTACCGCTGCCCCTGAGCACGACCACTGCCCCCAAGCGCCTTGCCGGGCGCTGCAGCATGCCCCGGACAGTAGCCTGTCGCGGCCCGGCCGGCCCCCTCCGAAGGAAGGGGGCCGGCCGGCAGGTCGGGCCGCTTCCCGCAGGAGGCTCTCGGCGGCCGCAGATCGGGCTTCAGCCGGGAGCGTCCTGCCCGACGTGACCGGGATTGTCGGGCTAAAGCCCGACCCATCAACGCCTCCTTCAGGTCGGGCATTAGCCTGGCGGGCAGCGATGCCGGGCCAAGGCCCGACCTGCGCGGCCGGATGCCGCAATCCCGCTATCGACTTTGGCGCTGACTTGCGCAGAATCATGGGTCCACGGAGGAATGCCATGTCCCGCCTGCTCGCCCACCTGCTGCACACCCCCCTCGCCACCCGGCGCGCCTTCCCGGACCCGGTCCAGGAGGCCATCCGCCAGACGGTCGCCGAAGGCGAGCAGGGCCACCGCGGCGAGATCCGCTTCGTGGTCGAGGGTGACTGGCCGCTCGGCGCCCTGCTGTCAAAGCGGACCGTGCGCGAACGCGCCGTGGAAATCTTCGGCCAGACCCGGGTCTGGGACACGGAGGAGAACACCGGGGTGCTGATCTACGTGCTGCTCTGCGAGCACAAGGTCGAGATCCTTGCCGACCGGGGCCTGAACCAGGTCGCCGGCGAAGAAACCTGGGCCGAGATCTGCGCCACCCTGACCACGGCGTTCCGCGCCGGCCGCTACCAGGAAGGCAGCCTGCAGGCGGTGCGCTCGGTCAACGACCTGCTGCGCCGGCATTTTCCTTCCGACGGCCGCAATCCCAACGAACTCCCCGACCTGCCCGTGGTGCTGCGCTAGCGCGCGGGCGGCCCCCGGCCTTTGCGGGCCCCGTAAGACCGTCCGGCGGGCCCTGCCCGGGGCGCAGCCACCGCCGGCCGCCATGCGGAACGGCCCGGCGCTTGGCCCCGGCGCCGAGAGCGCCTAAGCTTTCTCCCCCGTTCTCCTGGACCCCGCCATGGCCTCGCCCGATCTCCGGCAGATGCTTTCCGAGCTGATCGCCGCCCCCAGCGTGAGCTGCACCGACCCGCGCCTCGACCAGGGCAATCGCGGCGTCATAGACCTGCTCGCCGCCTGGCTGGCCGACCTCGGCTTCGCCTGCGAAATCCAGGAAGTCTCCCCCGGCAAGGCCAACCTCATCGCCACCCTGGGCCAGGGCCCGGGCGGCCTGGTGCTGGCCGGCCACACCGACACCGTGCCCTGGGACCAGGGCCGCTGGCGCTTCGACCCGTTCACGCTGACCGAGGCCGACGACCGCCTCTACGGTCTCGGCACGGCCGACATGAAAGGCTTTTTCCCGCTGGCCATCGAGGCCGCGCGCGCCTTCCTGGACACGCCGCTCAAGGCTCCCCTGATCATCCTCGCCACCTGCGACGAGGAGTGCTCCATGGCCGGCGCCCGCGCCCTGGTCGAGGCCGGCCGGCCGCGGGCGCGCTTTGCCGTGATCGGCGAGCCCACCAGCCGGCGTCCGCTGCGCATGCACAAGGGCGTGATGATGGAGCGCGTGGTCATCGAGGGCCGCAGCGGCCACTCCAGCGACCCCGGCCTCGGCGCCAACGCCCTCGAGGCCATGAACGCCGTCATGACCGAGCTGCTGGCCTTTCGCGGCGAACTGCAGGCGCGCTGGCGCAACCCCGCCTTCACCATCCCCGTGCCCACGCTCAACCTCGGCTGCATACACGGGGGCGACAACCCCAACCGCATCTGCCCGCACTGCGAACTGCAGTTCGACCTGCGGCCCCTGCCGGGCATGGACATGGACGAGCTGCGCGGCCTGATCCGCCTCCGCCTGGCCCCGCTGGCGCCGCGCTTTGGCGTCACCCTCGCGGTGGAGCCCATCTATGCCGGCACCCCGGCGATGGAGACGCCGGCCGACTCCCCCCTGGTGCGGGCCGCCGAGCGCCTGACGGGGCACGCGGCCGAAGCCGCCGCCTTTGGCACCGAGGGTCCTTTTTTCCGGCAACTCGGCATGGATGCGCTAATCTTCGGGCCAGGCGGCATTGAACAGGCCCACCAGCCCGACGAGTTCATCGCCCTCGACAGCATCAAACCCACCGTGGAGGTCCTGAAAGGGTTGATCCGTGAGTTTTGCCTCTGATCCCCACCCCCCCGACCCCGAGCCGCCGCCACTGGCGAACAGCCCCCTCGCCGGACTGCCGGTGGGTCCACTGCACGCCCTGCGCCACTTTCTGCAGCCGCATCACCTTCCCGCGCGCTTGCCTTCCCCCGTAAAATGGCGGTTTTCCCCGCTACCCCGAGTGACGCCCGTGAGCACCCACCCGTTCCAGGACACCATGTCCGAGCAGTACGTCCACTGGTTCCGCAATTCGGCGCCCTATATCAACGCCCATCGCGGCAAGACCTTCGTGCTGCTCTTTGGTGGCGAGGCCGTCAACCACGACAATTTCCACAACATCGTGCACGACATCGCGCTGCTGCACTCGCTCGGCATCCGCCTCGTGCTCGTGCACGGCGCACGCCCGCAGATCGACGAGAACCTCGCCGAGATGGGCATCACCACGCCCATCCATAACGGCCTGCGCGTGACCACGCGCGAATCGCTGCGCGGCGTGCTCGATGCCGTCGGCTCCATCCGCCTCGAGATCGAGGCGCTGCTCTCGATGGGCCTGGCCAACTCGCCCATGTTCGGTGCCAAGATCGACGCCATCTCCGGCAACTTCATCACCGCCAAGCCCTATGGCGTGCGCGATGGCGTCGACTTCGGCCTCACCGGCGAGGTGCGCGCGGTGGATGTCGAGGCGATCAGCAAGAACCTCACCAATCACCACATCGTGATCCTCGGCCCGACCGGCTACTCCACCACCGGCGAAGTCTTCAACCTGCTTGCCGAGGATGTGGCCGTGTCCGCCGCGACCGCGCTCAAGGCCGACAAGCTGATCTGCCTGGGCGACCGCGACGGCATCCAGTCCAATGACGAGCGCCTGCTGCGCGAGATGATCCCCAACGAGGTCGACCAGTACCTGCGCGGCAAGAAGCTCGACAGTGAACTGCTGCGTCACATGCATGCGGCGAGCGAGGCCTGCCGTCGCGGCGTCAAGCGCGTGCACATCATCTCGTATGCGCGTGACGGCGCCCTGGTGCAGGAGCTGTTCACCCGCGATGGTTCCGGCACGCTGATAACGCACGATCCTTATGAGGAAATCCGCGAGGCGGAAATCGAGGACATCGGCGGCATGCTGGAGCTGATGCGGCCGCTGGAAGAGGAAGGCATCCTTGTGCGCCGCTCGCGCGAGCGCCTCGAAAACGAGATCAACCACTTCGTGGTCATCGAGCGCGACGGCATGATCGTGGGCTGCGCGGCGCTGTATCCGCTGCCCTCGGACGAGCGCAATCCTGCCAGCGGCGAGATTGCCTGCGTCGCCGTGCACACCAACTACCGCAACGGCGACCGCGGCACCGAGCTGCTGGAATTCCTGGAAAAGCGCGCCGGCAACAAGGGCCTGAAAAAACTGTTCGTGCTGACCACGCGCACCGCGCTGTGGTTTATCGAGCATGGCTTCAAGGCAGCCTCGGTGGATGACCTGCCGACCGAGCGCAAGCAGCTTTATAACTACCAGCGCAATTCTCAGGTGTTTTCCAAGGCCCTTTGATCCCTTGATTCGCTGACCCTTCAGGCAGGTCGGACTTCAGCCGGGGGCGCCCATCCCGACAGTGGCGGAGCGTCGAACTGAAGCCCGAGCTACGGATTGCGGATTGCGATGTCGCGGGTCAAGGCAACCCGGCCCCGACAGTACAGAATTGAAATTTTTGACACCTTTGCAGACCAGGAAACGACCATGAGCGACAACGACAATATCCGCAAGCATTCCTCCGAAGTGGTGGACGGCATCGAGGCCGCCCCCGGCCGCGCCATGCTGCGCGCCGTCGGCTTCACCGATGAAGATTTCAAGAAGCCGCAGATCGGCATCGCCTCGACCTGGGCCATGGTCACGCCCTGCAACATGCACATCGACAAGCTCGCCGAGGAAGCCGAGAAGGGCGCCAACGCCGCCGGCGGCAAGGGCGTGATCTTCAACACCATCACCATCTCCGACGGCATCGCCAACGGCACCGAGGGCATGAAGTACTCGCTGGTCTCGCGCGAGATCATCGCCGACTCCATCGAGGCGGTGGCCGGCTGCGAAGGCTTCGACGGCATCGTCGCCATCGGCGGC
>JAJFBF010000001.1 GCA_020697295.1 Moraxellaceae bacterium | reverse complement strand
GTACCTGGCCCACGATACCCGTGCTCCGGTCCCAGGCAGGCAAAAGGCCGCAGCTCGAAAGCCATGAGCCTAACAGGACGAGGATGGAGAGCCTGTGAATTTTCATGCCTGTACCTAACGTGGAGTTAAGGCCGCGCGCACGTGACCTCTGATTTTTGAACCAATGGTGCCGCGTCGGCCTTGAACGAGTTGTTAGGGCGCTATTTTCCAGGAGTAGCGCTCATAAACTGCTCTTGAAGACTGCCGGCTTTGGAAAATTCCAAAAACCATTAAAAGAAACTTTTCAAAGCAGGAGTGATAACTTCTATAACGCTCCTCGAACGAGGCTCTCAAGATAGGAAGCATTTTATCATTGTTCATAAGTGCGCTAGCAAAGAGATTTCCGTAAAATAGATATCCCCGCTCAGCGCTTATTATCTCTGCCATTAGCTCTTCTATAGAAATTGGCGATTTCTGGCTGCGCTCCTCAATGCGATTGATTATCGCCTGAGGGGACTCTGGTTGTTCTGGTGCATCAAGGAAAACACTTTTCCCTTCATTTTCTCCAGAGCGATATGGCTCATAAATTTTATCAGTGGCGCAGGGGAGAACGTGCCGGCATATAGAGGGCTTGGGGTTAATTGAACTTCTGTAATCTTCAAACATTAATACAGGCAATGCTTCCTGAATGGCTTTGAAAGCGCTATTTAGCTCGGGGTTTTCTGAAAACTTGTGCTCATGAGAATCACCTTCTTCCCAAACATTTCTATAGAAAATATGTTCACGTAGAAGAGGGATCTTTTTTAAGTCATGCCCAAGACTTGACAATTTAACGCTTACTTCGGGAAAGGCGGCGGCTGGATTGAGGTAGCGAAGGGGCTTTCGATTGAAGGCGCTCATCGGCATTTCAGAAATAACCGATGCACTTTGCACAATAAATGGTATGCGGGCCTGATCCTTCTTGAGGCAATAAACTGGCCCATCAAACGACCTATCTACGCCCATTAGGGTGCCAATTTCAAAAAGTTCGATGCCATTCGCAAAATCTATGGCTTTATGGAAGAGGCCATGGTGGCGCTTTCCATCTTCTGTGATCTGCTCATAGCCGTATGTGCTAATGAACATGTTTTCTCCCTGCGCCCTAACGTGGAGTTCAGGGGCGCCGCGCTGACGGCCGCCATAACAGCCGGCATGGAAAGGCGTCCCCTGGAACGGGAGTTAGGCGCTGGCCAATGCCAGGGCACCAACCGCCCAATAAGCCCCGACCTTACCGAAGCCACCCGCCAATTTGAAGCCCGGGAATCACTGACCGATAACGGCGCTTGGCGGAGCCCCGGGCCGGGCAGAGAAACAACGGGGGAGCGGTTCGCGCCGTGCTGACAGTGCTGGGCAATCAAGGCTGAGCCAGCGGCGGCTGAACCTGAGCGAACACCCGAAGCCGCAACGGCCGCACCGAAGCCAATATGGGTAAAAATTTTTACGGAATAGCCGAAGCGAACAGCAAGCGGCAGACGGGCCTAACGTGGAGTTCAGGGGCGCCGCTATGCCGCCTGCCATAACAGCCGGCATGGAAAGGCGTCCCCTGGAACGTATGGTTAGGTGGCGCCGCGCTACAGGAGCAGCGGCACCCGAATTGGCACTGAAGTTACCGCAGCCTCACCACCATTTGAAGCTCGGGAATCACGGACAGGGGCGGCCACCCAGGGTTCGATGCCATCGCCAGGCAGCCATTGGCTGAAGAGTAGATGCCCTTTACTCCTTGGCTTGGCGCAATTGCAGGCGACGAACTGTAGTGAATGCCAAGAATGCCGCCATGGCCGCTGCGAATTGAGAGCCCCACTCCAGGCCTGAGATGAACGCGACATCCAGGCTGGCGATAAAGAATGTACTCACCAGTACGATGCCGGCCCAAGCTGCTGCGGCTACTTGAAATGGCCTTGGCCGGTACCAAGCGAACGAAAGCAGCAGTAGGACCGTGGCACCATATGAAAAGATAATCGCTGCATAAAAGGCGGCCGGCCATAGCTCTCCGGCCTCGAAGGCAGAGAGAGCAATTGCCACACCAAGGAGGCAAGCTGCAGCTGAAACGGCAGCAGATGCGAGGGATAGCAGCCAGTTCAAGATGATGCCTTCATGGTACCTAACGTGGAGTTCAGGCGCGCGTAGACGCCCTAGGGTGTAATAGCCGAAGTGTACCGCGTCGCCTGGAACGTATGGTTAGGGGCGCCCAGCTACGGGAGCAGCGGCTTCTATGGTTGCGCTAAACGCTACCTCAGGCGAATGGGCATTTGAAGGGCGGGAATTAAGAAGGGGGTGGGCGAGGCCCCTGTAAGTCGGCGGTTAGAGGCCTTTGCCGGCTGCCGTTAGCAGGGCTTCACCGTGCTGATTAAGGTAGGTAGTGAAGTAATCCACAATTTCAGCCTCTGTCTTCTTTACTCGAGCCCAGGCCGCAGGCGCCCAGTTTGGGGCTTGGTCGTCTTTGGGGATGGAATCTAGCTCAGCTCCCTTGGCGTCCAGTGGGGAGAGAAGGCTGGCGATGTCTTCAATGTGGCTTAGTGTGGTTGAGTAGCCATGGAGCCAGTAGATTAGCTCGCGCATATCTGCGGTGCCGGCTTTGAAGGCCTCTACGAGCTCAATGATCCTTACCCGAGATTCGTACTCATATTCATCCATGAGCTGCCCCTAACGTGGAGTTCAGGCGCCCGCAGACGCCCTTGGGTGTAAAAGCCGACGTGTACCGGGTCGCCTGGAACGCAGAGTTAGACGCGCCGGGCTATCGCATCTGCGACCTTTGAAGTTGAGCTGAAGGTAGCGCAGGAACCCCACCATTTGAAGCCCGGGAATCACGGACCCCTATTCGGGGGATTGGGCCGAAGCCCGGCCCGCTAACGGAGCTCGGGTTAGCCCCGGCAGAACGCAGGTTTGGCGATGGAGTACTGGCCCCTCTACTGGGCTCGCGGGCCTGGCTGACAGCGCGCCCAGCGGCGGCGACAGAATGCCCGGCCGGGAGCCCGACATGACGACTCCTGCCGAAGCCCCGAAGCCCAGCGGCTGTGAACGCAGAGATGCAGGGAGAAGCTGAGACGGCGCGACCGAAGCGGGCAAGAAGCGGCAACCAAGCATCTAACGTGGAGTTCAGGGGCGCGGCCCCCGGTGGTAGCTGCGGGAGGCGGCATGTCACGCGTCCCCTGGAACGTATGGTTAGGTGGCTGGCCGAAGCCGGGCTTTGCCCGTTAAGCCACTCTCCGGGTGCCTTTTACCTCTCGTATGCGGGCCACTTGGAGAATGCAAAGAGCCACAGTAGGACTAGGCTCACGCCGGGAACCAAGCCCAGGAGGAGCCAGTAAGGTGAAAAGCCGGCACGAATTACCGCCTTTCTGAAAGCAAGCAAAGGAAGTACCAGCATAACCAGAAGAATTATGACGTGAGGAAGAGAGAGGCCATACATCATTTAAGCGCCCTCCTTTGATTCCAGGGCAGGCCAAGGTGATCGGCCAAGTTTTAGGCCAAAAATAATTAAGCCAATAAAAACCAAGATGCCCAGTACTGAGAAGGCTGGATTTAGGCCAGTCTTTTTGCAGATAGCCACTAATGGAATGATGATGGCTGCCAAAATTATCGCAGATAGCCACTAATGGAATGATGATGGCTGCCAAAATTATCAGTTGAAACATGCTCTCTCCTTGTGAACCTTGCACCGCATATAAGCCACCTAACGTTAAGTAGGCCTCAAATATGAGGCATAGCTATCCCGAAGGCTATGACGGATAGCATGGATACTTAGGCGCAACCTATTGAGCCTGTTGGGGGAGGCTGGAGGTATACCACACTCTCGATGGGTAATCAGGGAGTGATATCTGTCATGGATGACCGGGCGTCCCGTCCTGGATTGCTGGAGGTGATGCGGCAGTCCTTGCGTACAAGGCACTACAGTATCCGTACCGAGGAGATATATCTGCGCTGGGTCTGGCGCTTCGTGGTGTTTAGCGGACGGCGTCATCCACGCGAGCTCGGTGCTGCGGAGGTTTCGGCCTTCCTCACGCATCTGGCCGTGACTGGCGAGGTGTCGGCGTCGACGCAGAATCAGGCGCTTTCCGCGCTCCTGTATCTCTATCGGGAGGTGCTTGGCGTGGATCTGCCCTGGTTGCAGGATGTTGTCAGGGCCAAGCGGCCCCGCAAGCTTCCCGTCGTTCTTTCGCGCGACGAAGTGCAGGCGCTGTTGCTCCGGGTGGAGGGGGATACGGGCCTGGTCATCCGCCTTCTCTATGGCACGGGCATGCGTCTGCTCGAGGCCTGTCGGCTGCGTATCCAGGATATCGACATGGCTCGGCGCATCATTGTTGTCCGCGCTGGCAAGGGCGCGAAGGACAGGACAACGGTGTTGCCGGGGAGTCTGCTCTTGGAGCTGGAGCGGCAAAAGGAGCGGGCGCTGGAGCAGTATCGGCAGGATCAGGGGGCGGGGGTGCTGCCCCACGGGCTGGGGCGGACGTCTCTTGCGCAGCGGCGCGAGGAGGGTTGGCAATTCCTGTTTCCGTCGTGGCGGACGTCGCTGGATCCACGCTCGGGCCAGGTGTGGCGTCTTCCTGTCGATGAGCAGCGAATTCAGCGGGGAGTGCGCCAGGCGGCGGCGCGTGCCGGTGTCCTGAAGCCGGTTACGCCGCATACCTTGCGGCATTCCTTTGCGACCCATTTGCTGGAGTCGGGCTACGATATCCGGACGGTGCAGGAGCTGCTGGGGCATTCCGATGTGTCGACGACGCAAATCTATACGCATGTAGTGCACCGTGACGGACTGTCGGTGCGCAGTCCGATCGACTAGGAGCTTGTCGCAGGGGGTGTTTTGCAATTTGCCAGTCGGGATAAATCCCGACCTACCGGACTGGCACTGGAGGCGGTGGCGCTTCCGTGTCTCGGGGGGAGGTGGCTGGCGGCGCTCTGCCAGCCTGGGAAGGGGTCGGGTTCCAGGGGCCGGCGTCGCCGGCGGCGCAAAGAAAAAGGGGCGCCGCGGCGCCCCTTTTTCAGTCGCGCGGCGTGAGCCGCGGGCGGTGTCAGCCCTTCGGGCCGGCGGCGCGGATGGCCGGGTCGACGTCGGCGTATTTCTCGTCGAAGTTCTTGAGGAAGAGGCCGGCGAGTTCGCGGGCCTTGGCGTCGTGGGCGGCGGGGTCGGCCCAGGTGTTGCGGGGCACGAGCAGCTTGGGGTCGACGCCTTCGACGGCGACCGGCACCTTCAGGTTCATGATGTCGAGGTGCTGGGTTTCGACGTTGTCGAGCTGGCCGGTGAGGATGGCGCGCACCACGGCACGGGTGGTCGGGATGCTGAAGCGCTTGCCGGTGCCGTGCGAGCCGCCGGTCCAGCCGGTGGAGACGATGAACACCTTGGAGTCGAACTCGTTGATGCGCTTCATCAGCAGCTTGGCGTATTCGCCGGCGTGGCGCGGGAAGAACGGAGCGCCGAAGCAGGTGGAGAAGGTGGTCTTGATGCCGGGGCCGGCGCCCATTTCGGTGGAGCCGACGAGCGCGGTGTAGCCGGACAGGAAGTGGAAGGCGGCCTGTTCGTTGTCGAGCACGGCGACCGGGGGCATGACGCCGTAGAGGTCGCAGGTCAGGAAGATGACGTGCTTGGGTTCGCCGGCGCGGTTGATCTCGATGCGCTTGGCGATGTGTTCCAGCGGGTAGGCGGCACGGGTGTTCTGGGTGCGGCTGACGTCGTCGTAGTCGGGCACGCGCTTGTCGTCGAGGACGACGTTTTCGAGCACGGCGCCGAACTTGATGGCGTCCCAGATGACCGGCTCGTTTTCCTTGGAGAGGTTGATGCACTTGGCGTAGCAGCCGCCTTCGATGTTGAACACGGAGCCCTTGGCCCAGCCGTGCTCGTCGTCGCCGATCAGGGAGCGTTCCGGGTCGGCGGAGAGGGTGGTCTTGCCGGTGCCGGAGAGGCCGAAGAAGAGGGCGACGCCGCCGTCGTCACCGACGTTGGCGGAGCAGTGCATGGACAGCACGTCGTTGCCCGGCAGCAGGTAGTTCTGCACGGAGAACATGGCCTTCTTCATTTCACCGGCGTAGTTCATGCCGGCCAGCAGCACCTTGCGCGCGCCCAGGTTGATGATGACGGCGCCGTCGGAGTTGGTGCCGTCACGCGAGGGCACGCACTCGAAGCCGGGGGCGTTGATGACCTGCCATTCGTCTTTCTTGCCGGCGTTGTAGTGATCCGGGGTGATGAACAGGTTCTTGCCGAAGAGGGCGTGCCAGGCGGTTTCGGTAGTGACCTTTACCGGCAGGTAGTGGTTGGGGTCAGAGCCCACGTGCAGGTGGTTCACGAACTGGTCGCGCGTGCTGATGTAGGACTGGACGCGGTCCCAGAGGGCGTTGAACTTGTCTTCCGGGAAGGCCTTGTTGACCGGGCCCCAGTGGATGCTGTCACGGGTGCTGGCTTCGTCCACCAGGAAGCGGTCGGCGGGGGAGCGGCCGGTGCGGTGGCCGGTGTTGACGGTCAGGGCGCCATTGGCGGCCAGGGTGCCTTCCTTGCGCTGAACGGCGAGTTCAACGAGCTGGGCACGGGTGAGGTCCTGGTAGATAGCAAGCGTGGTCATGATGTGGCTGTGGCTTCCGTGGGAGTCTTGGGCACCGGGGCGCCGGTCTGGAATTTGAGGCGGCGATTATCCCCGACCGGACGGGGTCCGGGATAGTGCTTCGTCGGGCATTTTGCGCTCTTGTTGGTAAATGGGACTTGTGGGCCAGGCTGGCCCTTGTAGGTCGGGCTTCAGCCCGACAGCAACGGTCGTCAGTCGGGCTGGGCGCCCCCGGCTGAAGCCCGACCTACAGAAACCACTCCTGGGCAGTCGGGCTCTTGTAGGTCGGGCTGAGGCCCGACAATATCCGCTTCCGTCGGGCTGAAGCCCGACCTACATTCTTTCACGGTTGGGCTGAGGCCCGGCCTGCAGCTTTGCGGTCGGCGGCATTGGAGTCGCCAGCATTCCCCACAGGAGTACGCCATGCCCAATCCCGTCATCCACCAGCTCAATGTCCTCGGTTCCGTGGTCAGTTCGACCCTCGGCAAATGGCGCGGCAGCGCGGCGCTCAAGGGCGTGACGCAGCCGGAACAGCCGCTGAAGCTCTACGACATCGAGGCCAGCCCCTACTGTCGCCTGGTGCGGGAGGCGCTGACCGCCCTGCATATGGATGTCGAGATCCTGCCCTGCCCCAAGGGCGGTACGCGCTTCCGTCCGGAGGCGGAGCGGCTTGGGGGCAAGCAGCAGTTTCCCCTGCTGGTCGACCCCAATACCGGCACGATCATGTATGAATCGCAGGCGATCGTGGAATATCTCTTTGCCGCGTATGCGCGTCGGCCAGTGCCGCGGACGTACCAGCGCAGCTGGGCGACGCTGCCGGGCGTCTACTTGGGCACGGTGGTGCGTGGCCTGGCCGGCCAGAAGCTGTCGCCGGGCAAGATTCCGGCCCGGCAGCTGCACCTGTGGAGCTTCGAGAGCAGTCCCTACTCCCGCCTGGTGCGCGAGCGCCTGTGCGAGCTGGAGATTCCCTATGTGCTGCACAATGTCGGCAAGGAGCGCTGGCAGGACATCGGCCCGGCCCGGCTGCGCCTGAAGCCGGGGCCCTATGAGCCGGTGCCCGGCGGCAAGCGCGAGGCGCACTACGGGCGCACGGGCCATATGCAGGTCCCCTATCTGGAAGATCCGAATACGGGCGCCAAGTTGCTGGAATCGTCGCTGATCCTGGATTATTTGCAAGAAACCTACGCCCGCCCGGAATGCCCGGAATGCCCGGAATGCCCGGAATGCCCGGAATGCCCGGAATGCCCGGAATGCCCGGAATGCCCGGAATGCCCGGAATGCCCGGAATGGAGCAGTGAGGGCGCCGGCGAGCTCAGGCCGTGGTGGCGCGCAGCGCGATTTCGCGGGCGTTGGCGGTGGAGACCGCGTAGGCGAGGTGGGTCCGGATGGCGTTGGCGTTGGCGGCCTCTTCGGGGGAGAAGTCGGTGACCTTGCCGAGCTCGATCACGGCCAGGGGGCGGCCCGCCAGGACGATGGGCAGGATCAGCAGGGAGGCGCAGGGCAGGTTGCCCATGGCCAGGTCGACATTCAGGTAGTCAGCCCGTATCTGGCGCAGCTGCAGCATTTCCCCGCTGTCCAGGGCCGGCCCCATGAGGGTGGCGCCCGGCTCCAGTTCCTTCTTTTCAAGTTGCTGGCTGGCGCCGTCCAGGGCCCAGCCGGCGACACGGCGCAGCTGTCCGCGCGAGCCCAGATGGTAGCCGGCCGCCACCTGGGCGCCGGTGTGCTCGACCAGGAAGCGCAGGGTGCGGGTGAACAGTTCCTTGAGCGAGTGGTTGCCGCCGATCAGGGCCAGGAATTCGGCCTGGTAGCGTTGCTGGCGCATGCTGGCTTCCGCTTCGGCATGCATCTGCGCGAGCTGCGCCGCTTCGCGCTCGATCAGTCGGCGCTGTACAAAACTGCGGCGCTCCGAGGACTCCATGCTGTAGCCGGTGACCGTGCACATCAGCAGGGGCACGATGGCGTAATAGACAACCTCCAGCCAGAAGGGCGGCGTGCCCGCGGCCCAGGCGAGCAGGATGGCCGCCAGCAGTGCGCCGAGGGAGACCGGAGTGGCCATGCGCACCGGCTCCTGCAGGATGGCAAAGGAGGCGACCAGCACGTAGATGGTGAGGAACTTGGAGAAATTCCCGAAATACTGGCCGTCGAGGTACATCGAGCAGAACAGGGCGGCCAGCAGGCAGGCGAAGAGCGCAACGCTCATCAGCACGTCGAGGAAGTCGTCCAGGTCGGGCAGGTGGGCGGAGATCGCCAGCAGCAGCAGCGCGGTCGCCATGGGGGCGCCGCCAAAGAGCAGCCAGGGAATCAGCGAGGAGTCCTGCCGGAATAGATAGACCGGCAGCAGCGCCAGGGAGTTGAGGATCAGCAAGGGCAGGGCATAGCGCCGCAGCAGGTCGTTGCTGCGGGACTGGTAATGGCGGCGGAAATCACGCTCGACCGGGGCGGGCAGCTTTCGCAGCAGTCCGGGCGTCTGCAGGGCGGCCTTGAGGGCGGCCTCCTCATCGGCAGAGAGGGAGGCAGAAGGGGCGAATGATGACATGGGCGGGCCTGGGCGGCGGGTGTTGTTGGCCGAGAATAAGGAGGGGGCGCCATAGCGGCAACCATCCGCCGGACCGGGTGCGGGATTTTCACGCCGGCGCGCGGGCGGGGTGGCGGCTTATGTGAACGGGCTCACAGTGCCAGCCTCAGAAGCGCAGGTGGGGGCGCAGCACGAAAGTCAGGGTGTCGGCTGACGGATCGCTCAGGGCGCCGGTGTATTTGCGCTGATCCTCATAGATCACGCCGATATCGAGTGAAAGCGCCACGCGCCAGCGCCGCAGGGGCAGCTTGCGTCCGATGATGGCTTCCTGGCGCAGGTAGCGGCCGCTGTGGCGGTCGATTTCGGTGAGCAGCTCCAGGTCGGAGTTGTTGAGCAGGCTGAGCCAGATGTTCTCGTAATTGAGGTTGCTGCGGCGCAGGCCGATATAGCCCACGTCGGCGATCTCGGGGTGGCCATGGTTCTTGACGCCCATGCGGAAGCTCCAGTGCAGCTCCTCTTCCCGGAACTCGCGCTCGCCCTTGAGCTTCCACTCGAGCTCCCACCAGTTGTCGTCGATCAGCACATTGTTGTGGATATGCCGGGCGCCATAGGACACGAGATAGCCCATGTAGCCGCGGTTGCGCGCACTCGAAGCCTGGCCTTCGCGGGTGAACTGCATGCCGCTGCCGATAAAGGCCGACAGCGCCCAGGGTTCCTGGAAGCCGGCGGTGACGCCATCGAGGAGGTTGAGCTGGTTGTTGCCGAGGGTGCCGACCTGGAACTCGTCGTAGTGCCCGGGATCCTTGCGCTTGTACCAGGTGCCGAGGATGGGCAGCGGGTAGACGCTGGCCTCGAGCAGGAGCAGACGGGGCCGCAGGGAGTCGCGCAGCAGCCGGGTGTAGACCTCGATCTCCGGGAGCTGCCCGCCATCGGGCAGGGGCAGTTCCGTGAGCGGGATTTCGAGCGCGGCGCTGGAGTAGTAGGGGTCGATTTCCCAGAGCAGTTCGGCGCGGGGCGGCGGCGAGGCGGTGCCGGCGGTGGCTGCCAGTGCGGGCGGCGAGGTTGGGCCGGGGGCGGGGCTGGCCAGGGGCGTGGCGTGCTCCGCCGTTGCAGGTTGTGCAGGCTCAGGTGAGGCGGTCGTGGGCGCGGCCAGGGTCAGCGGCGCGAGCAGCAGCACGGGGAGAAGGAAGAAGCGACGTTGCGGGAGGGACATGCGCGCGAAACCTGGTCATTGCCTGTTTCAAACCCTGCGCAATCCCTGCAAGTGGCCTGCCACCCAGGCCGGCGGCTGCCTGAGTAGAGCCAGTTGCCTGTGAAAAAACAAGGGCGTCCCGCTCCGGGAGGACGCCCTTGAAGGCGGGGTTGATCAGCGGTTGCCGGCGAAGATGAAGGCCTTGCGCATGTCGTCGTCAACGGCGAGCGCGCCGATGCGGCTGGACTCCAGCGAGACCACACCTTCCATTTCGGTGCTGGCGTTGGTGCCGCAGCTCGCCTCGGCGCCGAAGGTCAGGGCCAGGTCGAAGACGTTGCCGCGGTCGCGCTGGGTGGCGGTGCCGGTCAGGGTGCAGCCGGTGTTGTTGCTGCCGGTAATGGCGCCGGTTTCGGCGATGGTCAGGGTGGCGCTGTTCTTGCCGAGCGTGGTGCTGAGGGAGCCCTGGTAGGTGCCGGCCAGGTGCTGCAGCGTGTAGTTGTTGTTGTAGGCCATTCGGTAGAGCGAGCTGAAGTCGGCGGGCGAGGGCAGGGCGGTGCTGCCTGGGCCTTCGTCGCGCGTGATGCTGCCGCTGAGGGAGCTGCCGGTGACGAAGCTGGCGTTGATGTCGACACCGACGCGGACGTCGTCCTCCAGGCTCAGCTGGCGCGCGTTGGTGATGTTGAGGGTGCGGGCGGTGTCGTCGGGCGTGCCGTTGCCCTTGATGATGCCGGCGGCATTGAGGAGGGCATCGGTCTGCGTCGGGTCGTTGGCGTTGGAGTAGGCCATCCACACCGTGCCATCGCTGAGCACGATGGTTTCGAGCAGGCGGCTGCTCGGTGTCGGCGAATTGATGGAGCCGCGCCAGGTGCCCTGGACGCCGGCGGCGGGAGTGGTGGTGGGCGGCGGGGTAGTCGCGCCGGGGGCGTCGATGCCCGAGTCTGAGTCGCTGCCGCAACCGGACAACAGCAGGATGGCGCCAAGGGCGCTGAGGGTGAGGACCTTCCTTGTCATAACAGCTTCTCCTTCGCCTCTCCATGAGGCGTAGCGGGAGCATAGATGGCGCCGGCGGCCGCGGTGGCGCCTGACAAACCAAATAACCAATTTGCGACGCATCGCGTTCAGACACTTAGCTGAGATGAGCTATGAGTTGTTGCGGATGACCCTGATCTCTGTCGCCAGTTTGTCCGGGTGCTTTGCGCTTTTGTTGTAGTGGATGGTTCGTGAGTAAAAGGTGTTGCGTGGGCAGGGGCGGGGGAAATTGGCGAGTTCGAGTTCGAGTTCGAGGGCGAAGGTGTAGATGGTGGGGGGCGGGTCGCGGCGCGAAGGCAGCGCAGCAGAGGGCCGGCATGGGCAAGTCAGGTAAGTGGAACGGGGGAGGTGAAGGCACACGGGGGCGTGGAAGCGTGGCGAGCAGGGCGGAAAAAAACAGGAGCGCCCCTGCTCTGGGGGAGGGCGCTCCTGAAAAAAAATCTGCAGCTTTTGGAGCTTGTGCCAGTACGGCGTTCTTTCTATTTTCAGCCGGGATAAATCCCGACATGCGGTAATGGACGGTTGATCGCGCCTATTTGCTGCCGTTGAAGATAAAGCTGTTGGTTTTGCTGCTGTCGAGCGCGAGCACGGTGACCTGCGCGGTCGAGAGGGTGAGGACGCCCTCGGCGGCGATCGCCTGGTTGGCGCCGCAGGCCGCCTCGTCGCCAAAGTGCAGGCTGACGGTGAAGACATTGCCGCCCGCAGGCGCCACGGTGTTGCCGGCCAGGCTGCAGCCGGCGCTGTTGCTGCCGCTCAAGGTGCCATCGGGGGCGATGGTCACGGTGGCGGTGTCGACGCCGGTGGCGGTGGTGATGTCGCCGCTGTAAACGCCGGCGAGGTCGGCGAGGGTCAGGGTCTGGCCGGAGGAAAGCTGGTACAGCGCGCTGAATTGCGCGGGGCTGGGCAGGTTCACGGCGGGCGCGTCGCCGGCGAGGGTGAGGGTGCCGGTCAGCGAGCTTTGCGCCACGGCGCCGGCGGCCAGGTCGACACGGGTGGAGAGGTCATCCTCAAGGCTGAGCAAGGTGGCGTCGGTGGCGGTGAAGGTGGTGCCGCTCAACGCCCCCTGGCCTTGCACGATGCCGGCGACACTGCCGCTGTCGGCGCCGGTGTAGGTCATCCAGAAGCGGCCGTCGGGGAGGATCACGGCGCGCAGGCCGCGACTTTCGGGCTGGGGCGTGTCGATGCTGCCGGTCCAGCTGCCCTCGCTGGCGGTGGCGACGGGGCCGGGGGTGATGGTGTTGGGGCTCTCGGTGCTGCCCGAGCCGCCGCCACAGGCGGCCAGCAGGAGGGCGGTCGCGAAGCCGCCCAGGGTGAAGACTGTCCTTGTCTTTGTCATTTTCATTCTCCTTCGCCTCGTCCTGAGGCATGCAAGCAGCATAGAGCGAGTCGGCCGGGCTCACCAAACTCAAACAGCGCAAATAACCATTTCGCAACGCTCGCGCTTGAAAGAATAACTTTTGTTGGCGAAAGGAAATTTCGCAGGTTATGTGGACGGTTTTTTTGAAAAGAACGTAATCAAAAATCACAGCACTTTGCGAAAAATGCGGTGCCTTTCGTATGGCGGAAAAAGAAAGTCGGCGAAGGCCTGGGTGATAAGCGTGAAAAACCGGAAACCGGAAACCGGAAACCGGAAACCGGAAACCGGAAGCGAAGAGCGAAGGGCGGCGCCGGTCACGGACGCCGTCGCGCCCGCGCCGGCAGTAAATCAATCCTCCAGGAAGCCGAAGACGCCGCCGCTGGTGACCAGCACGATCTTGCCGGTGGTGGCGGTGAACAGCGTGCCGGTGACGCTGCCGTTGAGGCCGCGACTGGTGCAGGGCGCGCCCCCGGTGAAGGTGAGGGTGACCTCAAAGTACTGTCCCGCGGCGGCGGCCACGACCGGGCTGGTGAAGTAGCAGTAGTCGCCCACGGTACCGGCCTGACCCACCAGCACCTGGGCCGGATTCGCGGCGCCACTGTCGAGCACAAGGCTGACCGGCAGCGTGCCACTGCCGGCCAGGCCCGTGCCGCTGGTGCTGAGGGGCGCGAGGGGCAGGGTGGCCGGGCCCTGATCGTAGGCAAGATCGTAGTTCACGGCGAAGGCGGGGTTCAGGCTCAGCGTGCGCAGGCCGCCGGCGTTGGTCGTGAGGTTTCCGCCCAGCTTGCTTTGCGCGACATAGACGGCGGCCAGGGGCGCGCTCAGGCTGAGGACGGCGTTGCGTTCGGTCAGGTTGCTGCCCGCGTAGCTGTGGGTGCTGCTGTCCGAGGCGCCGGTGCCCTGCACGATGCCGGCCAGCGGGCTGCCGCCGGCCTGGCTGTAGGCCAGCCAGAGCTGGCCGTCGGGCGTCACCAGCGCATGGAAGGCGCGGGTATTGGCGACCGGATCGGTGCTGATGCTGAAGACGCCCCCCCAGAGGCCCTCGGCCGTGTCGGGCGGGGTGATGGTCTGGACAGGATGGGTCTCGCCGTCGCAACCGGCCAGGAGCAGGGCTGCCGCGCCGCCCGCCAGGAGGATTTTTCGCATAAGTCTGTTTTCCGTCTGCTGTCAGGCCACAGTGGTCTGAGAACAGGGTGCCGGGACTCCATTTTTTTGCGTTGACGTGCATCAATGGCGGCTGCCGGCTCTTCCCTGCCGGTCAAACGCATTCCCGGACGCTGCCATGACCGCCGATCCCTCCTCCCTGCGCCAGAAGCTGGCCGACAAGCTCTGGCAGACCCTTTTTGGCGGCGGTGACTCCGCGCTCCTGCCGCCCTGGCGCCAGAAGAGCGACAAGCGCAGCACCGCCGAGGTGCGCACCGCCGAGCTCAAGGCCATCGAGGGCATGCTGGCCGATCTGGATGGCCTGCATGCCGGACGCAAGGTCTTCAACTCCAAAGGCGAACTCGTTGATGCGCCTGAGGACGACTACATCTCGACCATCAAGTTCAGCTCCTTCATCGAGCAGGCCGAGGAGGATCCCCTGGCCGACCTCAAGGTGCCGACGGTGCAGGACGCCCTGAACAAGGTGCGCCTGGAGGCCGAGATCCAGGCGCTGCGGCATTCGCTTAACGTCCGCCGCATCGGCTTGCGGGCCGACATGCTGGTGGAGACGGTCGAGCTCGAGGCCATGTCCGATCGCGCGGTCGACGCCGACTGGTTGTTGCGCTGGAAGGAGGCGGCGGCGCGCGCCGTGGCCACCGATTTCCAGGAGATGTGGGCGCGGGTGCTGGTCGATGAAGTGCGCCAGCCCGGCTCGCACAACCTGCGCACGCTGGGCTGGCTCAATACCGTCTCGAAGGCGGACATGACCACGCTGCGCTTCATGATGCGCCTCGACCTCGGCGGTTTTATCTCGCTGGAGGCGGCGGGGTATTTCAACAAGGACATCCACGGCCCCATGTTCACGCAGATGGAGGCCATGGGCCTGCTGCAGCCGGACCCGGGCAAGGTGCGCATCAAGAGCGTGGAGGAGAAGAATTTTCGCGCGGTGCTGCGTTGCCAGAGCAAGGCGCTGTATATCGAGGGGCCCGACGAGGGCAGCGAATTGCAGTTGCTGGCGCGGCCCTTTACCGCGCTCGGCCGCGAGATCAGCGTGCTCTTCACCACCGGCATGCCCGACACGGCCTACCTGTTTGCGCTCGGCAATGCGCTGAAAAAACGCGGCTACCATATCGATATCGGCGACTGGCTGGGCCGCACCGGCGAGAAGGGCCTGTTCAGCGAAAAGATGAGCCTGTAGGCCGGGCGCTGTTATACCCCGTCCTGTTCCCACCAGGGATAGAAGGGCGGCATTTCGCTGGCGCGGCCCTGGTAGTCGGGCGTGCGTTTTTCCAGGAAGGATTTCACGCCTTCCTTGCCGTCGCCGATGCTGGTGTAGAACATCGCCAGCGACTCGACCTTGTGCGCCTCGCGCGGGTGCGTTTGCGCGGAATTGCGATAGAGCATCTGGCGCATGAAGGCGACCGACACCGGCGAGCGGTTGTCGACGAACTTGTGCGCGAGCTTGTAGGCCTCGTTGAGCAATTCCTCCGGCGCCACCACGGCCTTCACCAGGCCGCCGCGCAGGGCTTCGGCCGGGTCGAGGATGTCGGCGCTGAAATACCATTCCAGGGCCTGGCTCATGCCGACGATGCGCGGCAGGAACCAGGTCGAGCAGGCTTCCGGCACGATGCCGATGCGGCCGAACACAAAACCGATGCGGGCCTTCTCGGAGGCAAGGCGGACATCCATGGCCAGCGTCATGGTGGCGCCGATGCCGACGGCGGCGCCGTTGATGGCGGCGATCACCGGCTTCTTGCAGTCGTAGATGGCCAGCGTGACGCGGCCGCCGGTATCGCGCACGCCGGCGTGGATGGCGGGATCGTCGAGGCGCTCTTCCATGTCGTCCATCGACGGCTGCAGTGCTTCGTCGAGGCCGAAGACGTTGCCGGGCACGGAGAGATCCATGCCCGCGCAAAAGGCGCGGCCGGCGCCGGTGACCACGATGGCGCCGACGCTGTCGTCATCGCTGGCGCGGCGGAAGGCGTGCTCGAGCTCGTTGGCCATCTCGACGGTGAAGGCATTCATCTGCTCGGGGCGGTTGAGCGTCAGGGTCAGGATGCGCTCGGCGACACGGTAGTCCAGGGTGGTGTAGTTCATTGTTTCTCCGTGGGGGCGTGGCGGCGGTGGTCGTCCGGTCGGGCTTCGGTTTCGGCTGAAGCCCGACCTACAGGGTGGGGGTCTTTTTAACACTGATTGCGGGGGCGGGGCAGGTGGCGACGGGCCTGGCGGCAGGCTCCCGGGGCCAGTGCCAAGGCAGGGGCGGCTTTGCTACAGTCCGGGGCTGTTTGTTACGTGCAGCCAGCTAGCCATGCAGCCAGCCCGACGGACTGACTGAGGGCCAGGCTCCGGACTGCCTGGCGGGCGTGCATGCGATTGCCCGGTCGCTGTGCACCCGATCCGACCTCCGGCCCTTTCCGGCCCCACTCCGAGACCCCGCATGAATGTCCTGATCGTCCACGCCCATCCCGAGCCCCAGTCCTTTACCGCCTCCATGCTGAAGACGGCCGTTGCCGACCTCACCGCCGCCGGCCATGCCGTGGAGGTCTCGGACCTGTATGCCATGGACTGGAACCCGGTGGCCTCCGCGGCCGACTTCGGCACGCGCAAGAACCCGGACTACCTGGTCTATGCCCTGGAGCAGCGCTTCAGCTACGAGGCCGGCAGCATCGCCGCCGACATTGCAGGCGAGGTCGAAAAGCTCAAGCGGGCCGACCTCATCATCCTTAACTTCCCCCTCTACTGGTTCTCGGTGCCGGCCATCCTCAAGGGCTGGATCGACCGCGTGCTGATTTCCGGGGTCTGCTATGGCGGCATGCGCTTCTACGACCAGGGCGGCCTCAAGGGCAAGAAGGCGGCGCTCAGCTTCACGCTTGGCGGGCGCGAGCACATGTTTGGCCCGGGCGCCATCCACGGCGAGCTCGAGCTCATGCTGCGGCCGCTGCTGCGCGGCACCCTGGCCTACACCGGCCTGGAGGTGCTGCCCTTCTTTGCCGGCTACCACATTCCCTACCTCAAGCCGGAAGCGCGCGAGCAGGTCCTGCAGGATTACCGGGGCTGGCTGGCGGCCCTGCCGGAGGCCGCGCCCCTCGACTTCGTGAAGATGGGCGACTTTGACGAGAGGCTCTATCCGAAGGCATGAGTACCCCTGGGGCAGGGTGAAAGTGGGGTCAAATGACGACCGCTTACCTCTCTCCAGGCTACCGCTATTGGCTTAGATGCCGGTTTTGAATGTCACTCGTCGGTAAGGTCAGGAAATGACCTCCGCTTATCTGAGGATGTGTTGACGAAATGTAATCCACGTCACATCTTTGGCGTGTCGCAGTTCCCCTTGTCAGGGGGACGAAGTCCAGAACAAAACCGGACGACACGCCAAACCACGAGCAATCGTGGGACGGAAAGCCACGAGTCCCCATGGGATAGTCGGGTTGCCTCCTGAGGCAGGAGTAAAGCCTCATCAGGACTCCCTCCGTTTGACGTGTTGCCGAAACCTTACAAGAAGAATGAGGTCGGCATCATGAGAAAGCTTCTCGCCAGCATTACCCTTGCCGCGCTTGCCAGCGCGCTTCCCGTGTCCGCCGCTGCGGAAACCGCCAAGGTCACCAAGTATCCCGTGGTGTTCGCGCATGGCATGGCCGGCTGGGATTCGCTGGGCGGCTTCAACTACTTTGGCAGCGACTCCGGCACTTTTGTGGGTGACTCCTGCCAGTTCCTGGAAGTGAACGGCTGCAACGACTGGCTCTCCAGCAGCCAGTCGCCCAAGACCGAAGCCTTCCAGGTCTCTTCGATGCAGTCCTCGGAAGTGCGCGGCAACCAGCTGTATGACCACGTGCGCAGCTTCATGGCCACCACCGGTTCCAGCATGGTCAACCTGGTCGGCCATTCCCAGGGCGGCTTTGATATCCGCAAGGTCGCGCACCGCCTGAAGGCCTATTACGGCGCCCCGCGCGTCGCCGCCATGATCTCCATCTCCTCGCCGCACCGTGGCACGCCCTACGCCAAGCGCATCGTGGACATGTATGCGCGCAACTCGAGCAATATTTTCTGCGGCGCGCTGCCGGCCAATGCCGACGGCTCCGATCCTTGCCTGTCCGCGATTGCCAACATTGGTGACGTGCTCTTCGATGTCCTTAACGGCGCCAACGCCTCGGGCAATGACGTCATCGCCGGCGGCCTGCAGCTGATCTACAACGACTACGACGCCAACGATGGCAAGATCACCGGCGCCAAGGCCTTCAACGCCAATTACAACGTGACCGGTGTCGCTTCCTACGTGGGCTCCATCATCACCGGCCAGGATGACGGCAACGTGATGCCGATCGTGGCCACGATCGGCGTCATTGCCGGCATCAACGCTGACGCCGATGGCTACTGCCTCAACGATTGTGACAATGACGGCGCTTCCGGCGCGGGCGATGGCGTGATCCGTGACCAGGATGACGACGGCCTGGTCGGCACCAACTCGCAGCAGATGGGTGTGCGCCTGGCCTACCGTGAAGACGACTGGAAGTGCGCCTGGTACGGCTGCTGGGATCCGCTCGACACCTTTGCGGAAGTCACCACCACCGGTAATGTGACCGACATCAACAACCCGAGCAGCATCCAGATGACCTCGCATGATGGCCAGGTCTTCCAGGATCACCTCGACGTGGTCTCCCTCGGCCCTGACACCTTCGATGAAAAAGAGTTCTACGCCGGCCTGATGAACTACATCGCGCTGCGCGGCTACTGATCTCCAGCGGTTGTTGCGGGTGGAGGGCCTGGCCCCCCACCCGTTTTTTTTGAGGCGGGAGTGGCATGAACAAGAAAGTGCTGGCCGTCGGCCTTGTGGCTGGCAGTTTGTTGCTGGGCGGCGGCGCCTGGTGGTGGACCGGTAGCGGCGGCGGGTCTTCCGCAGATGCCTTGCCGGTCACCTCCGAATTGCTGCCGACGCTGGCCTTGCCGGAAGTGGATGTCGACGGCCTGTCCGGTTTCGACGAGCGTGAAAAGGCCATCATCCTGCAGTTGCGCAAGAAATACGGCGAGCGCATTGCCGGGGTTCCCCTGCAAATGGAGGTCATCGCCAACCTGCGCGATTTGCTGCAGAAGCTGTATCCGCAGGATTGGCAGCAGCGCCTGCTGCGCATCCTGGCCGCGGCCTTCCCGGCGCAGGCGCCCGAATTGATAGAGCTGTATGCGCGCCTGCTGCGCTATGAGGAGTGGCTGGAAAAGGTACTGCCGCACATGCAGTTCGACAGCGCCGAGGCGCGCAGCCAGGTGATGTGGGCCAAGCGCGTGGAGCTGTTCGGCGAGGCCGCCTACCTGATCTGGGCCGTGGAGTTGCGCGAGCTGAAGCTGAAGGAGCAATTGAAGGAGCTGGGCCAGTCGACGGCCCCGTTCCAGGACAAGAGCAAGACGTATATCGACGCCCTGCGCGCCACCTATGGTGACCGCGTCATCGGGCCCGAGGCGCCGCACCTCACCCAGAACCTGACACGCTTCCTGGAGCTGGGCAGTGTGCAGCAGGACCTGAAGTCGGTGTCGGTGCAGGAGCGCCAGCAGCGCCTGCGCGAGTTCCGTCAGGCCATGGGCCTGGGCGAGGATGCGCTCAAGCGCTGGGATGAACTGGATGTCGAGCGCGACACCGTGCGCACCGCCGGTGACACCTATATGGCCGAGCGCGCCCGCCTGGACGCGTTGCCGGCCGGGCCGGAGCGCGAGGCAAAGCTGCAGGCTTTGCAGGACCGGCTGTTTGGCGCGGAGGCCACCTTCATCCGCAACGAGGAGGCTTCCGGGCACTACCGTTTCAAAACACCCCAGACCCTGGGCGTGAACTAGAGGACTCATCGGCGGCTGCCGGCGCCTCCACTTTGGAGCCGGCACCACCGCTTCCCTCGACAATTTGCCCGGCTTGTGCCGGGCTTTTTTTTGGCCCTGATTTGGCTGTGATGCTTTCTTCAGATCGTGTAGTCAGCACCAGCTTCATCTTGCGCCAGGAAGACGCGCGCCTGGCGCGGGCGAAAGAACACCCGCTCCCCGGGTTGCACCGCCTCGCGCAGATAGGCTTCGCGCGAAAGCTCGACCTCCACTTCCTCCGCGCCATGCGTCAGCACCAGGCGCACCAGGCCGCCCAGCAGGCGCACCTCGATGACATTGCCTTCCAGGGCCTGCTCCAGCTCTTCGCGCGAGAGCTCGATGTCGTGCGGACGCACATAGGCGATGGCATGGGCGCCATCGGGCGCTTGCGTATCGGCGGCGTCGACCCTGACGCCGCCGAGGTCGGCCCAGCCCTCGGCCACGCGACCATGAAAGAGGTTCACATTGCCCAGGAAGCTGTAGACGAAGGGCGAGGCCGGCGCGGAATACACCTCGTCCGGCGATCCCACCTGCTCGATATGGCCCTTGTTCAGCACGACGATGCGGTCGGCCACTTCCAGCGCCTCTTCCTGGTCATGGGTGACGAAAACCGAGGTGACGTGGATCTCGTCGTGCAGGCGCCGCAGCCAGCGCCTGAGGTCCTTGCGCACCTTGGCGTCGAGTGCGCCGAAGGGCTCGTCGAGCAGCAGCAGGCGCGGCTCCACGGCGAGGGCGCGGGCGAGCGCGATGCGCTGGCGCTGGCCGCCGGACAGCTGGCTGGGGTAGCGGTCGGCGAGCCAGTCGAGCTGCACCAGTTCCAGCAGCTTGTGGACCTTCTGGCGGATCGCGTTCTCGTTGGGGCGTTCCTTGCGCGGTTTCACGCGCAGGCCGAAAGCAACATTCTCGAAGACGGTCATGTGGCGGAACAGCGCGTAATGCTGGAACACGAAGCCGACCTGGCGCTCGCGCACATGGCGCTCGGTGGTGTCCTCGCCATGAAAGAGGATGCTGCCACTGTCGGCGGGCTCGAGGCCGGCGATGATGCGCAGCAGGGTCGTCTTGCCGCAGCCGGAGGGGCCGAGCAGCGCGACCAGCTCGCCGGTCTGCACGCTCAGGTTGACGTCATTGAGCGCCACGAAGTTGCCGAAGCGCTTGTTCACATTGCGGATATCGATGCTCATGTCTACGTTCCTGTGGCCAATTCTTTAGGTATTCCTGTCCCCCAGAGGGGACTCCTTTCAGTCGTAGGTCGGGCTTTAGCCCGACTGCCACCGCTGCTGTCGGGCTGAAGCCCGACCTACAGGAGGGACGTCGGGCCAAGCGCCCCTGGCTGAAGCCCGACCTACAAAATTTCTGGTGGTTGTTGCTCAGTTCGGCGGCGTGGTGGCGGCCACGGCGGGCGGCGCGGCTTCCTGGAAGCCGTCGCGCAGGGCGGCCATCTCTCGGGCGAGCTTCCATTCGATCAGGCTCTTCAGGCCCAGCGTGACCAGGGCCAGGAAGGCCAGCAGCGAGGCCACGGCAAAGGCGGCCACGAAGTTGTATTCGTTGTAGAGGATCTCCACCTGCAGCGGCATGGTGTTGGTCAGGCCGCGGATATGTCCCGACACCACCGACACCGCGCCGAACTCGCCCATGGCGCGGGCATTACAGAGGATGACGCCGTAGAGCATTCCCCACTTGATGTTGGGCAGTGTCACGCGCCAGAAAGTGACAAAGCCGGAGGCGCCCAGGGTGATGGCGGCCTCTTCTTCTTCCGTGCCTTGCGCCTGCATCAGCGGAATCAGTTCGCGCGCGACGAAGGGGAAGGTCACGAACACGGTGGCGAGCACGATGCCCGGCACCGCGAACAGGATCTGGATGTCGTGTTCGTAGAGCCACTCCCCGAACAGGCCCTCGGCGCCGAAGAGCAGTACATAGACCAGGCCCGCGATCACCGGCGACACCGCGAAAGGCAGGTCGATCAGGGTGATCAGCACCTGCTTGCCGCGGAACTCGAACTTGGCGATGGCCCAGGCCGCCGCCACGCCGAACACAAGGTTGAGCGGCACGGCGATGGCGGCCGCGGTCAGCGTGAGCTGGATGGCGGCGATGGCGTCGGGATCGCGCAGCGCGGCGAAGTAGAGGTCGCTGCCCTTGCGGAAGGCTTCCGTGAACACGGCGGCCAGGGGCGCGAACAGGAACACGGACAAAAAGAGCAGGGCGCTGCCGATCAACAGGCTGCGCACCCAAAGGGATTCGGTGGTGGCGCGTGAACGCGCGGCTGAAACAGAGACGGTAGCCATGGCGTTTTCCTCAGGTGGCGTCGCGGCCGTGGCGGTGCTGGGTCCAGGCCTGCAGCGCGTTGACCGCCAGCAGCAGCGCGAAGGACACCAGCAGCATCACCAGGGCAATGGAAGTGGCGCCGGCGTAGTCGTACTGCTCGAGTTTGGTGACGATGAGCAGGGGCGCAATCTCGGACACCATGGGCATGTTGCCGGCGATAAAGATCACCGAGCCGTATTCGCCTATCGCGCGCGCGAAGGCGAGCGTGAAACCGGTGATGAGGGCTGGCAGCACGGCCGGGAAGATGACGTGGCGGAAGGTTTGCCAGCGGTTGGCGCCAAGACTGGCGGCGGCCTCCTCCACTTCGCTTTCCAGGTCCTGCAGCACCGGCTGCAGCGTGCGCACCACGAAGGGCAGGCCGATGAAGGTGAGCGCGACCACGACACCGAGCGGCGCAAAGGCGACCTTGATGCCGAGCGGCTCCAGGTATTGGCCGAACCAGCCATTGGGTGCGTAGATTGCGGTCAGCGCGATGCCGGCGACGGCGGTGGGCAGGGCGAAGGGCAGGTCGACGAGGGCATCGATAAAGCGCTTGCCGGTGAAGGTGTAGCGCACCAGCACCCAGGCCACGAGAAAGCCGAACACGGCGTTGATGCAGGCGCCGATGAAAGCGGCGCCAAAGCTCAGCTGGTAGGAGGCGAGCACGCGCGGCGCGGTCACCGTGGTCCAGAACTGCGCCCAGGTGTAGTCCGCGCTTTTCCAGAAGAGGCCCGCGAGCGGGATCAGCACGATCAGGCTCAGGTAGAGAACGGTATAGCCCAGCGTCAGGCTGAAGCCGGGCAAAACGCTGGGTTTGCGCCAGGAGGAGGGCATGGTGGAGCTCCGGTCAGGATCAAAGGGCGGCAGGGACAACGTGCCGGATGGCGGCGGGGCGTGGCGGCGCCAGGGCAAAGCGGTAGCCGCTGCCACGCACCGCCTCGATAAGCTGGCCATGGCCGAAGCGGGCCAGCTGGTTGCGCAGGCGGTAGACATGCACGTCCACCGTGCGTTCCTCGACAAAGCTCTGCCCGGCCCAGACCGTTTCCAGCAGCAGGGCCCGGGTGTAGACGCGGCCCGGATGCGCCATGAGGAAATGCAGGAGACGGAAGCCCAGCGCAGTCAGGTTGAGCGGCAGCTCGCCGGCATAGGCCTGCTGCTGCACCGGATCCAGGCGCAGGCCGGCGTGCTCCAGCACCCTCTCCTGCGCTTGCGTGGGCCGCAGCACACCCTTGAGCTTCAGCAGAAGCTCGCGCGCCTCGGCCGCCACGCGATGCGCGGACGGCGTGATGGCGACCCGCTCGTCTTCGTCCAGGACCAGCACCGGCAGGCGACGGTTGTCGAGCGGGTGCCGGTGCAAGGGCGAGGCCATCACTTGTGCGTGCTGGCGACCGCCCGTGACCACCACATCCGGCGCCAGCGCCAGGTCGTGCCGGTGCAGGGCCTGGAGGGCGGCGTCACTGTCGCTCGCCGCCACCACGACATAGCCGCCCTGCACTTCCAGCACATGGCGAATGAAACGCTGTGCCAGCAGGTCTTCATGGATCAGCAGGATCACTGCGCTCATCGAAGTCGCTCCTTTGGGTGCCGGTGGTTTGTCCTGCAAGTCGGGCTTCAGCGCGGGCGTCAGGTTCCGATGGGGCAGGGCCAGTTGGGACAGAATTTGTCGGGCTGGGGCCGGATCTACTTCTTGCCGGGCACGTAGATCTGGTCGAAGGAGCCGCCGTCGGCGAAGTGCGCGTCCTGGGCCGCGCTCCAGCCGCCGAAATCACGGATGGTGAGCAGCTTCACCTTGGGGAACTGCGGGGCGTATTTGGCGGCGACCCTGGCATCGCTCGGGCGGTAATAATTCTTCGCAGCGATTTCCTGGCCTTCCGGGCTGTACAGGTACTGCAGGTAGGCCTGGGCGACAGCGGTGGTGCCATGCTTCTTCGCATTCCTGTCGACCACGGTCACCGGCGGCTCGGCCAGGATTGAGAGGGAGGGCACCACGATCTCGAACTTCTCCGGCCCGAGTTCCTTCACGGCCAGGAAGGCTTCGTTTTCCCAGGCCAGCAGCACGTCGCCGATGCCGCGCTCGGCAAAGGTGGTGGTGGCGCCGCGGGCGCCGGAATCCAGCACCGGTACGTTGGCGAAGAGCTTTTTCAAAAAGGCCTGGGTGGTCTCGCCGGTGGCCTTGGGCTGGCTGCGTGCATAGCCCCAGGCGGCCAGGTAGTTCCAGCGCGCGCCGCCGGAGGTCTTGGGGTTGGGGGTGATCACGGACACGCCCGGCTTCACCAGGTCGCCCCAGTCACGGATGGCCCTGGGGTTGCCCTTGCGCACCAGGAACACGATGGTGGAGGTGTAGGGCGAGCTGTTGTTGGGCAGGCGCCGGGCCCAGTCGGGCGTGACCAGGTTGCGCTTGCTGGCGAGCTGGTCGATGTCGCCGGCCAGGGCCAGGGTCACGACGTCGGCTTCCAGGCCGTCGATGACGGCGCGGGCCTGCTTGCCGGAACCGCCGTGGGACTGCTTGACCACCACGTCGTCGCCGGTCTTTTGCTTCCAGTATCTGGCGAAGGCGGCGTTGTAGTCGGTATAGAGCTCGCGGGTCGGGTCGTAGGAGACGTTGAGCAGGGTGACGGTGGCGGCCGACGCCAGCGAGGCGCCGAGGCCGAGGGCCGTGGAGAGTACGGCGGCGCCAAGGCGCGGGAAGGAAAAGGACATGGCATCGCTCCGGATGGGTGGGTACGGAGGAGATGCTAGGGCGGGGATTTTTTATTTAAAAAGAATATAAATTCATTTGCTTATATCTTTATTTCGCATAAAAGGCGGGAATTTGGTTATAAATGCCCGTGAATCAAGAGAGTCCCCGGGGTTTGCGGGTGAAACGGGGAGGGGACTGACTCCAGGCACAGTCAGCCAGCGGGGCAGGGCAGAGCGGGACACAGGTTTGGTCATAACCCCGGTTTGGGAAGGGGCGGCGGGCGGGGAAGTCAGAGCAACTGTCGTCCCCGGGATTGTCAGCCGGAGTAGCCTGTCCAGCTCATCAATAGGAAAAGGCTATAAAAAGACACCGCTAAATCAATTTATCAACAGGTCCGGGCTTGCCTAGCATCCTCCTCACGACGTCACCCCTTTCTGACCCGAGGAGAAACCCATGAGCAACCTGATCAACACCACCATCAAGCCCTTCAAGGCCAACGCCTACCACAACGGCAAGTTCGTTGAAGTGTCCGACGCCACCCTCAAGGGAAAGTGGTCCGTGGTGGTGTTCTACCCCGCCGACTTCACCTTCGTCTGCCCGACCGAGCTGGAAGACCTGGCCAATACCTATGCCGAGTTCCAGAAGCTGGGCGTGGAAATCTACAGCGTCTCCACCGACACCCACTTCGCGCACAAGGCCTGGCACGACACGTCGGAGGCCATCAAGAAGGTCAACTACGTCATGGTCGGCGACCCGACCGGCGCCATCACCCGCAACTTTGAAGTGATGATCGAGGAAGAAGGCCTGGCCCTGCGCGGCACCTTCGTCATCAATCCCGAAGGCCAGATCAAGCTCTGCGAAATTCATGACAACGGCATCGGCCGTGACGCTTCCGAACTGCTGCGCAAGGTGAAGGCCGCCCAGTACGTGGCCTCCCACCCGGGCGAAGTCTGCCCCGCCAAGTGGCAGGAAGGCGCCGACACCCTGAAGCCCTCGCTCGACCTGGTCGGCAAGATCTGACGCTGGCGGTGCGCTGGCGCAACACCGCCAGCGCGCCTTGTGCCCCGGGGCCACAAGTCCCGGAGGTCACTCACTCCCGAATTGAAAAGAAAAGGACACCATCATGCTCGACGCTACCCTGAAGGCCCAGTTGCAGGGCTACCTTGAACGCCTGGTCGATCCCATCGAACTCGTCCTGGCGACCGATGCCGGCGCGAAATCGCAGGAGCTGCGCGAGCTGGTGACTGAAATCGCCGCCTTGAACGGCAAGATTACCGTGCGCGAGGACGCCGCTCCGGCGCGTGCTCCCGCCTTCGCCATCGCCCGTGCCGGTATCGATGCCGAGCCGCGCGTGCGCTTTGCCGGCATTCCGCTCGGCCACGAATTCACCTCGCTGGTGCTGGGCCTGCTGCAGGTCAGCGGCTACCCGCCCAAGGTGGAGGCCGATCTCATCGAGCAGATCCGCCAGCTGCCGGGCGGCCTGCACTTCGAGACCTATGTGTCGCTGAGCTGCCACAACTGCCCGGACGTGGTGCAGGCGCTGAATCTCATGGCGGCGCTCAATCCCGGCATCACGCACACCATGATCGATGGCGCGCTGTTCCAGGACGAAGTGGACAGCCGCCAGATCATGGCCGTGCCCAGCGTCTACCTGAACGGCGCGCACTTCGGCCAGGGCCGCATGACGCTGGAGGAAATCCTGGGCAAGGTCGACACCGGCGCCGCCGAACGCGAGGCCGCGAAGCTTTCCGCCAAGGATGAATTCGACATGCTCATCATCGGCGGTGGCCCCGCCGGCGCTGCCGCCGCGATTTATGCCGCGCGCAAGGGCATTCGCACCGGCGTGGTCGCCGAGCGCTTTGGCGGCCAGGTGCTGGACACCATGGCCATCGAGAACTTCATCTCGGTGCAGGAAACCGAGGGCCCGAAGCTGGCCATGGCCCTGGAGCAGCACGTGAAGTCCTATGATGTGGACATCATGAACAACCAGCGCGTGGAAGCGCTGCGTGTGAACGAGGACCTCGATCGCCTCGAAGTGCGCACCGCCAGCGGCGCGGTGCTGCGCAGCAAGGCCGTCATCGTCGCTACCGGTGCGCGCTGGCGCGAGATGAACGTGCCCGGCGAGAAGGAATACCGCGGCCGTGGCGTGGCCTACTGCCCGCACTGCGATGGCCCCCTGTTCAAGGGCAAGCGCGTTGCCGTGATCGGAGGCGGCAATTCCGGCGTCGAGGCCGCCATCGATCTGGCCGGCGTCGTGGCCCATGTCACGCTCGTCGAGTTCGACGGCAAGCTGCGCGCCGATGCAGTGCTGCAGAAAAAGCTCCATAGCCTGCCCAACGTCACGGTGATCGTGTCGGCGCAGACCACGGAAGTGCATGGCGACGGGCAGAAGGTGAAGGCGCTCTCGTACAAGGACCGCAGCACTGGCGACATTCACCGTGTCGACCTGGACGGCGTGTTCGTGCAGATCGGCCTGCTGCCCAACACCGACTGGCTGAAAGGCGCGGTGACCCTGTCGCCGCGCGGCGAGATCGAGGTGGATGCGCGCGGCCAGACCTCGCTGCCGGGGGTGTTTGCCGCCGGCGATGCCACCACGGCGCCCTACAAGCAGATCATCATCGCCATGGGCGAGGGCGCGAAGGCGGCGCTGGGCGCCTTTGATCACCTGATCCGCACTTCCGTGCCGGCGGAAAGGAAGGAGGTCATTGCCGCCTGATCCGTGTCTTCCGTGCGCCGCCGCGAGCACCATCCGCGGCGAGTTCGCCCGTGCTTCAGTTCTGCCCTTGTTCGGGGAGGGCGCTGGCCGTACCGGGCCTGCCTCCTGAAGCGGTCGCCCCGGCGGTGACCGCGACCATCGCACTCCTCCTGGCCCCTTTGCGGGGCCTTTTTTTATGGCGGCGTTGGCGCATGATGGAGAGAGTCACTGTTGTCGCAAGGATCCCCGCATGCGCATTGCCGTCGCCGCCCTGGTGGTCGCCACCTCCCTCAGCCTGCCCGCACGCGCGGACTATTTCCTTGATGCCCGGCAGAAGGGCGAGCTCATTTCCCGGGGGCAGATCACCGGCCAGGACGGCGCGCTCTATAACGTCTGGATCGTCCCGGGCTATGTCGGCCCGGCGCAGGATGCGGTCGCCGGCTGGCGCCAGGCCGGGGATGACCTGGCCGAATACGGCGACGGCAAGACCTATCGCAATGCCCTCAAGCACAGCCGCGACACCTTCCGTTTTGCTCGCCACGACATTCTCCGGGAGTTTGTCTTCACGGGCACGGGGCGCACCTGGCGGGAATCGTTTTCCGCGGCCTCGGCGCGCGTGGACAAGCGCGTGTTCGGCTGGTGGTTCGCCTATCCCTGGGCCTTGGTCGAGGCCACCGGCGTCAGCGCTCTGCGCGTGGGCGTGGGCCTGCCCACCGGCGTCGCCGTGGGCGCTGGCAGTGTCAGTGCATTGCCGTTGCTGGAATTGAGTATTCCCGTGCTGAAGGCCGGCTATCACGTCGTGGTGCCGGGCGTGACGGTGCCGCTGGTGGCGACCTCGTGGAATACCGTGATTGCGCCGCCCTTGGCCCTGCTCGGCGAGCAACCCTCGCCGGAGCGCGCCGACGGTTTCTGGATGAAACGCATCGATCCGGCCACTTCCGATGGCGAATTGCTGGCGATGCTGCAGGCGCTGGCCGCCTGGCGCGACCAGCAGCTCGCGGGCGCGCCGGCGCAGGCGGTGACGGTCGCGCAGGGGGAGGCGGAGCGCGCGCTCCAGGCCCGGCGCGAGGCGCTGCTGCGCGAGTTGGCGGTGGAACAGCTGGCCGGCCGCCAGGCAGCCGGTGAACGCCTGCTGGCGGTGCTGCGGGCGGCAGCCGCGGCGCCCGATGCGCCCGCGCGCGAGCCGCTGCGGGCGCTGGCGCAGCGCCATGGTCGTCAGCCCCTGGTCAATGCCCTGCGCGGCGGCGCGCTGGACGAGGCTGCGGCCGCAGCGCTGCTGGAGGCCTTGCTGGGCAGTCAGCCGTTACCGGCGGAGGAGCCGCCTGCGCTTCGGCCTGACAAGGAAAAGACCGATCCGCTGCGTCGCAGTCTCGAGCTCATGAAGGACTGAACGCTTGGCACCATCCGGCGCACCTGATTCGGCGGGGCGACAGTTCCCGTCAAGGCGATCGCCTTCGGCCGGGAGCGTGCTTCCGGCTCCGTGAAGGAAATCTGCTTTCCTCTGCAAAGGAGAATGCTTCCGCTTTCGGCTTTCGTCCCGGGCGGCGATAAGCCCGCGTTAATTTTTCCTCCCGCCTGAGCGCCTATCCTGCCCGCATCATCCCGATGCAGTGTGGACAGTCCCATGCGAATCCTTTTTGCCATTCCCTTCCTGCTGGCCCCGGCACTGCTCTGGGCGGCGCCGGCCGATATCCAGGCCGGCTATGCCGCCGAGGCGCAGAAAGCCGGCAATTTCGCGGCGTTCTCGGCGCAGCGCGGACAGCGCCTGTTCAGCACGACCCATGGGCAGGAGTGGAGCTGTTCCTCCTGTCACACCACCAACCCGCGCCAGAACGGCCGCCATGCCGTGACAGGCAAGACCATCGCGCCGCTGGCGCCGTCCGCCAATCCCGAGCGCTTCACGCGACCTGAAAAAGTCGAGAAGTGGTTCCGGCGCAACTGCCGTGACGTGTTCGCGCGCGAATGCACGGCGCAGGAAAAGGGCGACGTGATGGCCTACCTGCTCTCGCTGGAGTAGCGCATCGATCGCTGCTGCCGACTGAATCCGGGCCGGTGGGCCGGGGCAGTCCGGAGGGCGGCTAATTCTGCTCATGAGGAGGTGTCTGATGAATTCTGGAACCTTGGCCGGTGTGGTGGCGCTGCTCTTTTCCCTGGCGGGCGCAGCCGGCGCCGACGGCCCGCGCCTGCGCCCGGTCACTAATCCGCTCTGGCAGCAGGAGTGCGGCAGCTGTCACGTCCCGTATCCCCCCGCGCTGTTGCCAGCCGCGTCCTGGAATGCCGTCATGGATGGCCTGCCGGATCACTTTGGCAGTGATGCCAGCCTGACCGCAGAGGAAGAGGCACGCATCCGCCAGTTTCTCGTGGGCAATGCCGGGCGCGGCGCCGCGCAAAAGGGCGGCAAGCCCCTGCTGCGCATTACGGAGACGCCCTGGTTCGTGCATGAGCACAGCGAGGAGTTGCCGGCTTCGGTGTGGCAGCGCAAGGAGATCGGCTCGCCCGCCAATTGCGCGGCCTGCCATGCGGGTGCGGCCGACGGCCGTTTCAATGAGCACGACATACGCATTCCCGGAGGTGGAAAATGACCAATCCGACCACGACTGGCGCGGGCGCCGAGGCGGTCTCCTCGCCGGCCCCCCGTATTCTGGTGTGGGACTGGCCCACCCGGATTTTCCACTGGACCCTGGCGGGCTCCTTCGCCGGCGCCTGGCTGACCGCTGAAAGCGAGCGCCTCGCGCTGTGGCATATGAGCTTCGGTTTCACGATGCTCGGCCTGGTGGCCTTCCGGCTGTTCTGGGGTGTGGCCGGGACGCGCCATGCGCGCTTTCGCAATTTCCTGACCGGACCGGGCGCGGTGTGGCGCTATCTGCGCTCACTGCTGTCGCCGCGTCCCGAGCACCACACGGGCCATAACCCGGCCGGTGCTGTCGCTGTCGTGCTGCTGCTCCTGCTGGCCGAGGGGACGGCGCTCACCGGCTGGGCGTACTGGAGCGAGTTCGGCGGCGAGTTCTTCGAGGACGTGCATGAGGCCATGGCCACGGCCATGCTGGCGGTAGTGGGCGTGCACGTGGCGGGCGTGATCCTGAGCAGTCTGCTGCATCGCGAGAACCTGGTCGGGGCCATGCTGAGCGGCTTCAAGCGCGGCGCCCCCGAGGCGGCGATTCCGCGCGCCCGGCCCCTGGTGGCGCTGCTGCTGGTCGCGGCCCTGGCGGCTTTCTGGAGTTATGCCTGGAGCCCGTCGAGCTTCCTGCGCGGTGGTCCGGTCGCGGAATCTCCGGCCGGCGCAGAGAGGGCCGATGCGCACGAAGGCGACGGGGACGACGACTGACCCCTGCCGACCCGGCTGTGGCATGATGCGGCTCCGCATCTTGCCCAGTCCGGACGGCTGCCATGCTTTCCCTTCACGATTACGCGCAGCTCTCGCCCGACCTTGTCATCACGGCCGTGGAAAGCACCGGGCGACTGTCCGATGCGCGCGTGCTCGCGCTCAACAGCTATGAGAACCGGGTCTACCAGGTCGGCATCGATGACGCCGTCCCGCTGATCGCCAAGTTTTATCGCCCCGGCCGCTGGAGCGATGCGCAGCTGCGCGAGGAACACAGCTTCACCCTGGAGCTGGCCGCGGCGGAGCTGCCGGTGGTGGCGCCGATCCCGGATGCCGCGGGCGAGACGCTGTTTTTCTACGAGGGCTTCCGCTTTGCGCTGTTTCCACGCCGTGGCGGCCAGGCGCCGGAGCCGGGCGATCCCGAGCAGTTGCACCGGATCGGCATGCTGCTCGGACGCCTGCACGCGGTGGGACGCCGGCAGCCCTTTGCCGAGCGCGACGCCCTGACCGTGGAGCGATTTCTCGATGCGCCCGCGCAGGTCGTCGTGCAAGGCAACTTCCTGCCGGCCAGCCTGGTCGAGCGCTACCGTCGCGTCATCGCCAACCTGCGCGAGCGTATCGTCGCCTCGGGCCTGGCGACGTCGGCGCGTGTTCGCACCCAGGGCGACTGTCATCCGGGCAACATCATCTGGACCCGGGACGATGGCCCCTGGATGGTCGATTTCGATGACTGCCAGAGCGCCCCGGCGGTGCAGGACCTGTGGATGCTGCTGGCGGGCGCCCGCCCCGAGCAGGAACTGCAGTTGTCGGAGCTGCTCGACGGCTACGAGATGTTCTGCGATTTCGATAATCGCGAGCTGGCGCTGGTGGAAGTGCTGCGCAGCCTGCGCATGGCGCACTACGCCGGCTGGCTTGCCAGTCGCTGGGATGACCCGGCCTTTCCGCGCGCCTTTCCCTGGTTCAACACCGAGAACTATTGGCAGCAGCATATCGCCGAGCTGGAAGAGCAGTGCGTGATGCTGGCGGAGCCGCCCTTGCGGCGGCTGTAGCGGCGGATTCTCAGGGGGCCAGGCCGCCGCTGGGCGCGGACGCCACATGCAGCGTGCGCGTGGGGAAGGCGATCTCCGCGCCCTCGGCGTCGACGATCTCGAGAATCCGGAAGAAGATGTCCTGGCGAACCGCGTGGAACTCGATGAAATCGCTGGTCTTGGTGAAGCAATAGATCAGGATGTCCAGCGAGCTGTCACTGAACTTCTCGAAGTTGACCACCATCGTCTGGTCCTGTGCAATGCCGTCATGCTGAGCCAGCATGGCGCGGATATTGTCGACCAGCGCCGGCAGGCGCTGCCAGTCCTCATAGCGGACCCCCAATACCTGGCTGATGCGGCGGTGGGTCATGCGTGAGGGATTTTCCACGGCGATGGAGGCGAAGGTGGAGTTGGGGACGTAGAGCGGTCGCATGTCGAAGGTGCGGATGCGCGTCTGGCGCCAGCCGATGTACTCCACCGTGCCCTCGATATTGCGGTCGGGCGAGCGCACGGAATCACCTATGCTGAAGGGGCGATCCAGATAAATCATGAGGCCGCCAAAGAAATTGGCGAGCAGGTCCTTGGCGGCAAAGCCGATGGCGATGCCGCCGATGCCGCCGAAGGCGAGCACGCCGGACACCGAATAGCCCAGCTTCTGCAGCAGCATGAGCGCGGCGGTGATAATGATGGCGGTGCGCAGCAGCTTGGCGATGGCGCGCGTGCTGGTGGCGTCGATATGGCCATCGCCTTCCGGCACGCTGAGCAGGGCGTTCTCGGCCTCACTGGCAAAGCGCAGCAGAAACCAGGTCAGGATGCCGATCATGAGCAGTTCGCGCACCCGGTCGGCGTGCCGGAAAATTTCTGAATCGGTCGCCGCCACGATCAGGTTGCTGGCCAGGTTCAGGCCCAATACCCAGATCAGCGCCTGTAGCGGCTTGTGCGCGGCGGTCAGCGCCGCGTCATCCCAGAGCGTTTGTGTGCGGGCCAGGCGCTGGCCGATGCGGGCCAGCAGCCAGCGTGCGAGCAGGGTGAGAGTGGCGGTGGCCAGGATCACGCCGAACACGCGCAGCATCCAGAGGTTCTCGGCGGCGGACAGATAGGCCTGCAGGGATTCCAGCATCGGGGCGCTCCGGGGACAGGGGCGGGCGGGCCGCAAGGGACGAAAGTGAAGGAACGGAAGTGTAGCGGCTGCGGGGCGCGGGGTTAAGGCCGGGAACGGCCCGCTCCGTTGTGACTGCCCCGCGTCAAGGGGTGGGCCGATGCGGTGGGCCGCCAGCGGGGCTGCAGTCCCTCATGCGCAGCGCGGGCATGACGCAACGGCACAGGGGGCGCTGTCTGTAATCGGCTGTCGGACGCGCGGCCGCCCGGGCTTTGTCGCAGGTCAACGCGGCCTCGCGCCGGCGCCGGTATTCAGTAAGCTGTCCGCAGTCAGGGAGCCATCATGCGAATTCTCATCATCCAGGGTCATCCCGCGGCCGCCGAAGGCCAGCGCTTTGACGAGGCCATCGCCGCCGCCTATGCCCGTGGCGCCACCGCGGCCGGCCACGAGGTGCGCTGCATCACGGTGGCGGCGCTCGAGTTCCCGCTGCTGCGCAGCAGCGCCGAGTGGGAGCATGGCGAGGTGCCGGCGGATATCGGACTCGCCCAGGCCGACCTGCTCTGGGCCGAGCATGTGGTGCTGGTGTTCCCGCTCTGGCTGGGCGACATGCCGGCGCTACTCAAGGGCTTCCTGGAGCAGACCCTGCGTCCGAGGTTTGCCGTGGCCGAAGACCGTTCCCCGCTCAAGCAGCCGCTCAAGGGGCGCAGCGCCCACATCATCGTCACCATGGGCATGCCGGCGCTGTTCTACCGCCTCTTCTACGGCGCGCATGCGGTCAAGAGCCTGCGCCGCAACATCCTGCATTTTTGCGGCATCAAGCCGGTGCGCACGAGCTACTTCGGCATGGTGGAAGGCAATTCCGGCCAGCGCCGCGAACGCTTCCTGCAAAAGCTGGAAGGCTGGGGCCGAAAGGCACTCTAGCGCCGGGGGTGGCCCTGGCGGCGAAAGGGGGCGTGCGGCCTACTCGGCGCGCAGAGAGGCGATGGGGTCGAGGCGGGCGGCATTGCGCGCCGGGACCACGCCGGCCACCAGGCCGATGGCGCCGGATACCAGCAGCGCGGCGAGGATGAAGACCGGCTGCGGCGCCAGGGGCAGGCCGGGCAGCGCCAGCGCGAGCACGCCCACGACCAGGGCCATGAGCAGGAGCCCGCCGAGTCCACCCAATAGCGACAGCACGATGGCCTCGCCCAGGAAGAGCAGCAGCACCTGCTTCTCCGTGGCGCCGATGGCGCGCAACAGGCCCACTTCCTCCACGCGCTCGTGCACGGCCGTGGTCATGATGGTGAGGATGCCCACGCCCCCGACCAGCAGCGAGATCGAGCCCAGCGCGGCAATCGAGAGCGTGAGCACGTTCAGGATGCGGTCGAGGGTGCCGAGCATCTCCGCCTGCGTGATCAGCGTGAAATCCTCATCGCCGTGGCGCTGGATCATGAGCGCGCGCACCTTGGCCTCGACTTTTTCCGGCGTGAGGCCCGCGTTGAACAGAATGTCGGTTTCCATCAGGCCTTCGCGATTGAACAGCGGCAGGCCACGGCCCACGGGAATATAGGCCGCATCGTCCATGTCAAAGCCGAGCAGCGATCCCTTGCGCTCCAGCACGCCGATCACCAGGAAGCGGCTGTCGCCGATACGCACCCATTGCCCGAGTGGACTGCGGGCGCCGAACAGCTCCTCGCTGAGCGTGGCGCCCAGCACGGCGAAGGCGCGCGCGGAACGCAGGTCGTCGCGCGGCAGGAAGCTGCCGCTGGCCACTTTCAGCTTCCACACATCGAGCGCGTCGCTGCTGCCGGCCAGGACCATGGTGTGGCGGCCGCGGCTGCCGGCGCGGACTTCGGCCTGGCCACTGACATTGGGCACGATGGCGCGGACTTCCGGCAGGCGGGCGATGGCCTCGGCGTCCTCCAGCGTCAGCGGGCGCACCGTCGACAGGAGACGTCCGGCGCCGCCGGTTTCGGAGTGGCCGGGTGCGATATTCATGATGTTGGTGCCGAACTGCGAAAAGGTATCGAGCACATAGCCGCGCACGCCCTCGCCAATGGCGGTGAGCAGGGTGACGGCGGCAATGCCGATCGCAATGCCGAGCGCGGTGAGGACAGAGCGCAGGCGTGCGGCGAGGACGGAGCGGGTGATGAAGCGCAGGAAATCGCGATTGTGCATGCGCCCTCCTATTTCCGCGTCAAGGCGGTGACAGGATCGAGGCGCGCCGCGCTTCGGGCGGGGAGCAGCGCAAACAGCAATCCGGTGCCGACGGCCACGGCAACCGCGGTGGCTTCCGCCCACACTGGCGCGGCAAAGGGCAGCTCCGGGAACAATCGCCGGCCCAGCCAGAGCAGCGTCTCGCCCAGCACGACACCGCCCAGCGCGCCCATCAGCGCCAGCAGGCCGGCCTCGGTCAGGAACAGGCGGGCGACTAGATTGCTGGACGCGCCCAGCGCCTTCAGCAGGCCGACCTCGCTGGTGCGCTGCGTCACCGTGATCAGGGTGACGTTCATCACCAGCACGCCGGCCACCAGCAGGCTGATGGCGCCGATGCCGGCCACCGCCAGCGTCAGCGTGTCCAGGATGCTGCCGAAGGAGCTGACCAGGGCGTCCTGTGTGATCAGCGTGACGTCCTCGTTGCCGTCGTGGCGGGCGGCGATGGTCTGCCGCACGCGCTCCTTGAGCGCCTCCATGTCGGCGCCCGGCTTGTTCTGGATCAGCAGGCGGAAAAGCCCGGGGGAATTGAACAGCTGCTGCGCCGCCGCCACCGGGATGATGATCATCTCGCTGCGGTTCATGCCCATGGATTCGCCGCCCTCGGCGAGGATGCCGATGATGCGGAAGCGGCGGTTGTCGAGGCGCAGCCATGCGCCGAGCGCCGGCTGCGTGCCGAACAGTTCGTCACGGATCTTCGGGCCGAGGATGGCCACCGGCTGCGCCAGGTCGATGTCGCCGCCGGGCAGGGCCTCGCCTTGCGCCAGTACGAGATTGCGCACGGCAAAGAATTCCGCCGTGCTGCCCATGACCACGGCCTGGCGCGTGCGGCCGCTGGCGCGGGCCTCGGCGGCGCCGACCACGAGGGGCGCCACCGCCTCGACCTGGGGCAGGCGCGCGACGGCCTGGCTGTCCGCCAGCGTGAGGTCGCGCGTGGTGCCGCCCATCATTACGGGGATGCCGCCGCCGCTGGTTTCGGACTTGCCGGGCAGCACGATGAGGATGTTGGTGCCGAGCGCCGAGAACTGGTTCAGCACATAGCCGCGCGCGCCCTGGCCGAGGCCGGTGAGCACGATCACGGCGGCGACGCCGATGCTCATGGCGATGAACAGCATCGCCGTGCGAAAGCGCTGCCGGCGCAGGGCGTCGGTACAGAAGCGCAGGACGTCGGCGATGCGCATCAGCCGCGCTCGTCCTGAACGATGGCGCCATCGACCATGCGCAGGCGCCGGCGCGCGCGCTGGCCGAGCGCGGGGTCGTGGGTCACCACCAGCAGGGTCAGGCCCTGGCGGTTGAGGTCTTCCAGCAGCGCCATGACCTCGCGACCGGAGGCGGAGTCGAGGTTGCCGGTGGGCTCGTCGGCGAGCAGCAGCTCCGGCTTCATGACCAGGGCGCGGCCGATGGCGACGCGCTGGCGCTCGCCGCCGGAGAGCTGGGTGGCGCCATGGTCGGCGCGCGCCAGGATGCCGAGCTGGTCCAGCACCGCCTCGACCTGCGGCCGGCGCAGCTCCGGCGCCACCCCGGCGAGCACCAGTGGCAGCTCCACGTTCTCGCGCGCGGTCAGGCGCGGGATGAGATGAAAGCTCTGGAAGATAAAGCCGATGTGCTCACCGCGCAGGCGGGCGCGCGCCTCTTCCGGCAGGGGCACGGTGTCGGTGTCGTTCAGGAAATACTGGCCGCGGTCGGGACGGTCGAGCAGGCCCAGCATGTTGAGCAGCGTGGACTTGCCCGAGCCCGACGGGCCCATGACCGAGAGATAGTCGCCGCGCCCGATCTCGAGGTTGATGCCCTGCAGCGCCTGCACGAGCTGGTCGCCGAGGCGGAAGGTCTTGTGGACGCCGATGACGCGAATCATGCCGCGCGCCTCAGGGCTTGCCGGGAGCGGCGGGCACGACTTTCGCGCCGTCCACCACGCCCTTGCGATCCAGCGACAGCACGACCTGTTCGCCGGCCTGCAGGCCCTGGGTGATGCCGGTCCAGGTCCAGTTGCCCAGGCCGGGCGTGAAGGGGCGCGAGCGCAGGCGCCGGCTGGCCGGATCGAAGACCAGCACGCGATTGCCTTCCTGTACCGCCTCGGTGGGCACGCGCAGCAGGGTCTTCTGCTCGAGGATGACCTCGATGTCGGCGCTCTGGCCGGCCAGCAGCAGGATGTTTTTCGGGACCGTGTCGAAAGTCACGTCGACATCCACGGTGCGCGCCTGTTTCTCGAGGTCGAGCACATAGGGCGCGAGCCGGGTGACACGGCCGGCAAAGGCCTGGCCCCGGTAGGCATCGAGCGAGATGCGCGCGGGCTGGCCTATTTTCAGTTTGGCGGCATCGACTTCATCGACCGGGGCGGTGACGTAAAGACAGCTGTCGTCGATAAGATCGACCGCGGGTGGTGTGGCGACGCCAGGGGGCGAGGGCGTGGCGTATTCACCGATTTCGCCGTTCACCTCCGCGACAATGCCGGCGAAGGGCGCGCGCAATTCGGTTTGCGACAGCTGCGTCGCGGCCAGGCGCGCATTGGCGCCGGCCACCTTCAGTTCGGCGCGGGCGCCGTCACAGGCGTCAGCGCTGCCGGCGGCGCGGGTGCGGGCCGCGTCAAGCGCCTGTGCGGAAATGAGCTTGTCGGCCACCAGTTGCTGGCTGCGCGCCAGGTCGCGCTGGTCCAGCGCGGCGCTGCGGCAGGCCTGGTGCTCGCGCTCTTGCGCGGCGGTGACCTGGGCGCGGGCCTGGGCCAGCAGGGCGGCGCGATCCTCGGCCTCCAGGCGCAGCAGCAGGTCGCCCTTTTGCACGCGGTCACCTTCCTTCACGTTCAGCTCGGCGACGCGGCCGCCGCTGTGCAATGAAAGCCGGGACCGGCGGCAGGCCTTGACGGTGCCGGCGCGGGTGTTGGCGATGGTGGCTTCCACCGGCCCCTCGCCGACAGTGGCCAGGCGCACCTCGATCGGCTCCGGGCGTGTAGCCCACCAGATCCCGAGCGCAATGACGAGCAGCGGCAGGCCGATATACAGCAGGCGGCGCAGGGGAAGGGGCAGGGCGACGGGCATGGTGGCTCCTTGGTGCGCGGGGCGGGACAGGCGCAGGCGAGCAGGCATCCCTCGCCTACGGGCTCGACGATGATTGCATCATAGTTGGCGCGGCATGACAGCAGTTTGCCCTGCATCAAGCGCGCCGGGGCCTGCGGACGGGTGCCGGGCTTGCGCCGGGCCGCGGGCACGGCCTTGTGCGCCCCCTCGACGGCCGCAGTCCGGTCGGTTGCCCCTGCTTCCTTCCGTCCGGGGGCCGAGGCGTCGTGCCCCGGAGCTGCTCCAGCCGGAGTGATGGCTGCCCGCGTGGTCGGGCGGGAGCGCCGTGTACCCGGGCGCGGGTTCCGGTGCTGCGGAGGGACTGCTAGAGTCACGGCATCCCCCCGTTCCGGAATAACGACAAGATGGCGGAACTGTTCAATGTGGTGTTTGCCGGCGAACTCGTCGGCCGGGCCGATCCCGCCACCGTGCGGGCCAATGTCGGCAAGCTCTTCGGCGCCAGCGAAGCGGTGCTGGACAAGCTTTTTTCCGGCCAGCCGGTCGCCATCAAGAAAGGCATTGACCGCGCCGCCGCCATGCAGCTGCGCGCGCGCATGAAGCAGGCGGGCGCCGAGACCCGCCTGGTGCAGGTGGATGAGCAGGGGCGGCCGCTGGCGGCTCCTGTAGCCGCCGCTGCGCCAGTTGCTCCTGCCGGCGCGGTGCCTCCTGCGGTGGCGGCGGCGCCTGCCTCCGCCAGCGCTGCGGCGCCGTCCCGGCCAGCATCCGCACCCGAAGCTCCTGCGGCGCCCGCCGGCTCCATGGCCGCCCGCCTGGCGGCGCAGGCCCAGGCCCTCCCTGCGGCCCCGTCCGCCACCTCCGCGTCGAACGGCGCCAGTGCCACCGGCACGGCCGCCGCGGTGGCGCCTCCGCCTGGTGACTGGGGTGTCAAGCCGGTCGGCACCCGCCTCAGCGATCCGGCACCGCCGCCACCGCCCGCGCCGGATGTCAGCGGCATTTCCCTGGCCGCCGCCAGCGGCAACCTGGTTTCCCCCCAGGAACTTGCCCGGCCCGCTCCGGTGCAGGTCGATGTCTCCGGCATCAGTCTCGCCGCCGCCGGCACCGCGGTGCTGGCGGAAAGCGAACGCCCCCGGGTGACGCCCGTGCACGTCGATATCAGCGCGATGAGCATGGCCGAGGTCGGCGCGCCGCTGGACGAGATTCGCGAAGACAAGCCCTTGCTGAATCCCGATATCAGCCACCTCCGCCTCGCTGAATAAGAGCCTGTTCCAGTAAGGAGTTCTGCATCGGGTCAGTCGGGATAAATCCCGACCTGCTGGAACAGGCATTGAATCCGGCGTCCTTCGCTTCCTGGCGGCACTGCGCTCCGCGAAGAAAGAGAAGCACGGCCTCCGCTTCCGGCTTTCCTGCGTTGCAGGGAAGCCCCGCCCCTCTGGAGTTGCGCCATGTCCCCGTTTTCGTTTCTGGCGCGGCATCGCCGCACCGTGGCCCTGCTGTTGCTCGCCATCCTGGCGGTGGCCGCTGTCGGCCTCTATCCGGTGCTCAAGCGCGCCTATACGGCGGAGACGCTGTTTGATGAAGGGCGCATCGTCCACAATTTCACGCACATGACAGAAACGTTCCCGGCCGTGCGTGTGCTGCCCGCACCCACGCCGCGCGACTTGCCGGCGGGCGCACCGCTCGCGTTGCCGGGGCAGTTCAGCGCCTTTGATAAAATGTTCACGCCGGCGCAATACCTGCAGGATACCGGCACCGACGGCCTTATCGTGCTGCAGGACGGCAGGGTTGTCTTCGAGCAGTACTACCAGGGCAACAGCGCGGACAACGTGCATGTTTCCTGGTCGCTCGCCAAGTCGACAATCTCCGCCATGCTCGGCATCGCGCAGCAGGAAGGCCGCATCAAGAGCGTGATGGATCCGGTCGAGCGCTATGCGCCGCAGCTCAAGGGCACAGCCTACGAGGGCGTGCCGCTGCGCGACGTGCTGCAGATGTCCTCGGGCGTCGCCTTCGACGAGAACTACGACAATCCGCAGGCCGACGTGGTGCAGCTGGCGCGCACGCTGGTCCTCGGCGGCTCCTTCAACGCCTATGCGCAAAAGCTCAAGCGCGCGCACCCGCCCGGCACCGTGCGCCATTATTCGAGTTTTGATACGCAGGTGCTGGCCATGGTGCTGGAAGGCGCGACCGGACGTCGCGTCGCCGACTACATGCAGGAAAAGCTCTGGCAGCCGATGGGCGCCGAGAACGAGGCTTGGTGGCTGGCGGACAGCGAAGGCATGGTCATGGGCTTCGGCGGCTTCAATGCCGTGCTGCGCGACTACGCGCGCTTCGGTCAGCTCTATCTCGACAAGGGGCGCATCGATGGCAAGGAAGTGGTGCCGGCCAGCTGGATTGCGGAATCACTGGCGATGGCGGCGCCGCATCTCCTGCCGCAGGCGGGCCAGCAGAACGAGCTCGGCATCGGCTACGGCTACCAGTGGTGGATTCCCGAGGACGCCGCGCGCGACTTCATGGGCATTGGCGTCTACAACCAGTTCATCTATGTGTCGCCGTCCACGCGCACGGTGATCGTCAAGACCTCGGGCAATCATCGCTACACTTCGGATGATTTCGTGCCGATCATGCAGCACCTGGCACTGTTTCGCGCGATTGCGGCCGCCGCGAGCGGTGCGGCGCGATGAGCATGCGGCAGGTGCCGGAGCGTCCGGGCCTCCGCCTTAGCGGCCGGCCGCCATGCCGCCCGGCTTGTCGCCGCGCTCCTGATGCAGCTCCAGTTCGGCGATCTTCAGGCGGATCTTTTCACGCTCGGGCGTTTGCGGGTCCAGTTGCAGGAACAGCTTCAGATGCTGGGCCGCACTGCCCCAGAGCCCGGCGCCTTCCTGCGTCAATGCCGTATTGAAATGACCGGTGGCCCACCACGGCGCCAATGCCAGCGCACGTTCCATGGCAGCGCTGGCGGGCAGGTAGTCGGCCGGGGACTTGGCCAGGGTGAGGGCAGCCTTGCCCCGCGCCATCAGGTCCTGCGCCGGCTCCGATACCGGGGGCAGTTCGGCGATACCCAAGGCCGCGTGCACCGCCCGGGCCTGCAGGGCGAGCGCGCGCGGGCCGCCGGGCAGCACCTTCTCCAGGCATTGCTGGTAGCCGAGCAGGGCGCCCACCGCGTCGCCGCTGTCGAGGGCTGCGGTGGCCTGGCGTTCCAGGGCCTGGAGCGCGGCTTTCTCCGCCGGCGTCAGCAGCAACTCATCCGACTGCCGGATGCGTTCGCGCAATCGCTGCAGGGCCTGGTTGCTCTTCTGCTGGATGTCGGCGCTGTAGACATTCGCGTGCTTGTTGGCCATGGCGATTTCCACGATGCCGATGATGCCGACGGTCAGCGGAATAAAAATGATGTTGTAGGGAATGGAGAATCCGTACATGCGCTTGTCGACGCCGGCGTCCCGCACCCCGGGTTCGGACAGCGTGGTCAGCGCAGCCCCGGACTGGCCGTCATGGAACGCGAGGGAAAGATTCCGGGGATAGTCGGCGCCGAGACTGACCCGGAGGTCGGCGCCGCCCGCCTGGGCAGCGGTGGGCTGTACCGAGACCGACTGGTAGATATCCCCCAGCATCCGCGCGACTTCCTGCGGATAGGTATTCAGCTTCACCTTGCCCATGACGATGGGGTCGAGGCTGCGCTGTGTCTCGGCGGGGAGGTCGCCGGAAACCACCACGACCTTCAGCGGCAGCTTTGCCGCCGGCGCTGCGGCAGGCGTGTAGAAGCCGGCGGGCAGGGTCTTGGTGGCGGTGCATGCCGACACGGCGGCCAGCGCCAGCGCGATGGCGGCGCCGCGACAAATCTTTCCGATCATTTCCATGGATCTTCTCCGATTATTTTTAGCAAGCGCCAGCGGCATCGTCACGGGCCTTGCCATCATTGGCCGGCCGCCATGCCCACCGGCTTGTCGCCGCGCTTCTGGTGCAATTCCAGCTCGGCGATTTTCAGGCGGATCTTTTCACGCTCGGGCGTTTGCGGGTCGAGCTGCAGGAACAGCCGCAGGTGATTCGCCGCGCTGCTCCAGAGGCCGGCGCCTTCCTGGGTCAATGCCGTGTTGAAATGGCCGGTGGCCCACCACGGCGCCAGCGTCAGCGCACGCTCCATAGCCTCGCTTGCCGGAGCATAGTCCTCGGGCGACTTGGCCAGGGCGAGGGCAGCCTTGCCTTGGGCCATCAGGTCCTGGGCTTCTTCGGGAATGGGCGGGAGGTCGGTGATGCGCATGGCGGCCCTCACGGCTTTTGCTTGCAGGGCGAGCGCGCGGGCATTGCCGGAAAACACTTTGGCTAGCGCCTGCTGGTAGGCCAGCAGCGCACCCACCGGGTCGTCATTGGCCAGCGTGCTGTCGCCCTGCGCTTCAAGGTCGCGCAGTTCGGCTTTTTGAGCTCGTGTCAGCATCAGTTCATCGTTGTTCAGGATGCGGCTGCGCAGAGTGTGCAGGCGCTGGTTGGTAACGCTCTGGATCTCGGTGTTGTAGTTATTGGCCTGCTTGTTGGCTTCCATTTGCTCAATGAACGGACCGAAGCCCGCCAGCGCAATGGTGTGGAAGAAAATTATCCCGCCGACACTGAGTTTTCCCTGGTTGGCGCCCTTCACTCCGGGCTCCACCAGCGCTGCCAGCGGCTCACCGCTCTCTCCGTCCTGAAAAGCCAGGGTCACGGTTTCCGGGTAATTACTGCCCAGACTGACGCGCAGGTCTGCATCGGCGGCCGCTGCCGCCGTCGGCACGACTGATACGGACTGGTAGACCTCACCCAGCATCTTCGCCACCTCGTTCGGGTAGGCATGGGTCCGCACTTTGCCCACGGCCAGAGTGTTGCGGGTGCGGTACGTTTGTGTGGGCACGCCGTCAGTGACCACCGCCACGCGCATTGGCAGCTTGTTGCCGGTCGTGGCGGCAGCTTTGTAAAAGTCCGCCGGCAGGGTGCGCGTGGCGCTGTAGCAGCCGCTCAGGGCGGTGGCGGCAAGCAACGCAATGACGATACGGAAAATAGGCATGGTGGTATCCTGGTGATGGTTGTCGTCGGGCAGGAAATCAGGGTGAAGCATTCACGATGCGCAGCAGCAGCGACTGGCGCGGATCCAGCACGAGCAGCGCATCGCCATCGCGCAGCAGGCTGCCGCCAGCGTCCTTGAGCAGCACCGACGCGGCGCCGCCGCGCAGCTTGAAAACGCTCTCGCCATCGGAGAGATAGAACGTCTTGCCTGCGCTGTCGCTCGCCAGCGCGCGGATCGGCGTGGTGCCGGGCAGCGCGGCAATGATCCGCAGCGATTTGTCCGGCGCCACCTCGAACACGGCATTGCCGGCGGCGAACAGCACGCGGCCCTGGGCTTCGATGACGGCCGCGATCGGCCGCGGCGATTCCAGCAGTTTCCGGAAGCGGCGCTGCGGCAGCAGCTCATAGAGCGCGCTGTTGCCCGTCGGATTGCGCTCATAAAGAAACATGCGCCGGCCTTCGCCGGCACTGATGCCCATGCCGTCCGCGGGCAGTCCGCACAGCGTTTTCAGCACACCGTCGGCCGCAAGATACATGAGCTGGCGGCCGCGGATGCCGAGCAGCAGGCCGTCGGCGGTATAGGCGTAGCCTTCCAGGCGGCCGGTGTTCACGCCCTGCACGCCGCCCCATCCCACGGCATAGGCGCGTGCCGCGTCGGCCAGCAGCACCAGGCGGCCGGGCGTGAGCGCCAGTCCGTTGCCGAGCGTCCCCATGCCGGCCCGGGTCGCCAGCGTCTGGTTGAGCAGGATCTCGATGCGCGGGGCATCTACCGCGGCCGCGGGCAGCGTCGTGGCCAGCAGCAGGAGCAGGGCGAGGACAGCGCGCATCAGCGGGCGCCTTCGGGGGCGGCGCGGCTGGTCCAGAGGCCTGCGGCCCGCGCCGCTTCACTGGCCATGAGCACGGCACTGCCGGCCGCTTCCGAGCCGGTGACCCGGCCGATCTGTTCGGCCGCCGTGTCGATGGCGGCAGCGCGGGCCTTGTCGCTACCCCACTGTGTGAGGCCTTGCGCCGCGTCGGGCTGGGCCAGCGCTGCTTCCAGCGCTTCATTGCTCAGCGAGCCGACGTTGTAGAGCGTGTTGACGGCGCGTGGCAGCAGGCGGTCGGCCTCGCCGACGCTGAGCTCACCGCGGGAGGCGGCTTCGATATTGGGCAGGATCAGCTCCGGCAGCTTCGCGGCATTCATCATCACCACGCCGGTCATGCCGAGCCGGGCAGCGACGGCTTCGCCCACCGTCTCCTCGATCTGCTCGCGGGTCTTGTCTTTCAGATAGTCGATGGCGCTGCCGATGTACTGCGCCGCCGCGGGCAGCGCCGGCTTCGCCTGTGACGACAACATGAGCTGCACGGTTTCCGGCGGTCCCCAGCTCACCGGTGTTACCGGCGCTTCGCGCCCGTCTTTGAGGTTGGCCACGGTGGCGGTCGCCGGCATCGCGGAGAGGTCCACCGTGCCGGCCTCCACCGGTATCGGCGCGGCCGCCGGGGCGCGAGGCATCGAGGGGCGTTGCGCCAGCAGTTCCCTGTCGCCATCGCGATAACCCGCCTGCGCCGAAGGGCCGTCGCAGCGCCGGTCCCATTCGTCGCGATGGCCGAGGTAGCGCTGCACCATGCCCGGGTACTGGCCGGCCACATCGTTCAGCGGCGGCGTTGGCAGGCGCACATGAATGAGATTGAGCTTGCACCAGTCTTCTTCAGGGGCGTCCTTGAGACGAGCCAGGGCCGCCTGGCGCAGATCCATTTCGCGCTGGTGCAGGCGCAGCAGCCAGTTGCGCTGGGCAGTGGCGGCGTCCTCGATCCGGCTGTCGCGCAGGCGGAGGCCGCCTTCGACGCCGGCCGCGCTGAGCAGGGAGGACTTGTTGGCCTGGAAAAGGCGCTGCCGCTCCGCCTCCTCCTGTTCCCACAGTGCCTGCAGCCGGGCGGCCTCGATACGGGCCTGCTCGGCCCGGATGCGCGCTTGCTCCTGGGCCTGCTTGAAGCCATCGACAATAGCCTGACCCAGGGCCTGGCCGATCGCGGCGCCGGTGCTGGCGGCAGAGGACGAGGAGGATGAAGAGGAGCCGGAGGACGACAGGCGGCAGCCGCCATTGGCCTGCGCATCATTGTACGTATCGGAGATGGTGCCGCCGCAACTGCGGCACCAGGACTTGTAGCTGCTCCACCAGGCGGCGCCATAGCCTTGCGGGGGCGACGGGCAACTGCCCGCCAGCGCGGGCAGGGGCCCCAGCGCACAGGCCAGGAGAACGGCGAGCTTGCACAGGCGGGCATCCATCGCACGGCTTCCTGGGGTGGGGTCTCTTGTCGGGAATGTAAGTCAGCGGGCCCTGATACGCCATAAGAGGTATGACAAACGGTGGACATGACTGGCCGCCCAGCCGGAAGTGGTGGTTCGGCCGGCTGTCCTCCCGCCGTAGCGCGTTCGCGGACAGCCATCAAACGGATGACGCCTTCAGCGCGTTCCACGGGTTTGCCGGCGCGCCCCCGGCGTCATAAAAAAAGCCCCGCAATGCGGGGCTTTTTTTATGACCGACGTGCGATCAGTTCGCGCGCTTCTTGAATTCGAAGGTGCGGGTGTCGATTTCGATCTTCTCGCCGATGTCGATGAAGGCCGCGACCTGCAGCTCGAAGCCGTTGTTCAGGCGGGCGGTCTTCATGACCTTGCCGGAGGTGTCGCCCTTGGCGGCCGGTTCGGTGTAGGCGACTTCACGCACGATGATGGTGGGCAGCTCGATGGAGATGGCCTTGCCTTCGTACAGCGTCACTTCGCAGATGTCTTCCATGCCTTCCTCGAGGAAGTGGATGACGTCGCCAAGGTTTTCCTTCTCGACTTCAAACTGGTTGAAGTCGGCGTCCATGAACACATACATGGGATCGGCGAAGTAGGAGTAGGTGACGTTGACCTTCTCGAGCATGACGGGCTCGAACTTGTCGTCGGCCTTGTAGACGGTTTCCTGCGCCTGGCCGGTCAGCAGGTTCTTCATCTTCATCTTCACGACAGCCGAGTTGCGGCCGGACTTGTTGTATTCGGCCTTGAGGATGACCATGGGCGCGGTGCCGATCATGATCACTTGGCCGGCACGGCATTCCTGGGCAGTTTTCATAGCGATTCTCGTAAGGTCTTTGAAGAGGGATCTCAGGCGCGATCCCGGCTCCGGCGTACGGAGGGCCTGGGGATGGCGGCTCGAAGGGGCGCTATTCTACCTGCCCGCGCCAAAAGTGCATCAGTTTCCCGGCTAAATCCTGAGCAGTGGCCTGCTCGTCGCTCCAGGCCCGGGCCGGGCCGGCCAGCGCCGGCAGGTCGGCCAGCACGGCCCGCCACAGGGCCGGGTCGGGGTCGCCCCGGTTCCAGGCCCGTTGCGCCTCCGCCCAGAGGGCAGGCATTCCCGTTGCCGCCTCCACCCGGCCGATAAAGGCCTCCAGCTTGATCAGGTGCGCATCCTCCTCCTGCGGATAGATATGCCAGAGCAGGGGCGCGCCGGCCCATTGCGCGCGCACGAAGGAGTCCTCGCCGCGCACGGCATTGAGGCCGCAGCCAAAGAGCAGGCGGTCGTAGTCGTCGGTGGCCAGCAGGGGCAGCACGACCAGGGTGAGGGCGCCCTGACGGTGGCGGTCACCGGCCTGGAGCGAGGTGCCGGCCCAGGCGTTGACGTTGCCCAGGGCGCGCCCCTCCGGCACCAGCAGCAGGCGCGGCGTATCGGCCTCGGCCAGGGCGCCGAGCAGGCCCGGAATGGCCGGATTCTCGTAGGCAAAAAGGGAGACGCGGTCGGGGAATTCCAGGGCCTCGGGGACGCCGATGCGGGTCCAGAATTCCACCTGGTCGACGGGGTCGGCCCGGAAGCGATCGCGGCTTTCAAGCAGGCCGGCCTCGCGCAGCAGGCCGCCGGTACGCGCGCTGAAGCCGGGGAACCAGAAGTGGCGGGTGAGGCCGGTGGCCGGGTGTACCGAGGCCAGCCCGTGGCAATCCTCGACCCAGGGCTCCGCGCTCAGGTACTCGAGGTTGATCCAGCACGGGGGACGCGCCTGCATGGCCGCGAGAAAGGCCACGGGCAGTGGGCAGCCGAAGCCTTCGATGACAAGGTCGCCCGGGACGGCATCGGCCATTTCGCCGGTCCAGTGCCGCACGGTGATGGCGCCCAGGGCTTGCGTCGGCTGCGTCGGGGCTAGCGCCGGGGCGAGTCGGGCGAAGGTGGCGAGGTCATCAACCCAGAGCGTGACGGCCAGGCCATGCTCGGCCGCCAGCTGGCGGGCCAGGCGCCAGCACACGCCGATGTCGCCAAAATTGTCGATGACAGTGCAGAAGATGTCGCAGCGCAGGGTCATGGTTCGCCTCCGCCGGCGATGGTAGCAGGCGGCGCGTGCGGCCGGGCGTTGACCTGCCCGGCCACGGCGGCGACTAGCCCAGGATGGGGAAGCGCCGCGCCTGCATCAGCCGGTCCACGCCTGCCTGCAGCCGCGCCTCGACCTCGCGATAAATCTGCTCGACATAGGCGTCGTCGTTTTCGCGGGCGGGGTCGGTGTCGACCGTGATGGGCTCCAGCACCTCATAGCGGATCTTGGAGGGCAGCGGGATGTGCGAAGGCATGACTTCCAGCCAGATGCCGAAGGGCAGGCCGGCGACGATGGGCGCCATCTCGCTGCGCAGCAGACGCTTGAGCTGGAGCTTCTCGGCGAGCCAGCGTCCCTCGGACAGCACGAAGACGGTATCGGCGCCGCCCACGGTGGCGACCGGCACGATGGGCACGCCGGAGCGGATGGCCTGGCGGACAAAGCCGCGGCGACCGCCGAGCTCGACCTCGCCCCGGCGCCGCCAGGCGCGCATGCAGTCGACTTCGCCGCCCGGCCAGATGACGACGCTGTGGCCGGCGGCGAGGCAGTTGGTGACGGCTTCGCGAGAGGCGGGGATGACGCCGGTCTGGCGGAACAGGCGGCCGAGGCCGGGCATGGCCATGAGTACGTCATGGCAGGTGCAGTGCAGGGCGCGCGTGGTGCGGTGCCTGAACCACCAGGCGGCCTGCAGCATCCAGGCGTCCATGGTCAGCCAGGTGCCGGCATGCACGCCGATGAGGAGGACGGGGCCCTCGGGCAGGCGTTCCCAGCCGGTGGTCTCGACCCGGAAATAGCGGTCGTGCACGAAGCGCCAGAAGGCCTCGGTGCGCTCGACGAAGTCAGTCTTGATGCCCTCGGGCGACCAGCCTTCGAGGGCGCGGCGGGAAATCAGGTCACGCAGGCGCGTGGCCCGGCTGCGCGGCGCAGGGGGCGGCGGAGCTGGCGGGGCGAGGGCGGTTGAGTCGGCGGCGGGGGTGTCCGGCAGGCCGTCGGGCCGGGTTTCGAAGTCATCCATGATCAGTCCGGTGCAATCCATTCAGGGGTGTGTGGCCCGCCGCGCCTTCCTGGCGCTGTGCGAACCACGTGGACAGCCGGCCAGCGGCGGAACCGGTGGCGGCGGAGCCGGCGCGGAGGAGTCCGCGCCGGGGGCAACCGTAAGGTGCGCCGAAGGAGGCAGCAATACGTCTTTTGTTAGCAGATATGGCGACTGGCAAGTCACCTTTTCACAGGCGGGAGCGCAGGCGTCTGCTGGTCGCGAGGCTCAACGGAGTCACTGCGACGGGTCTGAAATATGTCGGGGCGTTTTTGCCGGCAGTGCGCACGGCCGCCCGTAGCACGGGCTTCAGCCGGGGGCGCCTGGCTCGACTCCACGGACCTGTCGGGATGAATCCCGACCGACAGGGTGGGGCTAGCGAAAACTCCGGGGCTTGGCCGGCTTGTTATTGCCGGCCGGTGCGGGCGGCGCCGCAGGCAAAGCCGGCAGTGGCAGGGCTTTTGGCCACAGCAGCCACATCCGGCCCGGCTGCTTCATCTGGCCGGCGAGCGCGGCGGCCCCGGGCCCGTAGCCCCAGAAGAAATCGGCGCGCACCGCGCCGCGGATGGCGCCGCCGGTGTCCTGGGCCTGCACCAGGCGCTGCAGCGGCTGGCCGGTGTCGGGGCGGGTGGTGGCGAGATAGACGGGACTGCCGAGCGGCACGAACTTCGGGTCGACGGCAATGCTGGCCGCCGCGGTCAGCGGCACGTTGAGCGCGCCGATGGGGCCGCCGCCCTCGTCCGGCAACAGGCGGAAGAACACATAGCTGGGATTGGCTTCCAGCAACTCGGGCACGCGTTCCGGATGGGCCTGCGCCCAGGCGCGGATGCTTTGCATGCTGACCTGCTCGATGGGCAGCTGGCCCTGCTCCACCAGCCATTTGCCGATCGCGCGATAGGGATGGCCGTTCTGGTCGGCATAGCCCAGGCGCAGCAGCCGGCCATCCTCGAGCTGGACGCGTCCGGAGCCCTGGATCTGCAGGAAGAAGGCGTCGAGGGGGTCGTCGGCCCAGGCCAGGATCTTGTCGGGCGTGACGCCCTTGCCACTGTCGATCTCCGCCCGGCTCCAGTAGGGCAGCACGGTGCGGCCCTCGAGGCGGCCGCGCAGGCGCATGCCCTTGAGGTCGGGATAAAGCTCGTCGATGTCGAGGGTGAGCATGTCGTCCGGCACGCCGTAGAGCGGCACGCGGCCGGCCCCGGGGGAGAGGCTGCCGGTGAGCAGGGCCTCGTAGTAGCCGGTGACGAGGCCGGTGTCGCGGTCGTCGCCCGCTTCGATGCGCCAGGGCTGGAAGTGGCGCTCGTAGAAGGCTTGCACGGTGGCGTCGTTTTCAGGCGCGAGGGCGGAGGCTGCCGCGCAGGTTTCCTGCCAGGCCGGACGCGCCTGCAGGCGGGTGCAGGATTGCAGCCAGGCCGGCCAGGTTGCCAGCAGTTGCTCGCCCGGCCACGCCGGCAGCTCCGTCCAGGTGGCGGGGAGGTAGCGTGCGCTGGCCGCCGGCGCGGACGGCGGGGTGGTGGTGCAGGCGCCGAGCAGGCCGGCCAGCAGCAGGGTCAGGACATGACGCACATCGGTTCTCGCAATCGGGTTGGGTTACGCCAGATCCTGGATGCGGCGGAAGGGCTGCGCCGCTTCCAGCTCGAAAGCCAGCTCCAGCAGGGTGCGCTCGTCGCCGTGGTTGGCGGACAGGTGGATGGCGATCGGCAGGCCCAGGGCGCTGGCGCCCATGGGCAGCGAGATCGCCGGACCGCCGGCCGCGTTGTTGAGCGGCGTGAAGCTGACATAGCGGGTCAGGCGCTCGAACAGCGAATCGAAATCCTGCTCCGGCGACAGGTGGCCCAGCGTGGGCGTGGTGTGGGCCAGCACCGGCGACATGATCACGTCGCAATTATCGAAGGCACGCGCGTATTCATTCCACAGTTTTTTGAGGCGATACAGCACAAACGGCGTCTTCAGCATGTTCTTGCGGTAAAGCGCGGCCAGGCCCTGGCTCAGGTTGTCGAGCTGGCTGGCGTCGAAGTCCGGATGCATGACGCGCTTGCCGAAGGTGGATACGAGGAAGGAGAGCATGCCCCAGTAGATGCTGAAGTCGTCGGCAAAGCGCTGGCCGATCGGCAACGGGATCTCGAACACGTCGTGGCCCAGGCTCTCGAGCAGCGCTGCGGTGGCGAGCACGGTCGCGCGGGTTTCCGCATCGCTGGGACCGGTGATGGAGTCCACCACGAGACCGATGCGCAGGCGTCGGGCGCCGGGGCCCTCGACGCGGCCGATCGGCTTCAGTTTCGGGTTGCGCCAGTACTGCTCGAGGCCGGCCATGAAGTTGGCGGTGTCGCGCACGGAGCGCGTGACCACGCCTTCGGAAACGATGTTGATGGGCAGGCTGCGCGCGCTCTCGCCGTCAATATGGCGTCCGCGCGTGGCCTTGAGGCCGACCAGGCCGCAGGCGGCGGCGGGAATGCGGATGGAGCCGCCGCCATCGTTGGCGTGCGCGATGGGCACGACGCCGGCGGCGACCAGCGCGGCGGAGCCGCCGGAGGAGGCCCCGGAGGAGTAGTCGGTGTGCCAGGGATTGCGCGTGGGTGCGCGGCCGCGATATTCGGTGCTGGCGTTGAAGCCGAACTCCGGCAGCGAGCTCTTGCCGAGCACGGTGAAGCCCTGCGCCAGGTATTGCCGGGCAAAGGCGCCGGGACCGGCGGCGGGGCGCGCGGGAACCGCGGCCGAGCCATGACGGGTGGGCAGGCCCTGCAGATCGGTGTTGTCCTTGACGAAGGTGGGTACGCCGGCAAAGACGCCGATGCGCGGGGCGCCTTCGGCGGCCCGGAGCGCAGCCTCGTAATTCTCGAGCTCGATGGCGTTGATCAGCGGCTGCATGCGGCGGGCGCGCGCGATGGCGGCCGCGGCCACCTCGCCGGGGCTGGCCTCGCCGCGGCGGATGAGGGCGGCGAGGGCGGTGGCGTCGAGGTCGGCGAGGAGGTCGTTGCTGAAAGCGTGAACGGTCTTGGCGGTCGTCATGGAGAATTCTTGTGGGGGCCGGTGAGTAAGCGTTCAAAACTGCGCCAAGGGTGGTGCGAAGTCCAGATTGGCAGGGGCCGGTTTGGGACGAAATCTGGCCCCGGGGCGCTGTACGGACGAGGCCCGCCAGGGGCGGGCGCGGACACGCTGGCAAGCTTTCGGGGGCTTTTCTTCCGGGCCTGCGCGGGCGCCTGGCATTGCCGGCCGCGCCGAGGCTGCAAGGTCTGCCGGGACGGTTGCCGTTTCCGTGTCCGGGGCGGCCTGCTAGATTCACGGCCATGATCCCGCGCCCCAAGGCGCGCCACCGCCCACGCCGCGAGCCCGCATGTCCCGCCTTCCCAATCTCTTCTATGCCCAGTCCGGCGGCGTCACCGCCGTCATCAATGCCAGCGCCGCCGGCGTGCTCGCGGCGGCGCGTGCCCATCGCGACCGGATCGGCCGCGTCTATGCGGGCGAGAACGGCATCCTCGGTGCGCTCGAGGAGAGTCTCTTTGATTTATCGCGCGAGCCGGCGACGGCCATTGCCGCGTTGCGCCGCCTGCCGGGCAGCGCCTTTGGCTCCAGCCGCTTTCCGCTGGGTACGCCGGAGAGTCATCCGCAGCACTATGCGCGCCTGCTGGAGGTGTTCCGCGCCCACGACATCCGCTGGTTCCTCTACAACGGCGGTGGCGGCTCCGCCGGCACCTGCCTGCATGTGGCGGCGGCGGCGAAGGCGGCCGGTTATCCGCTGTCGGTGATCCACATCCCCAAGACCGTGGACAACGACCTGGCGCGCACGGATTTCTCGCCGGGCTTTGGCTCGGTGGCCAAGTACACGGCGGTGAGCGTGCGCGAAGCGGCGCTGGATGTTGCCTCGATGGCGCGCACCTCGACGCAGGTGTTCGTAATGGAGGTGATGGGGCGCCATGCCGGCTGGATCGCGGCGGCGAGCGCGCTGGCGCAGGAGGCTGACGGCAGCGGCCCTCCCCACGTGATCCTGTTTCCGGAAGTGGCCTTTGATGAGGCGGCCTTCATGGCGAAGGTGGAAGCGACCCTGGCGCGCGAAGGTTATTGCGTCATTGTCACCGCGGAGGGCCTGGCCATCCACAATCCGGCGCTGGCGCCGGAGGCGCCCGTGGCCGGCGAGCATGGCAAGGACCGTCTCAATGTGCACACCGGCAAGGCGGCGCCCTATCTGGCCGAGCTCATCCATCGCCGGCTGGGCGTGCGTTGCCATTATTCCGTCAGTGATTACCTGCAGCGCTCGGCGCGCCATATCGCCTCGGGCGTGGATGTGGAGGCGGCCTGGCAGGTGGGCGAAGCGGCGGTGGAAATGGCGCTGGCCGGTCGTCATCAGGTGATGCCCGCGCTCCGGCGGGTGGCGGGGTCGCGCCAGGTGCGCTGGGACATCGAGGCCGCGTCGCTGGCGCGGATTGCGCATCAGGAAGTCACGCTGCCCCGAAGCTTCATCAGTCGCGACGGCTATGGCATCACGTCCCGCTGCCGCGCCTACCTGCTGCCGCTGATCCAGGGCGAGGACTATCCGCCCTACCAGGGCGGGCTGCCCCGCTACACGCCGCTGCGGCGCGTGAAAGTGGCGCGCCGGTTGCCGCCTTTTGACAACGGCATGCCCTGAGGCTGGATTACTGCAGTGCCGGATTCCGGCGCGAACGAACAAGGGCGCGGTGCCCGAGCCGACCCTGCGCCCTTGTTCTCTCCTCTGCTGACGCGACGCGTCACTGGCCGGCTCGGGCTTCGCCGCGACATTTGCGGACGACTGGCAGTGCAAGCTCATCAGCCGTAACCGTAACCGTAACCGTAACCGTGACGGCATGGCATCACGTCGCGCCGCAGTGTTCGCCTGGCGGCGCCTCAGTGCGGCGGTGTGCGCGTGCGCGAAACCACGACCGTTTCCTCGGTCTGCACCTTGCCTCCCGTGGCCTGGCTGCCGGTAGACTGCTGGCCGCGCTTGCCCGCGGACTGGGCCGCGTTGCCCACCTGCTCCGCGGTTTCGCGCAGCGTGTTCTTGCCCTGGTCGATCATGTCGCGCGCGGCGTCGCTGCCCTGCTCGACAGTGTCGCGCACGGCCTGCTTGCCCTGGTTCAGGGCCTGCTTCGCCTGGCTGACGCCCTGGTCCATCTTGTCACGGATCGTGTCGCGCGCTTCGCTGGCGCCGCGCTCCAGCTTGTCCTCGGCCTGGTCGCGTTTTTCGCGCAGGCGCTGGCTCATGTCGCCGATCGTGGACTTGAGCGAGCCCCAGGCGGATTCCATGGTTTCCAGGGCAGTGTAGACACGCTGGTCGCCGGTCTCGGCGAGCTGCACCATCTTGTGCGTGAGCTGCTCCAGGCCCTTGTCGAGCTGGGCTACCAGCTTGTTCATCTCGCCCTGGATATAGGAGTTGGCCGAGAAGGCCATCGAGCGCACACGGTTCATTTCCTGCTCCCAGGATTCCATCTGCTCATGGAATCGCTGGATATGCTGTTCGCGGTTTTCGGCGAGACTGGTCATAACGAAACCTCATCTATTGACGTCGGGAAAGAAAAAATGACGGAGAGCGTTGTTCCTTCGTCAAGTCCTTCATTAAGGATCACGTGGCCGCAAGCGCAAGGCGGCGGCAGAATTCTTGACAAGAACCCCGATTACTTTAGTTCAAGTTAAACGTTATGCCCGGCTTGCCGGACAATTGCTTGGCAATAATGCGCGTGCGCCGCAAGCGGGCAAGCGGGCAAGCGGGCAAGCGGGCAAGCAGAAGAGCAGACGCCTGCGACGTATTGCTGCGCGTCTGTTGCGGGAGTCCCGAATGCAGCAAGGGGCGTCAGGAAGTGCTCAGCGTCGCGGCGGGCGCCGGATGGCGGCCTGCAGGCGCTCGCAGAGGGTGCGCAGGACGACGATGCGGGCATGCTCGACGTCGTTGGCCGAGACCAGGGTCCAGGGCGCCTCGGCGCTGCTGGTCCTGGCGACCATGTCGTTGATGGCGGATTCATAGGCGCGCCACTGGCGGCGATTGCGCCAGTCGTCCGGCGTCAGCTTGAAATTCTGGAAGCTCACGCTCTCCCGCTCCCGGAAGCGCTTGAGCTGCTCCGCCTTGGTGATGGCGAGGAAGAACTTCACCACTACCGTGCCATTGGCGGCGAGCTGCTCTTCAAAATCGTTGATCTCGCCGTAGGCGCGCTCCCAGTCGGCGGGCGCGCAGAATTTCTCGACCCGCTCCACCAGCACGCGGCCGTACCAGGAGCGGTCGAAGATGGCGACATGCCCCTTGTGCGGCAGTTTGCGCCAGAAGCGCCAGAGCCAGGGCTGCGCGCGCTCTTCGTCGCTCGGGGCCGCCACCGGGATGACCTCGTACTGGCGGGCGTCGAGGGCGCCGGTGAGGCGGCGGACGACGCCGCCCTTGCCGGCGGCGTCCTGGCCTTCGAACACCACCACCAGCGCGCGCTCGCCAAAACGCGGATCACGGACCAGGCGGTTGAGCCGGCCCTGCCAGAGCTCGAGTTGTTCCTCGTAGGTGGCGCGGTCGAGGCGGGCGCTGTAGTCGAGGGCGCCCAGCACATCGGGACTGGCGACCGGCAGAGCCTGCGCGACCGCGGCCTTTGCACCGGCGCGCGCCGGACGCTTGCGCGTCGCCTCGTCGAGGCGCTGGCCGAGGGCGTCGAGCAGCAACTGGCCGGCGGTCAGGCTGCGGTGATGCGGGTCGCTGCCGTCGATCAGGTGCCAGGGGGCCTGCGGCGTGCTGGTGGCTTCCAGGGTGGCGGCCGAGACGCGGCGGAAGCGGTCGTAGCTCTGGAAGTTGGTCCAGTCATTCTCGCTCACGCGCCAGCGGGTCATCGGGTCGCGCTCGAGGTCATTGAGGCGCCGGCGCTGGTCGCGCTTGGACAGGTGGAACCAGAGCTTGAGCAGGAGCACGCCTTCGGTGGCGAGCATGTGTTCGAAGCGGCGGATGTCCTCGATCTGCTGGCGGAAGGCGGCGACGCTGCCGAGTCCCTGCACCCGCTCGACAATGGGTGCGGTATACCAGGAGCCGAACAGCATGCCGATGCGGCCGCGTGGCGGCAGCACGCTCCAGAAGCGGCGCATGGGCGGATGCTGGCGCTCGTCCTGGGTGGGCGCGCCAAAGCCGTGCGTGCTGATATGGCGCGGGTCCATCCACTCGTTGAAGAGGTTGACGGTCTCGCCCTTGCCGGCGCCGTCCACACCAGCCACCAGGATCACCACCGGAAAGCCGGCATGGTTGAGCAGGCGGTACTGCGCGGCGAGCAGGTTCTCGCGCAGGCGCGGTTCGCGCGCGGCGTACTCTTCCGCGGACACGCGGTGCCCGGTTTCGGCGACTTCAAACATGGTGCGGAGGATCCTGGTCCGTTGCGCAAGGCGCGGCTTTGGCAGGGGCAAGACACGCGGGCTGCCCCCATGCCCTAGCTTTGCCCGGCCGGGCGGTTGGAGGCAACCCGGCAGCCTCATTTTCTGGCTGCATGGAGCGGCTTGCCGATGGGGGACGTGCCGGCGCGGACGCGGCTATACTGGCGGCACAAAACAACAAGCCGGTACCCGGGCCGTAGCAAGCGCCACCGCCGGAGGACGCAATGAAAGATCGCTACCCCTTTGCCGACCTGGCCCACATGAATCGCTGGGTGGGCTGGATATTGCTGCCGCCGGCCGTGCTCACGGTGGTCGCCCTGCTCCACGCCTTTTATGCCAATGCCCTGCTGACCGGCATGCCCGTCGACCTGGCGCTGGCCCACCTGCCGCCCTTGCTGGCCCGCGTCCTGCGTCACGCCGATGCGCTGCGCATTGTCCAGATCTCGCTGACCCTGCTGTTCATCCTGTTTTTCTGCCTGTGCTGGCTGTTCCTGGCCTTTCGCAACCTGGCGGCCCTCGAGGGCGTGCGGGTACGGTGCGCGCGCAATTCCCTGGCCATCCACCTGGGCATCTGGGGCAACCTGCTGTTTGCGCTGCGCCTCATGCAGAAGCTCTGGCGCGAGAGCACGCCGGACAGCCATGCCGACCGCGCGGAGCGCTGGCTGCTGCCGTGGTGGTGGGTCGTGCTGATCGGCGCCAATGTGTGCAAGGTCATGGGCTTGCTGGCCTTGCGCCACCCGGTGCTCATCAGCGAATGGCGGCAGGGCAACTACTGGATGCTTGCCGCCTATGGCGGCTATATCGCCCTCTTCGTGCTCACCTGGCGTCTGGTCAAGCGCCTGGAGGTGCTGCAGCGCGCCAGCTGGCGCCACCGGAACGCCACGCTGGCGGCCAACGGCCCTGCCTGATTTGCCGGTTGGTTTCCCGCCTGATTTCTTCCGGCCCGGGGCCGCTCGTGCCACGGAAAGCGACGAGGCACTACAATGCCGGGAATGACCGCCTTCGGATGATCGACATGAAATACCTGCACACCATGGTCCGCGTGACCGATCTCGAGGCTTCGCTGCGCTTCTATCGGGATGCCCTCGGACTGGAAGTCGTGCGTCGCAAGGATTACCCGCAGGGGCGCTTCACCCTGGTCTACCTGGCGGCCCCGGGCGATGCGGGCGCCGAGCTCGAGCTCACCCACAACTGGGATCCCGAGGCCTATACCGGCGGGCGCAACTTTGGCCATCTGGCTTATGCGGTCGAGGACATTTACGCGCTGTGCCGCCGGCTGCAGGCGCAGGGGGTCACCATCAACCGGCCGCCGCGCGATGGGCACATGGCCTTCGTGCGTTCGCCGGACAATATCTCCATCGAGCTGCTGCAGGCCGGCAATCCCCTGCCGCCGGAAGAGCCGTGGATGTCCATGCCCAATACCGGCAGCTGGTAAGCGGCCCCTGGCGTAGAATGGCCGCCATTGCCGCGCCCCCGGCCGGCCCGTTCCGGATACGCCTGTGATCATTCCCCCCGAAGAGCTTGAGCCCGCCACGCTGACCCGCCTGCTTGAGGACTTCGTCACGCGTGATGGCACCGACAATGGTGACGACACGTCGCTGGAGCGGCGCGTGGAGCGGGCGCGGTGCGCCTTGCACCGGCGCGAGGCGGTGATCGTGTTCAATCCGCTGACCGAGCAATGTGCGCTGATGCTGCGCAGCGAGGTTCCGCGCGAGCTGATGGAGGACGAGGGCGCCAGCCCGGAGTGAAAGCCCGCCCGCCTCTCCCGTAGGTCGGGATTCATCCCGACGCCCCAAAAGCAGGACCTCCTGCGGGAATACACTCAAGGCGCCCGCCCCCGCAAAAGGGCGCACGCGGGCCCCGCCGCCCTCCCATCTGGCCCGCCTGACCATTGAGGCCAAGGGCCGGGACGACTAAGGTGGTCGCAGCCGCCGGGGAGCCTGCGGCACAACCCCAGGGAGACGCGGCATGCGCAAGACAGCGCTGGTGACGGGCAGCTCGAGCGGCATCGGGCAGGACATGGCGCGCGAACTGGCGGCGCGCGGCTTCGATCTCATCCTGGTGGCCCGGCGTCGCGAGCGCCTCGAGCAATTGGCGGGCGAGCTCGCCGCGGCGCATGGCGTGGCCTGCCTCGTGCTGCCCTGTGACCTGGCCGACCGCGTCCAGCTCGACGGCCTCATGGCGCGCACGCAGGACTTCCTGGCCGAGGGCCGCTTCCTGGCTGCGCTCGTCAACAATGCCGGCACCGGCGTGTGGGACTGGTTCGAGAAGCAGGACGCCGCCACCAGCCAGCGCGACATCGACCTCAACATCACCGCCCTGACCACGCTCTGCCACGCCTTTCTGCCGCTGGCGCGCCAGCACCGGCAGCCGGCCTATATCCTCAACATCGCCTCGATTGCGGCTTTCCTGCCGACGCCGCGCTTTGCCGTGTACTCGGCGACCAAGAGCTATGTGTTGCGCTTCAGCGAGATTCTCGCCTACGAGCTGCGCGACTCGAATATCTCCGTGACCTGCAGTTGCCCTGGCGGAGTCATGACCGAGTTCATGGAACATGCCGGCCAGACCCTCAAGGGCGAGACCGGCATGATGGCCTCGCCCGAGGTCGCGAGGCTGGCCGTCGACGCCATGCTGCGCGGCGAGGCGGTGCAGGTGCCGGGCGCGCTCAACAAGGCCTCGACGCTGGTGCGTTTCCTGCCGCGTGCGCTGCAGCTGCCGCTGGTCGAGCGCAGCATGCTGGTGACGGTGCAGGACAAGTAGGGGGATCTCTCGGCGCACGTACCCGTCGCCCACAAAAAAGCCCCGCGATGCGGGGCTTTTTCTTTTGCGCGAGGGAGCGCGGTTTACGGGAGGGAGCTCGTGTCATTGTTGGGACGCCGCAGTTCGAAGGTCTCGAGCCCCGTGCCCCAGAGCATGCTGCCCGTGGCGGCATCGATAGACACGGCCGGGGTGAGATAGCCCCCGGTGCCGCCCTCGTCGTGCGCGCCATTGCAGCCATTGGTGTCGAATTCGATACCGGAGAACACGAGCAGGCCGCTGCCCACCTGGTAGCTGCCGAGCTCCACGCCGGGATCGCCACAGCCGCTGCTGACCGGATCCATCAGGATGTACCGGCCGTTGGGCAGGAACAGGTAGTTGGCCACGCCCAGGCTGAAGGCGCTGCCCTGTACCCAGGTGCCGCCGATGCCGCTGCCGGAGTTGCTCAGGCGGCTGAGGCGGATGGTTTCCAGCGTAGTGCCCGCATCGTTGAGCATGCGCATGACAAAGGTGGTGCCATCGAGGGAGAGACGGTAGGGGAAGGGTGCATCTCCGATACTGCTGAAGCCCAGGGTGCCATTGGTGTCGAGCGCGCCTGCGGTGTAGCCCATCACGCCGTTGGCGGGCGTCCAGGTAATGGTGCCGCGCTCGATGCCGCTGCTGTCGTCCAGAAAGGACGCCATGAGGTAGCTGCCGTCATTGCGGATGCGGATGCCCACCGCGGAATCCCCGATGTTGCCGTAATAGCTGCCGGCGAGGTTCTCGAGGAACTCGTTCTGGAAGTGGGCGAGGGCGTTGGCCGGCGTCACGGCGGCCGCGTTGCCGCCGGCGTCGTTGACGGCATCGATGAGTGTGGCCAGCTCGGCGCTGGCGGCAAAGGTGGCCGGGGCGACCTTGAAGTTGATGGCGTTGGCCAGCGTGAGGTTTTGCAGGGCAGTCACCACGGCGGCCGGAATCTTCAGGCCGTTGCCCGGATTGCTGTCCTCATCAAGGGACTGCAGGAGCACCAGCAGGTTGGTGACCGCATTTTCGCGTGTCGTCGCACTCTCTGCGGCGAAGATGCCGTCAACCAGCTGGATGGGAGTGACGGTCATGGTGCTGCCGGTGCCTACCGTACTGCCGAGGACAAGGTTGCCGAGCTTGAAGGCGATGACGTCGCCCGGCTTGTAGCGGAATTCCCCGGCACTGTTGGTGGTGCCATCAATCCGGGTGGTCAGGTACTCCACGCCCTGGATGGGGCTGTCGGTGAGCACCCCCACGCTGAGTCCGTCGTCCTGCGCGGGGTCTTCGCCGCAGGCGGCAAGGGCGGCCAGGCTGGCGGCAAGGGCCAGGTGGCGAAGGGAGGGGATGGCCATGCGGCACCTCATTTTTATGGAGTCTGTTTATGCCCCGGCCTTTCACAGCCGCCAGGGGAGTGGCGGCATTCTGGTCCCGCGGACGGGCTTCAGGAAAGCCCCTTCGCGCAATTCAGTGGTGGCGGTCTCGCACTTTGCTCCGCTGCGGTGGCCCGGACGGGCGTTGGTGCCCCTGGCGAGGGCAAGGGACCGGCGCGGGAACGCGCCTTCGCCGCATTCGCGGGCACCGCGGCTGCATTGTTGCGAAGGGGTGGAGGAGGCAACAAAAAGCCCCGCCGGGGCGGGGCTTTTTGCAAAGCCGATACTGCGGCGACGGTGCGACTTTTAGTCGCGAACGTCCTGGATGGCGCGCTTGTAGGTTTCGGAGGCGCCCTCCAGCAGTTCCAGGACAGCGGACTTGAATACGACGGGATCGGCTTCCAGCACGACGGCTTTCTTCGTGCGCACTGCCCCGATGTCGATGCCCATGTAGCCCAGGCCTTTCACCAGGGCGATGTTGTTGTCGCGCGAGGCTTCCGTGAACTTGCCAGTGGACGTCGTTGACCACAGGCCACCCGGGAACTTGGCATAGGCCAGGCCGCCGTCGATGGTGCCCCAGAACACGGTAGCCGCGGTCATGTAGGGAGTGGTGCCGGCCTCGACATTGGCCTTGCGCGCGAGCTGGCCGCCGGAGGTGTCGAGGTAGGAGAAATCGACCGCCATGGAGGGCTGCAGCACGGCGGCATCGAATTCCTTGGCCAGTGCGGCCATGGCCTTGAGGTTCTTCTTGCCCTTGTTGCCGGCGGCGTTGAGGCCGTCGTACGGGTTGAACCACAGCGGGAAGCCGGTGGCAGGCACGACCACCATGTCTGCGCCCTGGAAATTCACCTTGTAGGGCGCGCCGGCGGCGGACGGCGTGGTTTCAAGAGCCTGGAAGTTGGCGCTGGCCAGCACTTTCTCCATGGGCACGACTTCTATGCCGGCCTCGGCAAGCTTCTTCACGAAGGTGGCATGGGCTTCATCGGCGATCTGCTGCATCAGGGCCTGGTCGATGTTGCCGAGGTAGGTTTCCATCTTGGCGCGCGCGCCGCCGCCGCCGCCGGCATAGGCCGAGGCCTTGTTGTGCGTGACGAAGGACACCTGGTAGCCGGCGATCACGGCGCGGCTCTTTTTCTTGAACAGCGGCTTCACGGCCGCCATGTCGATGACCTTGCCGGGCTTGGTGGAGGTGACTTCGCCAACCGGAATGGCGGTGGCCAGGGCAGGCGCCAGCAGGGCGGCGGTCATTGCGGTCGCGGCCGCGAGGCGGGAAAAGCGGGAAAGCGTCATGAGTACGATCCTGATCCATGGGATAAAAAGGGCGGCCGCAGGGCCGAAGCGTGACGCTAGCAGCGCTCCCGAGCGAGCGTCGATGTGGCTTGCCGCTGTCTGTCGTCGCCTGCCGCCGTCCGTCCTCCGGGGGAGTGGATCTACCTCTTTAAGGGGGCTTCGGGGTGGGCATCGGCGGCGAGAGGGACTTTGCCTCCATTGGCCTGCGGCCGAGCCCGCGCCAGGAGAACGCTTGGGCAAACAGGGGCGGGGCAGGAATCGCAGACAAAAAAACACGCCCGAAGGCGTGTTTCCGGCATTGCCACGCGGCCTATTTATCGACCTGGCTGTTGTAGCGATAAAACGTGCCGTCATTCTGGCCGATGCTGAAAGTGCCGTTCTCGTTGAAGGTAACAGGCTCGGACAGATAGGTGTCATGGTTGGGGGCGTCGGGATCCTGCACATGCACGCCGGCGCAGCCGTTGGTGTCGTAGGTCGCGTTGCTGAAGGTCAGCACACCACCGGAAACGGCGTAGCTGCCGTATTCCAGACCGGCGTCGCCGCACTTGAGGTCGTCGGTATCGTTGTATTCATCGTCACCCACCGGATCGATCATCAGGTACTTGCCGCCGTCCAGGAAAATGAACTGCTGCGCCGACAGGGACGTGCTGCCCAGCGACCAGGCACCGGCCAGGCTGGCGGCAGGCATGGCCGGACGCGTGAAGCGCAGGGTTTCATCCGGCGTGGCGTCATCGTTGTCGCTGCTGCGCACCACCAGGTCGTCGCCATCCAGTGAAAGGAAGACCTTTTCGCCTTCGCCGGGATCGCTCAGGCCCCATTCGGCATTGGTGTCGAGGGATGGCGCCTCCGTCAGCGTGACGGCCCCGGTTTGCGGATTCCAGTCAATGGTGCCGCGCTCGATGCCGGCCTTGCCGATCACGGCGTCGCTGGGCGCGTATTCAGTGGCGCCCGTTTCGGCCATCAGGTAATTGCCGGCGCCGTCAAAGCGGAAGGCGATCGTGCCGGTGGCGGTAGTCACCACATGGACGCCTTCCAGGTCCGCCAGGAACTGGGCCTTGAAGTGGGCCAGGGCCGCTTCCGGATCGACAACGGTACCGCCGGCGGCAGTGGCCAGGTCGCTCAGTGCCGTGGTGTCGCCGAACTGGAGCGAGGGGAGGGTCAGGTCAATCGAGTCGGCCACCGTGCTGGTCAGTGCCGTCTTCGCGGCATCCGTGATGGTGATGCCGTTGTCGGCATTGCCGTCGCTGTCCAGCGACTGCAGCAGCACCAGCAGGTTGGTGACCAGGTTGGCCTGCCCGATCTCGTCGAGGTCGCTGTTCTGGGCAATCTGGATCGGGGTCACGGTCTCGTCGCTGCCGGTGGCGGTGATCGTGCCCAGCACCAGGCTGCCAATGCGGAAGGTCACGGTGTCGCCGGGCGTGTAGTTGAAGTGGCCGTCGGCATCGGTGACGCCGCTTCTGCCACTGCTGGTGGTGTATTGCACCCCGGCAATGGCGCTGTCGGTCAGGGTGCCGGTAGCGGTGGCGGTGGCAGGCGCGTCACTGTCCCCCCCGCAGGCGCTGAGGGCAATGGCGCTGGCGAGGACCAGGGGCTTGAAGAGGGAGCGGGCGGGGCGGGTCATGGCAGTTCCTTCTGGGCGGGGACAAGGGCAAGGCGAGCAATGCAGTGCTCGTGAAATGAGACATGCAGGATCGATGCCCGAGTCTACCGGTTAAAGCCTGGACACAGGCGCTTGCGGGGCCATCCGGTGGTCGGGTGGACAGGGGGCTACAGGCGCTGCGCTGTTGGGCCGGTCGCCGGTCGGGAACGCCTTCGTGCCGGGCAACTTTGCAGGGCTCGGCGGGCGGTGCCGGTCGGCAGTCCTTCTGTTTGGGCGTGCCAGCATTTGGTGCGAATGCCGGCGCCGCGATCTGGCGTGGCCCTGGCATCGGGCGCGCCTACTGGCAGGGGCGGCTCAGTCGGCTTCCAGCACCATCGCGGCACCGATGCCGCCGGCGGCACAGGCGGTGGTCAGCGCGGTGCCGCCACCCCGGCGCTTGAGTTCATGAAGCGCCTGCGCAATGACACGCGCGCCGGTGGCGCCGAAGGGGTGACCGAAGGCGACGCTGCCGCCGTTCACGTTCAGCTTGCTGCAGTCGACCTCGCCCAGTGCGCCCTTGCGGCCGAGGTGCTCGCGCAGGTAGTCCGCGCTGGCGAGGCCGCGGATATTGCAGGCGACCTGGCCGGCAAAGGCCTCGTGCATGTCGATGAGGGTGAGGTCGCCGAGGCTGAGCCCGGCGCGGTCGAGCGCGATCGGCGCCGCCAGTACCGGGCCCATGAGCAGGTCGTCTTTCGGGGTTTTCGCGGCAAAGGCGTAGGAGCGGATATAGCCGAGGATGTCGCGGCCCTCGGCCTTCGCGCGTGCCTCGCTCATCAGCAACAGGGCGCCGGCGCCGTCGGTGAGCGGACTCGCGTTGCCAGCGGTGACGGTGCCGGCGCCGCTGGTATCAAAGCAGGGCTTGAGCTTGTCATAGCTCTCGCGCACGGAATTCTTGCGCACGAGATTGTCGTCCTTCAGCGTCTTGCCGCCCAGATCGACGCCCATCACCTGGCGGTTGAGGCGGCCCTCGGCCCAGGCGCGCGCGGCATTGCTGTGCGAAGCGTGCGCGAGATCGTCCTGCTCGGCGCGCGTCACGCCCCACTTCTTCACCATCTTTTCCGTGCTCTGGCCCATGGTCTCGCCCACGGAAAACTCGGTGATGGAAGGCTGCTGCGGCAGCAGGTCCTTCGGGCGCAGGCTTGCCAGCAGCCGCAGGCGGTCGCCTACGGACTTGGCAAAGCTCACGTCGCGCAGCGTGGAGGAAAACTTTGGGGACATCGGCAGGCGCACCGAACTGGTGGAGTCGGTGCCGCCGGCGATCACCACCTCGGCGTTGCCGGCAAGGATGCTTTCGGCGGCGCTGGCGGCGGTCTGGAAGCTGGTGGCGCAGGCGCGGGTGATGGAATAGGCGTCAACGCTGTCGAGGCCGAGCTGGAGCGCGACTTCGCGGGCGATAAAGGGCGCCTCCGGGATCATCACCGTCATGCCATAGATGAGCTGGTCGACGTCCTTTGCCTGCAGGCCGTTGCGCCGCATGAGCTCGCCCACCGCGAGCGCGCCGAGGTCGATGGCGCTGTGATCACGGAAATGCGTGGCGATACGGGCGAAGGGCGTGCGCAGGCCGTCGACGATGGCGATGCGGCCGTTGTGGTTGGACAGGGGCTGGCGGACAGTCATGGCGGATCCTCGGGGCCGGAGTGGCTGCCCCGATTCTGGCAGGGGGGGAGGTCGGGTCAATGACCGCGCCGCCCGCGCTTCCTGACCAAAGCGCCCACGGGCCGGGTTGCGGGTGCTACGGATACCGGGGGGCGGAGGGGGCTGCTAAAGTGCCGGCCGGGGCCAAGACCGGCCCCGGATAACAATAATCTTTCTCCCTGAAATGGAGTTCCGCATGTCCTTTTTCCTGCGCCGCCTTGCGGCCATCGGCCTGCTGCTGTCCGCCGGCCTGGCCTCCGCCGCCGAGCCGGACGCCCCCCGCTTTGATCCGGACGCTTTCGAGGCCTCCCTGCAGTACCAGACCGGCCAGGTGACGCTGCCCAACGGCAAGGCCGTCCTCAATCTCGGTGAGCGCTTCCGCTACCTGTCGCCGGCCGATACGGCGCGCGTACTGGAGGAGGCCTGGGGCAATCCCGCGGGGCCGAAGACCCAGGGCATGATCGTGCCCGCAACGGTCGGGCCCGTGGATGAGGGCGGCTGGGGCGTGATCGTGCAGTACGACGACAGCGGCCATGTGGGGGACAAGGACGCGAGCGAGATCAACTATGACGAGCTGCTCGCGACCATGAAAGAAGAAACCGGCGAGGCAAACGTCGAGCGCAGCAAGGCCGGCTACCAGACGGTCGATATTGTCGGCTGGGCGAGCAAGCCTTACTACGACAGTGCGCGCAACCGCCTGCACTGGGCCAAGGAACTGCATTTCAGTGGCGAGCCGCAGAATACGCTCAACTACAACATCCGCGTGCTGGGCCGCGAGGGCGTGCTGGTGCTGAATGCGGTGGCGGGCATGGACCAGCTGGCCAGCATCCGTCCCGACCTGGACGCCATGGTGACCGTGGCCGACTTCACCCCGGGCCACCGCTATGCCGACTTCCAGGAAGGCAGTGATCGCAGCGCCGAATATGGCCTGGCCGCGCTGGTGGCCGGCGGCGTCGCCGCCAAGGCGGGGTGGCTGGCGCCCCTGCTGCTGTTCGCCAAGAAATTCCTGGTGCTGATCCTGGTGGGCCTGGGCTGGCTGGGGCAGCGGCTGTTCAAGGTTTTCCGCAAGGACGCATGAGGGCAGCGTCATTTCCGCCCCTCGCGCGGCCTGTGACTTTTAGCCTAAGGACTGATGCAGACGGCTGGCAAGGTGTATGACAATCTCCACTCGCCAGCTCGGGCCCGACTGCCCGGGAGGGGCTTGGCCGGAGTGCCGGCCCATGGCAGTAACCCGGTCCCCCTTCGCACGGACGGACCGGTCTCCCACCGCACTTCTAAGGAGATGGATGCATGTTGAAGAATGGACGCGGTCCCCTCTGGCAGGGCCTGCTGCTGGCCGGCCTGCTGGCGCTGACCGGCGTGGCCAGCGCCTCGCCGGGCAGTTTCCTCTACGAGCAGAACCGCAAGATGGAAGCCTGGCTTGCGGATCTCGAGGAGCACACCGTCACTGTCAAGGGCGTGCGCTGGACCTACTACGCGCGCCATCTCGACAAGACCGGCTGCGAGGTCCTCGTGCACGGCTTTACCGCCGAGGCCGCCAACTGGTTCCGCTTTGCCCGCCATCTCGACAAGGACAGTTGCCTTGTCGTGCCCGACCTTCCCGGCTTCGGCCGCTCCGCCTACGATCCCGCCTGGGATTTCGCGGTGCCGGCACAGACCGCGCGCCTGCATGACTTCCTGCAGGCCATCAAGGCGCAGGGCCCCTATCACCTGGTGGGCTCGTCCATGGGGGGGCATATCGCGCTCACCTACACGCTCAAGTATCCGGGCGAAGTGGCTTCGCTGGCGCTGGTCGATGCGGGCGGCGTGCAGTCCCCGACGCCGAGCGACCACGCGAAGCAGCTCAAGGCCAGCGGTCGCACCGCCTTTGATATCCGTTCGCGCGAGGATTTCCCGCCCTTCCTGGCCATGGGCATGCATGAGCAGCCCTGGCTGCCGGGCATCGTGCGCGACCATCTCGCCGACGAGTTCATTGCCCGCAATGCACGCTACATGAGCATCTTCAAGGCGATCTTCGGCAAGGACCTGCTGGATGAGCGCCTGCGTGAAGTCACCACGCCCACCCTGGTGCTCTGGGGCGAGCGCGATCGCCTGCTGCACGTGTCCATGGCCGACGTCTTCCGCCGCGGCATCAGTGGCTCCCGGACCGAGGTGATGAAGGACATCGGTCACCTGCCCTTCCTCGAGGCGCCGGCGGAGAGCGCGGAAATCTATCGGCGCTTCCGCGGCCTGCCCTCGCGCTGAGGCATTGCCCTGCATCAATATGACTCCATGCGAGGTGCGCTACAAAACGCCGCGGGCAGTTGCCAGCGGCGTTTTTGTTTGTGCGGGAGGCTCCCGGCACGAGATGCTTGAAGTTCTGCTCGTTGTGCCCGTGGCTCAGCGTTCCGCCTGCAGCGCCAGCGCCACTTCCTGCGCGGCCGCCTCGCCCGAGGCGAGCGCGCCCTCGATATACCCGGTCCAGGCCGTCGCGGTTTCAGTGCCGGCCCAGTGCACGCGCCCGTGGGGTGCGCGCAGGGCGCGGCCCAGTTCGGTGAGGGCGCCCGGCGCGGGCAGGCCGACATAGCAGCCCTCGCTCCAGGGGTCGGCGATCCAGTCATGGTCGATGTAGTCCACCGGCGTGGCCGCCGCCGGGCCGAAGGCCGCGACCAGCGATTCGATCACGGCGCGCCGGCGGCCGTCGGGATCGCCGCTCCAGCGCAACGCCTCGGGACCATCAAAAAAGCCCACGAGGATGCCGCAGGAGCCATCAGCCGGCGAATGATCGAAGACCGGCGAGAACGGCGCCGTGTCGCTGACGAATTCCCCCGATAGCCCCTGCTCGCGCCAGAAGGGCGTGGCGTAGGCCACCAGGCACTTGATGACCGAACCCATGGGCATGCGCTCGCCCAGCTTGTCGCGCGCGGTGTGTACCGGGTCGCCGGCGATCTTGCGCGCCATCGAGGGCGCCATGGCGACGATCACGCGCGTGGCGCGCAGCGTGCCTTTGCCATGCGTCACCACAACGCCGGTGTCGGATTGCTCCAGGCGCATCACGGGCGCCTCCAGCAGCACCGGTGTGCGCAGCTGTCGCGCCAGGTGCGTGGTGAGCTGGTGCATGCCCCCCTGCACGGTCGCGGCCTGCGCGCCGCCCTCCGCCGAGATCAGGTAATCAAAGGAGTGGTTGGCGGCGAGATAGCTCAGGAAGTGCAGCATGGAAAGCTGCCCCGGGCGTGCGCAGAACACCGCGCGCACCCCGATGTCGAAGATAGCCCGGGCGCCGCGCGAGCGCAGCCAGCGCTTCTGCCAGGAGGCGAGCGTTTCATTGTCGAGAGGGGCGAGCGCGGACTCCCAGGGCCTGGCCGCATCCACTTTCTTTTGCAGGTGGCGCAACGCCACCAGCGCCAGCTGCATCTCGATCAGTGCGCGCGGCGACACCGGGGGAATGAGGCCGGTATAGGTGCGGGCCTTGCCGTCGACCTGCAGCACCTTGCGGCCCTTGCCGTATTGCGGCACCAGCGCGGCGCCCGCTTCCTGCGCGAGCCGGGTCAGGCGCTCATGGCCCACGCCCACCCATTGGCCGCCCGTGTCGATGGTGACGCCATTGAGCTGGCCCGGGCGGGAGCGGCCGCCGACGCGGTCGCGCGCTTCCAGCACCTGCACGCGCAGGCCGCGCTTCTCGAGTTCGCGTGCGGCATTCAGGCCGGCAAAGCCGGCGCCGATGATGGCGACATCGATCGCGGTGTCGTCGGAGGCAGAGTGGATCATGGGGTCAGGACCGGGTGGGGGAGTCGTCGAGGGCGGCAAAGACCGGTTGCAGGGCGCGGATGCCGGTCTGCAGGCGGCGCTCGCCGGCGGCGGCATTGCCGGTGGCCAGTCCTTGCAGGATGAGGCCGTCCATGAAGGCGAGTGCGGTGCCGGCAGCATCGCGCAGCACGGCCGGCGGCACCGGCCGGAGCGCCGCGCGCTGGAACACGGCCACGATCTCGTCGACATAGCCCTCGTACAGCGCATGCGCCAGCGCCTCGCCCCCCTCCAGGGTGAGGGCATGCAGCGCCAGCTCGTACTGCACGCGCTGCAGGCCCGGCGTGGCCTGCGCATGCATCCAGTAGCGCTGCGCCATGCGGCTGAGGGCGGTGGCCAGGCCGCACTGGCCGGGCACGCTTTGCGCCAGCGCCTGGTAGACATCGGTGTGGATGTATTCCAGCAGCGCCAGCAGCAGGCCGTCCTTGGTGGTGAACTCGTAGTGCAGCATGGCCGGACTGAGGCCGGCCTCTTCGGCGACGGCGCGCGTGGTGAGGCCGGCCACGCCGGTGCGCACGGCCACCGCAATGGCGGCGTCGCAGAGCTTGCGGCGGCGCTCGGCGGCGCCCGCTTCGGATACCGGACGGCCGCGGCGGGCGAGGGGAGGATCGAGGGACATGATTTAATTAACTATTCGATTGGTTAATTAAATCGGGCAGCTGCCCCGGCTGTCAAGGCCCGGGCATTCGGCGCGGGCCGGCGGAGCGGTCGGGCCATGGCCGGCAGGGCGCCGGCCGAAACGTTCCGAGCCCCAGGCGTCGAGCGCAGGCCGTCCATTGCCAATATCCATGACATTAAAGTGGGTATTCGTCTTTTTCTTGCCCTGCATCAAAATCGCCCCCCCGGGATCGGGGTAAAAAGCGAGGGTGCATTGCTCATGCACCTCAATTTTCATGCAAGGGGAAACCAGTGATCGCGTCGCAGTCCATCGAGAAGGTCGTGAGAGCCTTCGTTAAGGGACTCCAGGAAGGGGATATCCCGCTGCTCATGCAGCACTTCACCACGGACGCCGTCATTCAGTACTACGAGGGGGGGCGCTGCGAGACGCGCCGCCCCGCAGACTACTTCGCCAACCTGTCGCGCTTTTCGCGCACGGCAGGTTCCGACTGCCGCATCGAGGGCATCGATACCCTTGGCGATGTCGCCCATGCCTATGTGAGCTATGTCCAGAGCGGCCGCGCCATCACCGACTACCTGGCGCTGCAGCAGGTCGATGGCGCCTGGAAAATCGCCAGCCGGTCCTTCCATGCCGATCCCCTTGGCGATGCCCTCACGCCCGGTCGCCAGGCCGCCTGACCTGGTCAGTGCTCCTTGCTCAGCAAGGACCCGCAGAACAGCGCCAGCACGCCCGGCGCCACCCGGTACACACGGTTCATCCACGGAGCCCCATCGCCCGCCAGAAGCGCGGCGGTGGCGCCGCGCCGCCGGTATTTCCGCGCTCACGAAAAAGCCCCGCCGAAGCGGGGCCCGGGTCCGGCGATCGCCTTGCCGGGTGTTACTCCTGCAGCGCGGTCACCGTGATCTCGTAGACGGAAGTGGTGCCACTGACTTCGCTGCCGACGATCAGCACAGGCTTGCCGCTCGGGTTGCCGGCGGCGGACACAAAACGGATGCTCTCGGGGCCGAGGTCGCTGCCGGCGGTGACGCTGGCAGCATTCGGCGCGATGCTCGCGTTGCGGTCGTTGATGTACTGTACGAACTGCGGCGCGAAGGGGTTGGAGATGTCATAGACCATGATGCCGCCCATGCGCTCGAGGCCGATGAAGGCATAGGTGTGGCCGTTGATGACGCCAATGGCCAGAGCCTCGGGCTCGGGACCCTTGCTGTTGGAGCGCGCATCCCCGGTGACCGAGTTGCCGTTGTGATCCTGGTTGAACAGGGTGCCGTAGCGCAGCGCGGTCAGGCGCTCGAAGGCGTTGCCGGAGTCGAACACCTGCTCGCCGGTGGCGGCGTCCCAGATCGCGTAGGAGCGCGCGCCATAGGCGTAGAGGCGGTTGATGGTGGCAACACTCGGGATACCGGTGCCGGTATCGATGCTGCCGCCGTTCATGCGGAAGGTCGTGCTGTAGGAGACCCGCAGGCGGCCCAGCGTACTGTCAGTGTTGAGGCCGGTCAGTGCGGCGCCGAGCGTGAGGTAGGGCGTATTGGCGGGGCTGACATTGCGCAGTTCGAGGCGATCACTGCATTCGTTCGAGGTGTTGACGAGGAAGCCGTTGGCGGTACAGGCGACAAGGTCGGCCACCGGATTCAGCCAGTCTTCGCGGTCGTCGCCCTCGTTGGCGGTCACGATGTAGTCACGGCCGTTGTAGCGGAAGGAGGACAGCGTGTCGGGCATGTACATGCCCATGACCGGCCAGGTGCGCAGGTTGACGCCGTCGCGCTGGCTGGCGTCAAACTCGTTGCCCGGGATGGAGAAATCCTTGAAGCCCAGGCCGATGATCTTCTCCACGCTGTTGTTGGTCAGGTCCAGTACGGCGATGGCGTTGCTTTCCTGCAGGCTGACATAGGCGCGCGTGGCATCGGGATTGATCGAGATGTATTCCGGTTCCAGGTCCTGTGCCACGGTAGTGGTGCCGTAGGGGCGCACCATTTTTTCCTGGGCGGGCAGCTCGGCCTGGCGCGCGCCGCCAGCATTGAATGCGGTGAAGCCGATGTGGGTGACGGCGCCGGTGGCGGCGGTGATCACGCTGACCGAGCCTTCCGGATCGATGGTATAGCCTTCATCGGGTTCGCCTTCGTTGGCGACCAGCACGCGCGTGCCGTCGGGGGTGAAGGTGACCATGTCGGGCAGGGCGCCGACGTCGACGGCGCGCACGAAGGCGAGGCTGGTGGCGTTCAGGAAGACCACCCAGCCGTTGTCGGTCTTGGGGCTGGCTTCCACCGCGACGGCGACGAGGCCGTTGCCCACGCTCAGGCTGTTGGCGGGGCCCACCACGGCGGTGCTGCCGACCACCCCGTTGTCCACCAGCATCTGCTTGATATCGAGCGAAGCCGTCGGTGCGGCAAGCGCCGTGAAGTCGCTGGCGGCAAAGACGTCGACGCCACCGGCGTCCGCGTTCACCGTGAAGATGCGGTTGTTGGCGCGATCGTATTCAACGATCTCGGCGGCGGCGACGTCGAAGCCGCCGGAGGTCGTGCGGCCGATACGGCTGAGGGCGATGACCTGGCCGGCGCCACTGGCACCGGGCGTGCCTGCCGTTCCGGTGTCGCCTTCCAGGGCGCAGCCGCCAAGGGTGGCCAGTGTCAGGCCGAAGGCCATCAGGCCGATCTGGAATTTCATGGTGCGTCCCCTGGAGAAGTTGAAAACGCGCCAAGGCTAGGGACGGCGTGTGACGGCGGGCTTAAGGCGGCGTGACAGTTGCGTGGCGCCCGCGTGACACGGCGCCGCCTCCTGGCCTGTCATAAAGCAGTCATGCGATTGTCATGACGCGGACTTGCCGCCGGTCCAGAGTGGGCCTCATGAAAAAATCATTGGCGTCACGTTCCGGCCCGGTTTTTTTGCGGGGCCTCACCTGGCTGGATGCGCTGGAACACAATCTCTGCACTGCCTTCAATCGGCGCGCGCGCTGCCAGGCGGTGCGGGTCGGCTTCCGGATCGTGAGCCGGCTGGGGGATGGCGTGATCTGGTACGCGCTGATGCTGGCGCTGGCCGTGGCGGGTGGGGCCGCCGGACGTACGGCGGCGGTGCAGATGGCACTCACCGCGGGCGTGGGCGTGCTGCTCTACAAGGCGCTGAAGCACAGGCTGGTGCGGGAGCGGCCCTTCATTACCCACGCCGATATCGCCTGCGCCTGTCCGCCGCTGGATCGCTACAGCTTTCCGTCCGGTCACACCTTGCAGGCGGTGTTGTTCACGACGCTGGCGCTGGCCTGGTTTCCCTCCCTCGCGTCGCTGCTGCTGCCTTTCACGGTACTGGTCGCACTGTCGCGTCCGATCCTCGGGCTGCACTATCCCAGTGATGTCGCCTGCGGCGCACTGCTGGGCTGGGGGCTGGCGCGGGGAGCGCTGGCGCTGTGGCCGGCGGGGTTGCTGCCGCTGTGAAGAGCGGGGGGCTGCAGCGGTGAGGATGCTGGCGAACACGCTCTGACGCAGGGCGCGTACGCTCCTGTGGCCGCCGGTCAGTGCTCCTTGCGCAGCAAGGAGCCACAAAAAAGCGCCAGCACGCCCAGCGCCACCAGGTAGACGCTGATCATCCACGGATCGCCATCGCCCGCGGCGAGCAGGGCGGTGGCGACGAGGGGCGCCGCGCCGCCGGCCACGGCGCCGGCGAGTTGCACCGACACGGAAATGCCGCTGTAGCGGATCTCCGGCGGGAACTGCGCGGAGAACAGCGCGGACTGCGGCGCGTACAGCAGCGGAAAGATGCCGCCGATGGCCAGGCTCATCGCGAGCACCAGCAGCCGCGGGTCTTTGGTCGCCAGCAATTCAAAAAAGGCGAAGGCCGCCAGGCAGAGCAGCGCCGCGCCGCCCATGAACACGCGCCGCGCGCCCACCTGGTCGCAGAGCCAGCCCGCCAGCGGGATCGTGAACAGCGAGACGGTCGCGCCGATGACGATGGCGTCGAGCGCCTGCGCTTTCGGCATGCCCAGTTGCTGCGTGATGTAGGTCAGCGAGAACGTCACCACCGTATAAAACCACGTGGTTTCCGCCATGCGCGCGCCGGCCGCGGTCAGCACCACGCGCGGATACCGGCGAATGACTTCCAGCACGGGCAGCTCGACCTGCCGGCCGCTGGCCTTCAAGATTTCGAAGTCGGGCGACTCCTGCACCTTGAAGCGGATAAAGGCGCCCACGCCCAGCAGCACGACGCTCGCCAGGAAGGGCAGGCGCCAGCCCCAGCTCAGCAGGTCGGCCTCCGGCAATTGCGTCACCGCCGCCATCGCCAGCGAGGACAGGATCAGCCCCGCGCCCACGCCCGCCTGCGGCAGCGAGCCGAAGAAGCCGCGCCGGCCCGCGGGCGCATGCTCCACCGCCATCAGTACCGCTCCGCCCCACTCGCCGCCGACCGCCATGCCCTGCAAAAAGCGCATCAGCACGAGCAGCACGGCGGCGCCGTAGCCGATCGATTCGTAGCTCGGGATAAGACCGATGAGCGTGGTGGGAATCCCCATCAGGAAAAGCGTCACCAGCAGCATGCTCTTGCGTCCGACGCGGTCGCCGTAGTGGCCGAACACGACCGCGCCCAGGGGCCGCGCGAGAAAGCCCACCGCATAGGTGCCAAAGGCGGCGAGAGTGCCGGTCAGCGGATCGAAAGCGGGGAAGAAGACCTTGTTGAAGATGAGCGCGGCGGCGGTGCCGTAGAGGAAAAAGTCATACCACTCGATGGTGGTGCCGACCATGCTGGCGACGCCGGCGGTCACGTGCTGGCGCGGGCCCCGGGGGGCGGCGGGCGAGATCATGGGGAGCTCCCTGCGGTGATTGTTGTTGTGGGCGCGAGCAGGCCGGGAATGGTTCTACCTTGGGCCGGGGCCGGATGACAACTGGCCGGAGCGCACGCGAGGCCACCAGGCCAGCAATCAGGAACGGGGGCAGGGGCGGGCGCCGCAGTGCCGTGGCGTCGCCTGCAGAGACAGGTGGCCGGGCGTGGTCCCCTGCAGGCAAGGCTCCTGCCGCCCTGGGGCCGTCCCGCTCGGATTCTGGCGCTTCTCAGGCGTGGAGTGAGCAGTGCCGTTTGTCCTGTTGCTCCGGAACGATTGGCGCCGCCACAATGCGGCCTGCCTTTTCCCTGCCCGGATGCCGCCATGCCCCGCCTTGCCCTTGTCGCCGCCCTCGCGCTCGTCCTGCCCCTGGCGGCCTCCGCGGTGGAACCAGTGGCGCCGGCCTCCGTCGTGGACGCCGCCCCTGCGGGCAGTGCCCCCGCACCGGTCACGGTGACCGCCGCTTCCTTCAAGTGCCTCGACGACATGACCCCGGTGCGCGGCTTTTTCGTCGACAGCCTCGCCGGCAACCTGAAGGCGACCCTCGAGGTGGCGAAAAGTACCAGGGGCGGCGTCTACCCGCCCGGTTCCGTCGTGCAGCTCGTGCCCACCGAGGTCATGGTCAAGCGCGAGCCCGGCTTCAGCCCGGTGACCCGCGACTGGGAGTTCTTTGAGCTCGACGTGAGCGACAAGGGCAGCCATATCCGCAAGCGTGGCTTTGCCGAGGTCAACAACCGCTTCGACAAGAACTGCTTTGCCTGCCATGCCGCTGCCCGGCCGGAGTTCGACCTGATCTGCGAGAAGAACAACGGCTGCGAGAAGCTGCCCATCCCGCAGCATGTCATCACCGCCCTGCAGAAAACCGATCCGCGCTGCAAGACCAGCGATGCCAGCCTGACCCAGCGCTTTACTTCGTGGATGGTGCAGGTGCTGTCGCCCAATTGAGGCCGGCAGTGGCGGCCCGACCGCCACTGCCGCAGCCGGCGCCAGCGGAGCGGGCTGCGGCTGGATTGCCTCGTACCGGCTGGCGGGGCGTCCGGGCGGCCCGGCGCCGGTGGCCGGGCCGTCAGACGCGGCGTTTAGCGGCATCGGGAGCCGGCGCGGCCAGGGCTGCAGGTGGGAGCCGCCGGTGCGTCCGGCCAGCACAAATCAGGACTCTTGCTCAGCTTGTCCGACCAGCGCACAGCCCGGGCCGTGATTTTGGACAATAATTGTCCATGGTTGCCCTCCGGGCCGGCCGCGCTCCCCCGGGAGCGGCAAAGCCCCGGAGGCGATGCATCACCGGGATGCCCAGACCCGGCCGCGGCGGAAACGCCGCCACTTTCCCGTTCAGCCAACATGGAATGGAACCTATGATTGCGGCCCTTTTTCCTGCCTGGTTCACCGGTGCAGTCACGCTCTTTGGCCTGATTGTCATCCTGACGTTCTGGTTTCTCATGATGCTGCCGGGCGTGCTGCTGCGCTGCGTGCCGGTGCATCGCCTGCAGCGCCTGGCCTCGCGCTACTGCGTGCGCGTCGCCACCAACTGGGTGGCCAGCAACATGCTGCTGCTGCGGCTGTTGCACCGCGTCAACTGGGAGGTCGACTTCGAAGGCGATCTCGACCCGAAAAAGAGCTACCTGCTGGTGGCCAACCACCAGAGCTGGGCCGACATCCTCGTGCTCTTCGATGTCCTCCACCAGCGCACGCCCTTTGCCCGCTTCTTCATGAAGCGCGATCTGCTGTTTGTGCCGATGGTGGGGCAGGTGTGCTGGGCCATGGACATGCCCTTCATGACGCGCAAGGCCGGCGCCACCGATCTGGCCACCACGCGCCGCGCCTGCGAGCTGTATCGCGAAGTGCCGGTGACGGTGGTGAATTTCCTGGAAGGCACGCGCTTCAGCGTCGACAAGCAAGCCAGCACCGGCTCCCCCTATCGTCGCCTGCTCAAGCCCAAGGCCGGCGGCGTTGCCTACATGCTCAACGCCATGGGCGACCAGTTTGCCGGCATCATCGATGTCACCGTGGAATATGTGCCGACACAGCGCGCGCTGGCCTGGAGCTGGCTCTGCGGCGAACAGGCCGACGTGAAGCTGCATGTGGCCGTGCGCCCGGTGCCCGAGCACCTGCTCGCGGGCGACTATGCCGGCGACCCGGCGCATCGCGCCGCGGTGCAGGCCTGGTTGCACCTGCTGTGGACCGAGAAGGATGCGCGCCTGGCCGGCGGCCTCGGCCGCGAGACACGCGCTCCCCTGCCCAGCGTCTGAGCGGCAGCGGTCATGAAAAAAGCCCCGCAGTGCGGGGCTTTTTATTGGGCGGCAAGCGCGGTGGGGGCTCCTGCCTCACCGACGGGGCCGGTTCACTCCTTCGGCAGCACGATCGGAAACACCGGGTCGGGCTTGTCGATCAGCGAGAAGAACTTCACCAGATCCAGCAGGCTGCCGTCGATGCTGAGGTCGGGCGAGCCCACGAGGTCCGTGAGGCCGGCCTGCTTCGTGATTACCTTTACCAGCATCGGCCGCGTCAGCGACAAGGTGGCGCTGGCATCCTTCGTCGGCGGCGCCGACCGCGCCTGCAGCACGCCGTTTTCCAGGCGCAGCACCCAGTTCTGCCTGAGGTCGCGGAAGGTTAGGTTCAGCACCAGTTTTTCATCGGCGGCCTTGGGGCCGTTGAGGCCGACCTGGAACATCTGCACGAACTGCTCGGGCGCCGTGTTCTCCAGCAGTGTCACCGCCGCGGCAAGGTTCACGCCCTTCTCCGGCGGCCCCTTGCGCAGCTCCCAGGCCGCCGTCAGGTAGACGTTGCGCCAGGCCGAGGACTCGCTGGCATAGCCGAGCTGGTCATAGGCCTGCGCCAGCAGCGCCTTGGCATGCGCATTTTTTGGCTCTGCCGCCACCACGTGGTTCAGCACTTCCGCCACCCAGCGGTACTCGCCCTTGGCATACGAGGCCTGTGCTTTCTTCAATACCTCGGCGCTGCCGCCCATAAAGGCCACGTACTGCTTCGCGCCGTCCACGCGCGGCAGCGGGTCCAGGTTGGCGGGGTTGCCGTCGTACCAGCCAAAGTACATCTGGTACACCGCCTTCACGTTGTGCTTGAGCGTGCCGTAATAGCCGCGGTTCCAGTAATGCGTCTGCAAGGCAGCGGGCAGCGTCAGTTGCTCGGCAATCTCGCGCGGGCCGTGGCCCTGGTTGGCCAGGCGCAGGGTCTGGTCGTGGATATAGCGGTAGGTGTCGCGCTGCTGCGCCAGCATCAGCGCGATGCGTTCCTTGCCCCACACCGGCCAGTGGTGGCTGAAGAACATCACCTCGCTGTCGGGGAAGCGGTCCATCGCCTCGTCCTGGTAGCCGGCCCAGCGTCGCGCATCACGCACCTTGGCGCCGCGCAGGGTGTACAGGTTGTGCAGGGTGCGGCTGGTGACCTCGGCGCCGCAGAAGGCTTTCTGCCTGGGCAAATAGAAGGTCATTTCCGCCGGCGCTTCCGAGCCGGGCGTGAACTGGAAGATGAAGTCGACGCCGTCGATGGTCATGGCCTGCGGCGTGCGGTCCACCAGCTGCGTCGGCGGCAGGATGCCGATGGTGCCCATGGCGGGTTCCTTGCCGAGGCCGTTATCCACCTTGCCGCGCGGGCTGCGCGGCAGGTCGCGGCCGTACATGTAGATGGCGCGGCGGCCCATGGCAGGTCCCGCCAGCACGTTCTCGCTGGTGGCCTCTTCCAGGAGGCCGGCCGGCGCCAGCACCTGAACCTTGCCGCTGGCGACATCGGCCGGCGAGGCCACGGCGAGGGCGCCGCCAAAATGATCGACATGGCTGTGCGTGAAGATGACGGTGTGTACCGGCTTGTTGCCGAGGTGCTGGCGGGCAAAGGCCAGCGCCTTGGCTGCGGCTTCCTGCGCGGTGAGCGGGTCCACCACGATCCAGCCGCTCTGGCCCTCGATGAGGCTCATCACCGCGAGGTCATAGCCGCGCAACTGGTAGACGCCCTCGGCCACCTTGTAGAGGCCGGGGGTGTTGTTGAGCACGGCCTGGCGCCAGAGCGCGGGGTGCACGCTGCCGGGCGCCTCGCCCTTGAGGAAGCCGTAGGCATCGCCGTCATAGGCGACGGCGCCGTCGGCGGCGGCAATCTTCATCGACGCCTCGCGCGCGATGAGGCCGCGGGACGCTTCCTCGCGATCCAGGGCGTCGTCCGGCGGCAGCGATTTGGCCGCGGCCTGCTGCGCTGCCAGTGTGGCGGCGGTGGGGGCGGAGAAGCCGTCGCCGTCGGCATCTGCACTGACGGGGACCTCCCGGGAGCAGGCGCTGAGCAGGCAGAGGGCGAGAAGGGCGAGAGGACGGCGGGTGACCATGGCGCATGACCGGGAAAGAGGTAGACAGAGCGTTGTAGCCGATGCGGCGCGCAAGGCGCAGCAGGGGAAGGGTGGGCGGTTGATGCGGCGGACAAAGGCGGGAACGCGCCACGGAAGGCGGCCGGCCCGCCCGGACGCTTTGCGGCGTCTTGTCACGTTGCGCCTGCCCGGGCAGCGGGACTGCCGGGCCCGCAGGTCCCGCTCAGGCGGTGAGGGCGTCGCTGTGGGTGGCGGCCGGTGCGGCCGAGGGCAGGCGGGCCAGCCACAACCAGGCCACCAAGCAGGGCAGCGTTGCCAGCACGAAGACGCCCGTGCCTCCCGCGCTGCCCCAGAGGCTGCCGGCGCCCCAGGCGCCGAGCGCCGAGGCGACGCCCCAGAGCATGCCGTAGGCGGCCTGGCCGCGGCCCAGCTGGCCATCGCCGAAATGCCGCTGCAGCAGGCGCAGGCAGGCACCGTGGGCTGCGGCAAAACTGATGCCCTGCAGCAACTGCATGGCCAGCAGCGCGGGCAGGGACTGCGGCCACAGGCCGATCACCGCCCAGCGCAGCGCGCCCAGCAGCAACGCTGCCTTGAGGAGGGCCTGCTCGGGCAGCTCGCGCGGCAGCCGGTGCAGCCAGGTGAAGGCGAGCACTTCGGCGACCACGGCCACGGCCCACAGCAGCCCGATGATGCTGCTTGCCTGCCCGGCATCGGCCAGGTGCACGCTGTAGAAGGTGTAGTAGGGCGCGTGCGAGACCTGCAGCAAGAAGCTGGCGCCAAGAAAGCCGAGGACGGCGGGCCGCGCCAGCACCGCGCGCAAGGGAAAGGCCTGCCGGACCTGCCGCGGCAGGCGCGCGCGCGGCAGCTTGAGGGCGCTGAGAAAGAGCAGCAGCGCCAGTGCGGCCAGCAGCAGGGGCAGCAGGGCCAGCGTGTGTGTTTCGAAGAACAATCCGAGGCCGGTCACCGCGATCACGAAGCCCAGCGAGCCCCAGCGCCGCACCAGGCCATAGCGCTCGCGCGCCGCGCCCAGGTGGTGGACGGTGGCGGTTTCGAGCGGGGCCAGGACGGCGTTCTGGAAAAAGCTGTAGGCGAGCAGGATCAGCAGCAGCGAGGAAAAATTACGCGCGATGCAAAGCGCCGCCCATACCAGCACCAGCATCAGGCAGCCCAGGCGCACATAGCGCAGCGGCTCGCCGCTGCGGTCGGCAAGATGGCCCCAGAACGGCGGGGCCAGCAGGCGAGCGAGCAGGGTGGCCGCCATCAATTGGCCGATGGCCGCCGCGCTCAGCCCGAGCTCCTGGTGCAGGTACAGGCTCCAGAACGGCATGAAACCGCCGAGCAGGGCGAAGTACCAGAAGTAGACGGCGGAATGGCGCGCGGTGGCGGGCATGGCGGCGCCGTGCGCGTCAGCGGCTGACGGGAATGTCGGCGTTGCGCGCCAGTACCTGCTCGCGCACCGCGGTCAACTGCTGCAGGCGCGCTTCCGCGGCCTGGATCTCGGCGGCCGGAGCGCCGGCCGCTTTCAGCTTCTCGATATCGGTGCGGACCTGGGCGAGGGTGGCGTCGGCGGCTTTCAGGAAGGCGGGCATGACCTCCTGGCGCGCTGCCCGGGTGGCGTCGCGCTGCTCGCCGGAGACGAAGTCGGGAATGGCGGGGACAGTATTGTCGCTCGGCGAAGAGGGCGAGCCGGGCTGCGGCGTCGCGGGCAATGCCGTTGTGGCGCCGGTTTCGGCGCTGGCGGCCGCGGGGCTGGCCGGCGTTGCCGCGATGACTTTCGCGCCGGGTGCAATGCCAGTGGTGGTGGCAACGGCGGGCGTGTCAGCGCCATCCGTGTGCCGCAGCGTGTACAGCAGGACGGCGAGCGCGGCGATGGCCAGCAGGCCGGTGAACTTGAGTGCCTTGTTCATCTTTTTTCTCCTGTCGCGCGCCTGGCCGGGTCGCGCGCGGTGGTCGTCAGCGTCGTTTTCGGCCTGATTGCCAGAGTGTCTTCCAGGGCCGTGGACCGTGCCCTCGCGGTAGTGCGGCCACCGCCGCCGCTGTCTGCTTCCGCGACTGCATCGGCAGTGGATCGTGGCAGGTGCTGGCCTGCTTTCAGCGCCGGCCGCGGCTTCTCACGCCAGTACCGGCACCGGCAGGTTGCTGCGCAGGGCGAGTTCTTCGGCCGGCGCCGGCGCAGGGCGCATGTCGCGGTCATGCGAGCGTGCCTGTGGCGGTCGCGCGAGCTGCGTTGCCAGGGCTGCAAAGCGCGTCTGGAACGCCGCCAGCGTCCATTGCCCGAAGATGGTGTGGCCACCCTCGTAAGCCTGCGCCTGGTATTCCTCGCGCGTGGTCACATAGCCCATGTAGTCGTTGCAGTAAGTGCAGAGCCAGAGGCGGGTGATGCCGTGGCCGGTGAGTTCGTTTGCCACCGCCTCGCGCAAACGCGCACCGGCCACGGTGGTGAATTCGCCCGGTGCGCAGACCAGCACGGTGTCGCCGAGGCGCAACAACTGCACCGGCAGCACGGTCGGCACCAGGGCGCTGTCGCGCAGGGCGCCGCGGCGCGCCTGCTGCTTGAGCTCGCGCACCATGGGATCGGCGATATCCGGTAGCGCCAGATGCTCCAGGCGCTGGCCCAGGAGGCGCTTGCGCCCGCTCTCCAGCAGGATGGGCTTGGGGCCTTGCGCGGCATACAGCTGCCGGTAATAGGCGCGCGCCTCCGGCGTCAGCGGCGCCAGCGGCGACAGCCGGACGCTGCGCAGCAGGCGCGCCGCGCCGCCCGCCAGCATGCCGAGCACGGCGGGCATGCCGGGGCCGTCCACCGGAGTGCCGCGGAAGAAGGCGGTGCCGTGACAGGGGTCGGAGGTGGCGGCGTCGGCGATGCCGCCGGTAAAGCGCGGGGATGCGGTCTGGTGCGCGAAATCCACATAGGTCAGCACGCCGTCGAAGGGGCCCTGCACGCGCGTTCCGCCCTGCGCCAGCAAGGCCAGCGCATGGCGCGCCTGGTGCTCGCCGTTGGCGCGGGCGTAGTCGAACTCGGCTTCGCCCCGGATTTTTCGCCGCGCCGCGGCCTGGCCGGGCCCGTGGTAATAGGGCGAGACATCGCCGGCGGTGGCCTGCGCGAAAATGGCTACCGGCGCCGCCACGCCCTGCGTGCGCAGCGTGGCTTCGACGCTGGCGGCGGCATAGCCCTTGTTGTCGCCATCGTAGGCGTTGTGGGAATTGCCGACACAGGTGGCGTGCACGCCAAAGAGCGAGAGCAGAGCGCAGAGCTGGCCGTCGCGATAGCAGCCCAGCACCTGCATCTCGCGCGCGATGGCGAGGTGGGCCTCGCGCGCGCTGAGTGGCGTCGCTTCGGGGTTGCGGCGCCAGGCGCGCAGCGAACGGTTCCAGGCCACCGGCACCGTGGCGGCGATGGACCCGGCAACAAGGCGCAGCTCGGTAGGGGCGGCGCAGTGCCGGGCCTCCAGCAACGCGTCGCGGCAGGCATTCACCACCGCGTCGAGGTGTTCCGGCACGAAGCCGGGCGTGACGATGTTGTAGAAGCCGTCATGGCTGCAGCCGCCGGGGCCGGAGTGCGTGTGCGTGCAGGTGAGCACCAGGCGTTCTTCGCTGAAGCTGTCGCCCAGCGCGCACTTCAATGCCGTCACCACGCCTTCGCGCATGGCGTGGGTGATGTAGCCGGTGTCCAGGCAGCAGAAGAACAGGGCGGCGCCATCGCCGTCGTCAAGGTAGAGCGCGCGCGCATACAGCGGCGAGCGCTGCTCGCGCGCCCGGTTCTGCCACAGGCCGTAGCCATGCATGGCATGCCCGCGCGGCACCAGCGCCAGTGCGCGCAGCGCCCAGCCGGCGCGGGTCGGCGGGCTGTCCTGCGCAGGGGGCTCTGCATGGTTCTCTGCGTGGCCCGGCGTCCTGCCGTGCACGGAGTCCGGCGCGGACATCAGGATGGCTCCAGCGCGCGCCGGTAGGCATCGTGGGCCACGCGCGCCACCAGGCCACGCGGCGCGAAGCGCGACATGAAGACCTGCAGGCGATTGAGGCTGCCCGGCACGAACAGGGTCTGGCGCCGGCGCAGCGCAGCCAGGCCATCGGCGGCGCAAGCCTCCACCGACTGCAGGAAGGGCGTGTTGCTGAAATAGCTGAGCTTGCTGTCGCGGGTCATGGCGGTGTCGATGCCGCCGGGGCAGAACACGGTGACCGAGACGTGGCGGCCGCGCAGCTCCTGCGCCAGCGCCTGCCCGAAGTGGCTGAGGAAGGCCTTGCTGCCGGAATAGGCGGTCTGGAAGGGCGTCGGCATGAGGCCGGCCATGCTGCCCACCAGCAGCACGCCGCCACCCTGCCGGCGCGCGATAAGGTCGGGCAGGAAGCGGTGCGCGAGATGCACGACGCCGGTCACATTGGTGGCGATGAGGTCGTTGACCTGCTGCCACTCCAGGTCCAGGTGCGCGCCAAAATGCGTGATGCCGGCATTGAGGATCACGGCATACACCTCGCCTGCCTGCGAGGCCTCGCGGTAGACGCGCTCGATGTCCTCGGCGCGCGAAAGATCCGCGGCCAAGGTGACGCAGTGGCTGCCGTGCGCCCGCTCCAGCTCGGCCTGCAGCGCAGCGAGGCGCTCCAGGCGGCGCGCCACCAGGATCAGGTGTGCGCCCTCACGGGCAAGTTGCCGCGCCATCTCCTCGCCGAGGCCGGAGGAGGCGCCGGTGACGAGGACCCAGCGGTCCTTGAAGTTCATTGCTTGCATGGGCACTACCCTTGTTTCGAAAAGCGCCCCGCGCCGGTGCGGGAGCAGCAAATCCGGCGGGCGGACCGGGTTGGCGCGGGGAGGCTGCCGACCCGGTCCGTTGCTGCCGGATCAGCCGCGCGGACGCACCGAGATGCCGAGACGGTCGGTGACCTTGCCGTCAAAGGTGCCGGTGACGTTGAAGCGGCGGTACTGTGTCTTCCAGCGATCCCAGGTGGCCGGGTACAGGGCGCGGGCCTGCGCCTCGCTGGTCAGCAGGTTCATGTCGAGGCCCCAGTGCGGACGCGCGCCGAACTCGGCCAGCATCGTGCGCTGGTAGTTCTTGAGCAGCCGGGGCGCATTGTCGGAGCCGCGCAGCGCGATCACTTCCATGAACATGGTGGGGCGGCCGTTCTGCATGCCGATGAGGGCGCTGGTGGGCTTCACGAAGCGGATGGCGATCGGCGAAGTGCTCTTGGCGCCCTGCGCGAAGAGGCTGTCGGCCAGGCTGAAGGAGCGCTCGATGGCGGCCTTGGTCTGGGTGGCGTCGAAGGCGGCCTCGATGGCCACGGCGGGGGCGTAGTTCACCACGCCGATGTTGAACACCTTGTAGCTGACGTTGGTGTAGTTGTTGTCCACCTGCGAATCCAGCGCCAGTTGCAGCGACTGCTTGGCGAGCTCCGGGAAGAGATCCATGATGGTGGACAGCGGCAGGCCGAACAGCGCGATCAGCGAGGAGCCGAACTCGGTGCCAGGCTGGCCGCGCTCGAGGAGGGCGCTCTGCTCGGGCAGCGGCGTGTAGGAGCGGTAGCGGTTGGTGATCAGGAAAGTGTGGTCGCCATTCTCGTTGCGGTAGGGCGAGTACTGCAGCTCCCAGTGCTCGGGCGAGGGCTGGCCGTCACCGTAGATGGGCTGGCCGGCGAGGACGCGGTCCAGCAGGCCGCCCGGCTTCGACAGCTCGGTCCACGAGATCTGCTGGCGCACTTCACGCAGCCAGAATTTCTGGTCGGTGCGCAGCACCAGCGAGTACACCACGCCCATGGAGCCGATGGAGACGCGCGCCGCGTTGAAGGCGTCATCGTCCTGGATCAGGCGGACCTTGATGGTGGAATTTTCTTCCAGGGTGCCGGTGAAAGTGGCGGGGTTGGTGATGCCGTTGGCGGGCTCGATCTGCACCATCTGGCCACCGTCCACCACCATCTGCAGGCTCACCACGGAATCGGCGATGGGACCGTAGGCGAGGCCGGAGCCGTGGGTGGCGGTCATTATCACGCCGGCGATGGTCTGGCCGTCGTAGCCGCCCATGTTGAACAGCGCGCGGCCGTTCTGGTCGAGCCAGGTGTTGAGGTCGGCGACCTTGATGCCGCTCATCACGCGCATCAGCGACGGATCGGCGGGATTCTTGAGTCGGTTGCGGTCGAGGGACAGCGGCTTGTTCAGCTTTTCCGGTGTGAACAGGACTTCATTGGTGATGGCGACATCGGAGGTGGAGTGCCCGGAGCCGGTCATGCGCACGCGCAGGCCGGCGTCGGCCACCTTGCGGACATAGGTGGTCAGCTGCGCGGCGCTGGCCGGCTGCGACATGATTTTCGGGAAGACGCTTTCGGTCTTTTCCCAGTTTTCCCAATAGCCGCCCCAGTAGCCGCCGATGGCGGCTGTCAGGGCCAGTAAGGCAAAGAAGTTGATCATCGCGGGTCTCCGTGCGGCGCTGGCGCGTCCTGGCTTGTTTTTGTTGTAACACGAGCATTGCTCATGTTTGGCGGACTATACCCCAGCCGCAGGGAATGGACAGGGGCCGAAAAGGCCGGGCGACGAAATGCAGGCCGGGGCCGGATGTGTCGCCGGGGCGGGGCATGTCTTCCAGAAGGGACGGACTGTGGACGGACGGTGCGGGCCGGCTCGCTCGGCCAGGCCGGGGCCCGGCTCAGCGGCGGGCGACTTCCGCCATGGCGCCGCGGGAGACCAGCAGCATGGTGGCCTTGAGGGCTTTCAGCGTGCGCCGGCGCGCCACGGGTGGCAGCGCCAGCGCCACCTTGGTGGCGGAATGGGCGGCCTCCGACAGGACCAGCGCCAGGCTCTCGGCCTCGGCCTTGCCGAGGCGGGGTTCCAGGCGGCAGAGCGCACTGCCGATGACGGCGATGACGTGCATCGTGTCCGCCATGTTCAGCGCGCGCAGTTCGGGCGAGGCTTCCACCACGCCCCAGATCTCCAGGTAGACTGGGCTCCGGCCCTGCAGTTCGGCCATGAGGTCGATCATCTCTGCGATAAAGGTGCCGATGTCATAGCCCGCCGGATCGCTGGTCAGGCGCAGCAGGCCGGCCTCCAGCTGGCTGGCCACCGCCGTGGCATAGCGGCTCCAGATCTCGCGCACGATGGACAGCTTGGTGGGGAAGTACATGTAGAGCGAGGCGATGGGCAGCTCGGTGGCGCGCGCAATCTCGCGCATGGACACGGCTTCATAGCCCTGTTCGGCGAACAGGCGCATGGCCGTGGCCAGGATGGAGTCGAAGCGCGCCTGGCTGCGTTCCTGCTGCGGCCGGCGCTGGAGGCGCGAGCGCGAGGCCGGTGGCGGGTTCGGGTCCATGCTAGACAACGGCGGCTCCTCGCGCGCGGCCGGGGCAGGGCCCCGGCCGGCAGGTTGAATTCGTTCAATAAGGAAAACAGCGACTTGGCGACGCCGGGGCAGTCTCGCCAAATCCCCGCCGGGGGGCAACCGCTTCTGACGGCCTTGTCCGGCGGAACCGGGACGAGGTTTCACCCTTGGCGGGCAGCATGGCGTCGAGGCCGGCATTTTCAGCTTTTTTTGGGTGCTGGGTCGGCGCGGCCCTCAGGCGCCTTCCCGGAACTCGCTCGGCGTCACGCCCACCCAGCGCCGGAAGGTGCGGCTGAAGTTCGAGGTGTCCTCGTAGCCCAGGCGCTCGGCAATCGCCTCGATCGGCAAGGAGTTCTGCAACAGCAGCCAGCAGGCCAGCTCCTCGCGCACCGAATCCAGCAGTTGCTGGTAGGTCGCGCCTTCCTCGCGCAGGCGCCGGATCAGCGTGCGCGAGGATACGTTCTCGATTTCCGCCATCTCGATGATCGAGGGGTAGTGGCCCTGGCAACTCGCCAGTCGCTGCTGGATGCGCTGCGTGAGCGTGCCGCCCTGCTCCTGCTGATGAAGCTGGCGCTCGCATTCGCGCTGCGCCACGCGCAGGGCATCGGGGTCGGCGGAGAGGCTGGGCCGCTGCAGCAGCTCCGGCGCCATCACGCCGCGCAGGACGCTGTGGCCAAAGGAGTTGTGCGCGGCCAGGCGCTGGTATTCGCCGGCCCAGGCGGGGGCGGGGAAGGGCCACTCCAGCCGGAGTTCGTCGCGCAGGGGCTGGCCCGTCACCGCTTCCAGCAGGCGCAGCAGGGTCGCGGTGAGATAACCCAGCATGAATTCACGCAGCTCCGGCACCACGAGGTGTTCCTCGGCCCGCATCGCCACGCGCTCGCCCGTCTCCACGCCCATGCCGATCATGCGCTGGCGCAGCACCATGTAGCGCTGGCTGAGGCCGAGGGCCTGCGCGACGTTGCCGCTCGCCGCCACCGCCTGGCCGAGGGCGCCGTGCAGGGAGAGCTGCGCATGCATGCCGACCTCGATGCCGAGCCAGGGGCAGCCGGAGAGGGCCAGCGCATGTGCAATCAGGCGGCGGAACTGTTCAAAGCTCAGGAAGCGGTTGTCGCTGTGCAGGCTGGTCCAGTCGAGGCGGGTGCCGGCCACGATCTGCTCTTCCGTGAAGCCGCGGCGGCGCAGCTCGGCGCAGAGCAGGCGGGCATACACCGGGTGTATCGCGGGCTGCAGCCAGGCTTCGGGAGTGAGGGCAGGGGCGGGCATGGAGCTCCAGGGCAAGCAGCAAGTCGGGATGAATCCCGACCTACAGAGCGCCCAGTCTGTCATCAAATGACGAATAGATGCCACCTCTCGCGGTTATTTCCATCGGGGGATGGGCGGATGCTGCATGTCATCCCCAAGCGCCGTTCAATGGGCGCGTGACACGAGGAACTGCCGATGACCACCTCCACCCTGTCCACCCATACCGCCGAGGCGGGCGACTACCACGACCGCAAGCGCTACGCCTGGCTGCTCTCCGTGGTGGCCCCGCTGGCCGCGCCCGCCGGGCCTGTCCTGTACCTGCAGACCGGCCAGACCGTCTGGCTCTGGATCTTCCTCGCCTTCTTCTATCTCGGCATCCCGGCGCTGGATCGCCTCTTTGGCGAAGACCGCAGCAATCCGCCTGAAGCGGCCGTGCCGGCGCTCGAGGCCGACAACTATTACCGCTACATCACCTGGGCCGTGGTGCCCATGCTGTGGATCAGCTTCATCTTCAACGTGGGCTTTCTCGCCACCCATGAACTGCCCTGGTACCTGACGCTGGCGGTGATCATCGCCACCGGCAACATCCTTGGCTTCGGGCTTAACCTCGGCCACGAGCTCGGCCACAAGAAAATCTGGATCGACCGCAAGCTGGCGCTGCTGACGCTGGCGCTGGGTGGCTACGGCCACTTCAGCGTGGAGCACAACCGCGGTCATCACCGCCATGTCGCGACCCCGGAAGATCCGGCCTCCTCGCGCATGGGCGAGAGCATCTGGCGCTTTGTCTTCCGTGAAATGCCGGGCGCCTATTTCCGCGCCTGGGACCTCGAGGCCGAGCGCCTGGAGCGGGCCGGCAAGTCCGAGTGGTCGCTGGAGAATGAAATCGTGCAGGCGGGCCTGCTGACCGCGGCGCTCTACGGCACGCTGGTCCTGGTGTTCGGCGCGGCCATCCTGCCCCTGCTGCTGGCCATCGCCTTCTGGGGCGCCTTCCAGCTCACCTCCGCCAACTACATCGAACACTACGGCCTGGTGCGCCAGAAGCTGGCCAACGGCCGCTACGAGCAGACGCAGCCGCACCACAGCTGGAACAGCAACCACATCGCCTCCAACCTGGCGCTGTTCCACCTGCAGCGCCACTCCGACCACCATGCACACCCGACGCGCTCGTATCAGTCCCTGCGCGACTTTCCCGAGCTGCCGACACTGCCGGTGGGCTATTTCGGCATGTTCCTGCTGGCCTATGTGCCGCCGCTCTGGTTCCGCGTGATGAACCCGCGCCTGCTGGCGGCGGTGAACCGGGATGTGGCCCGCATCAACTTCGAGCCGGCCCGGCGCAACCGGCTGGTGAATCAGTACGGGCTGGTGGAACGGGCCTCCCCGGTAGACGCCGCCTGAGTCCGGGAGGGCGAGAGCAGGCGGGAAGCGGGGGCGGGGCCCCTCCGCCACCCGCAATCCCTCCCGCGCCCAGCGCCAATCACGGGTACAATCGCGCCTCATGAACGACGCGACGCTACCCGAATGATCAGCATCAACTGGTTCCCTGGCCACATGGCCAAGGCCATCAAGGACATCCGCGAGATCCTCCCCAAGGTCGACCTCGTCATCGAGGTGCTGGACGCGCGCATCCCCTACAGCAGCGCCAATCCGGTGATCGAGGAGTTCCGCGGTGGCAAGCCCGCCTTGAAGGTGCTGACCAAGAGCGACCTCGCCGACCCGGTCATGACCGAACGCTGGCTGGCGCACTTCGACAGCCAGGACGGCGTGCGCGCAATCGCCCTGACCACCGAGCAGCCCGAACAGATCCGCCAACTCGCGAGCGTGTGCCGCAAGCTCATGGCCGGTCGCAGCGATCACCTGGGCAATATCACCGCGCTCATCACCGGCATTCCCAATGTCGGCAAGTCCACGCTGATCAACATCCTCGCCGGGCGCACCATCGCCAAGACCGGCAACGAGCCGGCCATCACCAAGGGCCAGCAGCGCATCGACCTCGATAACGGCCTCGTGCTGATCGACTCGCCCGGCATCCTCTGGCCCAAGATCCACAATCCTGCCAGCGGCTATCGCCTCGCGCTCACCGGCGCCATCAAGGACACCGCGATCGACCACGACGACATCGCGTTCTGGGGCGTGGCGCTTTTCCTCAAGCGCTATCCGGCGCTGATGAAGCAGCGCTACAAGCTGGAGACGCTGCCGGAGCTCGAGGTCGAGTTCCTGGAGATCGTGGGCCGACAGCGTGGCTGTCTCACCAATGGCGGGCGCGTCGACCTCAACAAGATTTGCACGGTGGTGCTCAACGAATTCCGCACTGCCACCATCGGCCGCATCACGCTGGAATCCCCCGAGGAGGCCGTGGCCGAGCAGATCATCGTGCAGCGAGCCCTCGATGAAAAAGCCGCGATCGAAGCGGAAAAGAAAAAGCAGAGGAAGCAGGCCTTCAAGGCCCGTACCGGCAAGCCGGGGCGCTGAAGCCCGGTTCGATGGCGGCTGAAGTTTGCCAAGCTGATGATTGAAAGAATTTTCGTTGGAAACGGAAGATGATCGCCGCGACCCGTCCTGCCCAGTCTGCCCCGCCCCTCGCCTTCGCGCTGTTCTGGAATGCCTTCACCGCCGTGCATGCGTACTTCATGCTGCGCGGGTTCTGGGGCTCGTGGGCGATGCTCTTCCTGGTGCCGTTCTATGCCCTGTTCTTTGGAGTGGGTTTCTGGATGCTGCGCCAGTGGTGGGGCATGCGGTCGTTGCGACGCCAGTTTGGCGCGCCAGCGCTGGCGACCTTGCCACCGGTGGTGCCGGGCCAGTCCCTGCAGGTGGCGGTCGAGTTTGATCGCGCCTGGGAGCGCGCGGCGGTGCTGGCGGGCAGTTATGCCTGGGTGGAGGTGATGTCCAAGGGCGGTAGCGGTCGCACTCTTGCCGAGTCGCCGCTACAGGGCGGTCCTGCGGCTGGCGCGCGCGGTACCACCTGGCAGGCCCAGGGCCTGGTGCCGCCGCGGCCCGAGGGTACGCAGGCGATGCGTCTGGAAATGCTGTTGCAGGAGCAGGGTGGCGCGCCCGGCAGCGGCTGGCGCTTTGCCTTGCCGGTGAGCGTGGCGGACGCGGCCGGGGCCGCGCCGCGGCAAATGACGCCGGCGCAGGTCCGGCAGATCGAGCGCGTGTTGGGCTGGATTATGATCCCGTTGCTGGGGGTGGGGACCTGGCAGTTGTATGCGCATGTGCAAAGCGGCGCGCGCACTCTGTTTCCGCTGGTGTTCCCCGGCGCCTTCCTGCTCGCCGCCTGGGTGCTGCACGATTTGCGCGGCGCGCTGACGGGCCTGTCGGGGGCCGGCAGCATGGATCCCGCGCAGGTCAAGGAGCGCCTGACGCCCTTCGTGAAGGGGATTCGGCTGCGGATACAGGTGTTCTTTACGCTGGCGGTGGCCGCTTTCTTCGCGGACATGTTCGGGCTGCTGAAGCTGCTCTAGTACATCTCGACGCAGGCTGTTTCGTTTCGGCCGATGCCGCAGGCCTGAGAGTTGTCGCTGCTCATAGGAGAACCGCGTGGGCCGCGAAGAACAGGACGCCTGCCTGATCGCGATGGCGGCGTACCCGGGCATCCCCTTTCCGGTTTTCGTTAGCCGGTTGCGTCTTTCCACTGCGCATAAGTCTGGCGCGGCATCTCGAAGCGGTCTTGCGTGTGGCAGTAAAAGGCCGGCGAGCCCAGGCGCCCGACCGGGTCGAAGCCGTGGATGTGCAGCTTGTCATCCAGCAGCGCATCGGCGACATGGAACATCACCACCTCGCCCACGAGCACGGTGTAATTGCCGAAGGGCAAAGTGCTGTGCAGCCGGCACTCCAGCGCCGCCTTGGCTGCCGCCACGCGCGGCACCGCCACCTTTTCCGAGGCGGCGGGCGCCAGGCCGGCGGCCAGCAGCTCGCTTTCGTCGTCGGGGAAGTCGGCGGACGTGAGGTTCATGGCATCCATCAGTTCCGGTGTCACCATGTTCACCACGAACTCGCCGCTGGCGACGATGTTGCGGCCGGTGTGCTTCAGGCTGCCGTCGCTGTTGTGCGCGACGCTGATCATCACCAGCAGGGGATCGCTGCCGATGGCGTTGAAGAAGCTGAACGGGGCGAGGTTGACTATGCCTTCGGGGCTGGTCGAGGTGACCCAGGCGATGGGGCGCGGGACCACGATATTGGTCAGCAGCTTGTAGTTCTGGCCAGCGCTGTGCGTGGCGGGATCGATGTTCATGGCGGCAGGCGGGCTGAGAGTTGGTGGCAAGCCTAGGCAAATCCCTTGGCGGCGGCAATTGGACTGAGGTTGGTCGTGGGGGGATTTGACTCAGTCCCAGTCCCAGTCCCAGCTTCGTGGATGGTTCTTTTTTGGCAGTTAGGGGCTCCTCTGCTATTTGGGCGTCTGAAGGGGCTGCCCCTGCCTCCCGCAGGAGCAACCCCTCCAGCCACCCGCCACTTGCCGTAGTGCCCGGGCTGAAGCGTGGGCGGGTGGCTGTCGGCTTCGCCTCAGTTGGGATGGCGGCGTTGGCTTTGCCTCGCCAAAGGCCCGACCCCGACCCCGACCCCGACTCCAAGCCCAAGCCCAAGCCCAAGCCCAAGCCAGAGCCAGAGCCAGAGCCAGAGCCAGAGCCAGAGCCAGAGCCAGAGCCAGAGCCAGAGCCAGAGCCAGAGCCAGAGCCAGAGCCAGAGCCAGAGC
>JAJFBF010000049.1 GCA_020697295.1 Moraxellaceae bacterium | reverse complement strand
CAGCGGCGACAGCACTTCCTCGCAGTAGCGAGCGGCCTCGCCGAGGATGGCCTCGACCATGTCGGGGGTGGCGTCGGCGCCGTTGGACAGCTGGCTGTAGTGCTTCGGGTAGTCGAAGACTTCGTTCATCAGGAAGCGCATGTCGCGCAGCGGAGCCTTGTAAGTCGGCATCGAGAACCTCGTCGCAGAAAGGTGATGGCGGAGAATCGCCGCTATCAGGGGTGGCGCAATATAGGCCACGTGCCTGATGAGGAGGCGATTTATATGCCAAGGCGCGAGGGCCCGCATTGACGCCACTGCCGGTTTTGCCGGTTATTTCGGTGAATGAGCCGTTATTCGTCGGCCGAATGGGCGAGAGGGAGGTTGGACAAGGGTGGCACATGCCTGCGGTCGGCAGGTCGTGCCGGTAGTGAGGGTCTGCCCTGGCCGAGGCCGCGCCGCGACGAGAGGGAAATGACGGGGAATGGGCGGCAGCTGTGTCGGCCTGAAGGAATTTCGGGACCGGGGAAGGAAAACGCAGGGCGCAGGAGGGCTCGACCCTGCGCTCTGGTCCAGGCTCAGGCGGCTATCGGTGCCACCTTCCGGTACTGCGGCGCCACCGCCGCCTCGACCTGCTCCTTGTAGCGGGCGATCAGCGCGCGATTGTCGTCGTCCCAGGGATGGAAGCCCGGGCGCAGGTAGTCGAGGTATTCCGGCAGCACCGAGACCAGCAGCCGTCCCAGGCGCAGGCCGCCGCGGGCGAGCTTGAGCGGGTGCCGCTGCATGCCGTCCTGCTTGAGCAGGCGCCAGGTATAGGCCGAACTGAAGAACAGCAGTCCCAGCGAACCGGTCAGGAAGGAACGGACGCGCTTGCGGTAGCCGGGGTCGATGTCCTTGTAGAGATCGAAAGCCACGGCCTTGTGCTCGATCTCCTCGATGGCGTGCCAGAGCCAGAGTATGCGCACGGACGGGTCCATCTGCTCGAGCAGCTCGGGCTGCTTCAGGATGGTGTTGGCGAGGATGGCCGTGATGTGCTCGAGACCGGCGGTGACGGCGAGCTGGGCGCGAGGCGAGAGGCGCTTGCGGCCTTCGTTGCAGAGGTGGCGGGCGACGCCGGTGGCCTTGTCGGTCAGCTCGGCATAGCCCTGGGCGGCGAGCATGTCGTTGAAGCCCTTGTGCTCAAGCGAGTGCATGGCCTCCTGCCCGATAAAGCCGGAGATGTCCTTCTGCCGTGTTTCATCTGTCACGGTGTGGCGGAAGTGGCGCACGGAGTCCACGAAGAACTGCTCGCCATCGGGGAAGCTCATGGACAGCGCATTCAGGAAGTGGGTGAGCACGGGGTCGTTGTTGCACCAGTAGCGCGGCACGGCCTCGGGGCGGAACTCGAAGCCCATGCGCTGCGGGCGGATGTTCGGGCGGGCGGTGGCCTTGCGGGCGCGGGAGAAAGGAAGGAGCTTCACGACATGATCCTCGGTGCGGGAGTGCCGTGAGAATGGCCCAGATTGCGGGGATGCTCTCGTGCCGACAGGCCAATTCACGGTCCCGGCGGGCCATCCCGGGCCGGGCCGGGGGCGGAATCACGCCCGTGACGCATTCCCTGCCGTGGCGCCAGTCCGTATAGTGATGGCCTTGTGGGTCTTGAGAGAGTCGGTGCAGGTGAGCCAGGGTTTCAGCAGTTCCCGCCGCACGGCCGTATTGCCGGCCATCTATCTGCAGCTCCTGTGCGAGGTGGCGGAGCCTTTCGGCATTGCCCCGGCCGACCTGCAGCAGATCCTCGGGCTGAGCCGCGAGCAACTGCTCGAGCCTGACCGCCTGGTGCCTGTGGCCGCCGCGCGCGCCGTTACTGACTACGCGTTCAGCCGTGCCGGCGAGCAGGGCCTGGGACTGTCCTACGCCCTCGCGCTCTCGGTCACGCTGCACGGGCCCATCAGCCTGATTGCCCTGTCCAGCAGCAATCTGCTCGAAGTGGCCCAGGCGCTGGAGCGCTACTGCTCGCTGCGCGCGCCCGCCATCAATTTCAGGGCCACGCTCAGCGGCGACTTTGTCCTGCTGCACGTGAGTTACCTGCGCCCCGATGATCCCCTGCACCGCTACTTCATGGAGCTGCTGCTGCTGGGCATTGTGGTGATGACGCGGCAGATACTGGATCACCCGCAGGCGGGCACCGAAGTACTCATTGAGGGGCCGGAACCGGCTTACTTTGCAGCCTATGCACCACGCCTGCCGGTGCCGGTGCGTTACGGCCAGGCCGAATACGCTATCCGTATCCCCCGCGCGCTCATGGAGGCGCCGCTGCGCCTGGCCAATCCCAGTGCGGCGGCCATGGCACGGGAGTTGTGCGAGCGCGAACTCCAGGCACGCCGGGTGACCCGTGAGGATGCGCTGACTACGCGCGTGCGCGGCCTGCTCGCGCAGAGCGATGACCGCCTGCCCACGCTGGAGGAGGTGGCGTCGGCGCTGCATGTGTCCACGCGTACGCTCAAGCGCCGGCTGCAAGAGGAGGGTCGCAACTTCCGCGCCCTTGTCGACCATGTGCTCGAGGCGCGGGCGACGCAAATGTTGCAGGAGGAGGGGTTGTCGGTGAGCGAGGTCGCCTATCGCCTGGGCTACAACGACGTCTCGAATTTCTCGCGCGCCTTCCGGCGCTGGACCGGGCAATCCCCCAGCGATTTCCGCAAGGGCTGAGCGCCGCTATCGGCCAGCAAGCCTGTGCCGGTAGCTTCGTGAAACTGGTGAGGCCGCGACTCAGGAGGGCGGGAGTTCCTGCTGGTGCTCCTGGGCGTCTTCCAGCCATTCGCGCCAGACCGCCAGCATCACGGCCAGGATCACCGGGCCGAGGAAGAGGCCGACCATGCCGAAGGCGGCCAGCCCGCCCAGCACGCCGAACATCACGATCACGAAGGGGATGCGGGTGGCGCTGGAGATGACCATGGGGCGGATGATGTTGTCGATCCAGCTCACCACCAGCGCTCCCCACAGCGCCAGCCCGATGGCGGCCGCGACCTTGCCCTGCAGTAGCAGCCACAGGGCCACGCTGCCCCAGGCGAAGGGGGTGCCAAAGGGCACCATGGCGATCAATGTGGTGACCGCGCCCAGGAAGACCGCGCCTTCGACGCCCGCCACGGCATAGCCGATACCGGAAAGCAGGCCTTGCGCCACGGCGGTGAGCACGATGCCGTAGACCACCGCGCGTGTCGTGGCGCCCATGGCCTCGACGTAATCGTCGGCGCGTCGCCCCAGCATGCGACCCATGACCTCGCGCACCTGCACCACGAAGGCTTCGCCGTCGCGGTAAAGAAAGAAAGCGGTAAGCAGGGCAAAGCCCATCTTGGCGAGATTGCGGCCGACCCCGCCGAGCAGGTCGGCGGCATGGTCGATCAGCCAGTTGCCGCCATTGCGGATTTCCGCCTGCAAGGCGGCGGGGTCGGCGTTGATGCGATCAAAGAAGGCGCCGATGCGTTCCCCCACCCAGGGCAGGCGCCGCACTTCCGGCGGCAGGTTCACATGACCCTGGTTCACCTGCGCCATGAGCTTCTGGTAGACATCGGCGGCCTCGCTGCGCATGAGCAGGAGCACCCACACCACCGGCAGCAGCAGTACCAGTGCGAGCAGGATAGTCATGAGCAGGGCTGACAGATTGGGTCGGCCTGCCAGGCGCGTGCGCAGGCGCAAGTACAAGGGCCAGGTTACGTAGACCAGGATGCAGGCCCATAGCACCGGCACCAGGAAAGGCCTTAGCACCACGACGGCAAGTATCAGCAGTCCGCCCAGGGAGGCCAGCAGGAAGAGGCGGCGATTGAAGGGCTCTGAGGGCGCGGACATGGGCGGGGCTCGACTCGGGGACAAGCCATTCTGGCAGGGCGGCGGATAAAAACGAACTACTGACGCTGTTCCGTGTCGGTAGATTGACCTGGATCGCACTTTCTCCTGCGCAGAGCCGCCCCGATGAGCCGGACGGTGGCGGCCCGGCGGTGCGGATGGCATGCTCCTGTCATCGGGTGGCCGCTTCCTGGCTGCCGGCAATGTCGAGGGAATGCAATGATCAAGCGTAGCCTGCTGGCGCTGTGCGCCTGCCTAGTGGCCGGCGCCGCCACCGCGGATGACAAGTGGGAAGTGACCACCTCCATGGAGATGGCGGGCATGCCCTTCCAGATGCCGGCCACCAAGCAGGTGCTGTGCCTGGCCCCGGGCGAGCAGGGCAGCGAAAAAATGGTGCCGGTGGACAAGAACTGCAAGCTCAAGAGCTTTACCCAGTCCGGCAATACCAGTCGCTTCAAGGTGGAGTGCGCACCGCCGCAGCAGATGACTGGTGAAGGCGAGATCACGGTCATCGGCAAAGAGTCCTACAAGGGCCAGTTGCGCGCAAAGGGCAATATGCAGGGCCAGGCCTTCGACATGAAGATCAGCTACGCCGGCAAGAAAATCGGCAGCTGTGCGGCCAGCGAGAATACCGTGACCAAGGCCAAGGTGCAGGCCGCGCAGATGCAGGCCCAGGTTGGCCAGAGCTGCAAGCAGATGGTCGACGGCATGACCTGGCAGCTCGCCGACCAGATGGCGAGCAGCTGCCCCACCCTCAAGGCCGACCTGTGCAAGAAGGCCAAGGCCGAGTTCTCGCGCCTGGGCAATGACGCTGACGGCCTGCGCAATTTCCAGGAAGAGCGCCAGGACTGGAGCCAGTTGGCGGGCTATTGCGGCGTTGATACGGCTGCGCTGCAGGCCAGGGCCTGTACCAATGCCAAGGCAAAGAAGCTGTGGGGGTCGGTAGCCACCTTCTGTGGCGACGAGGCCGAGGCCCTGGCCGCCGCCAACTGTACCGGCCGCAGCTACACCGTGATCATGATGAGTGAATATGGCCCGCTCTGCGAAGCCTACAAGGACAAGGTCGTGGTCGCCGGTGGCGGCACCGCGCCGGCCAGCGGTGGCTCCGCCGCCAAACTGAACCAGGCGATCGATGGCATCAACAAGCTTCGCGGCCTCTTCGGCAAGTGAGCGATGCCCTGACGGCGGCACACAAGGGGCAGCGCTGGCTGCCCTTTGTCATTGTGGCGCTGGTCGGCCTGGCCTGGGCCACGGCGCTGGCCGGTCCCTTCCAGTTCGACGACCACAACGTGATCGTCGGCTACGCGCCGGTGCATTCGATCACGGCCTGGTGGGAGTCGCTGCCGGGACTGCGTCCGCTGCTCAAGTTATCGTATGCGCTGAACTGGACGTGGTCATCCGCACCCTACGGCTTTCATTTGTTCAACGTCCTGGTGCACCTGCTCAACACCGTGCTGCTGGCCGCCTGGGCCTTGCGCGCGCTGCCGTTGGCGCCGCGCGGCGCCTGGCTGCTGGTGGCGCTGTGGGCGCTGCACCCGGTGCAGACCGAAGCGGTGACCTATATCGCGGGCCGCTCCGTTTCATTGGCCACGACCTTTCTATTCGCCGGCTTGTGGCTTTTTGCGCATGGTGGCCGTGCCGCGCCCTGGGCGGCGGCGCTGTGCACGGCGCTGGCGCTGGGCGTCCGCGAGACGGCCTGGGTGTTTCCGCTGCTCTTCGCGCTCGTGGCCTGGGTGCGGGGGGCGCGTCCGCGCGAGCTGCTGCGCGACATCAGCCCATCGCTGGCCGTGGTGGCGCTGGCCGCCCTCGCCTTTCTTGTCGAGCCGCACTACCAGCGCATGATCGAGACCAGCTTCGCACAGCGTGACCTGGCGGCGCAGCTGCGCGGACAGGTGCTGGCGCATGGCTGGCTGCTGGGCCAGCTGCTTGCGCTCTCGCCCAATATCGACCCTGACCTGCGCCTGCCATCGGCGTGGACACCGCGCCTGGTGCTGCAGGCGCTGCTGCTCGCCTCCGTGGCGGTGCTGGCGCTGTGGCGCGTGTTGTACGCCCGTTCCTGGCTGGCGGCGGGGCTGCTCTGGTACGTGCTTTGCCTGCTGCCCACCAACGGCCTGATGCCGCGCGTGGATCTGGCCAGCGAGCGTCATCTGTATCCGGCCCTGGCCGGCCCGCTGTGGAGCCTGCTGTTGCTGGCGCAGGCGCGGCGCGCAGCAATGCCGCCATTGTCGCTACGCCTGGCGCCCTGGTCGGCGGCTGCGCTGGCGCTGCTGCTCGCCTATGCCACTTTGTTGCGCAACGAGGACTATCGCAGCGAGCTGGCATTGTGGGCACGCACGGCGCAGCAGTCGCCGCAGAAGGCGCGAGTGTGGAACAACCTCGGGATGGCCTGCCGGGACGCGGGGGACGTGGAGTGCGCAAGCGCGGCATTTGCACGGGCGATGGCGCTGGACCCTGAGGACCCCAAGCCGGTGCTGAACCTGTATTTCCTGCGCAAGCAGATGCAGGACGCGTCAGCGCCGCAGTGAAAAGCTGAAGTGAAAAGCTGAAGTGAAAAGCTGAAGTGAAAAGCTGAAGTGAAAAGCTGAAGTGAAAAGCTGAAGTGAAAAGCTGAAGTGAAAAGCTGAAGTGAAAAAAGGCAGCCGAGGCTGCCTTTTTTCATGTGGCCGGCGCGAGAGAATTATACCCGCCCACCTTTTTATCCTTTACGGCATCAGTGCGACGCCAACGGCACCGGCGGCACCGGCGGCATCGGCAGTTGCCATGTCGGTGCCGCAGGCGCCGGACCCCGGCAGCTACGCGGCTCAGGCTTGCAGCAGCGAGATGTCCGCGACCTGCAGGAACAGCGCGCGCAGCTGCGCGAGCAGCGCCAGGCGGTTGGCCTTCACCGCGATATCGTCCGCCATCACCATGACCTCGTCGAAGAAGGCGTCGACCTGCGGGCGTAGTGCGGCCAGGCGCTCCAGGGCCGGCGTGTAGTCACGGGCCTCGAACAGCGGCGCGAGCTCGGCCTCCAGGCGCAGCACGGCCTCCGCCAGTGCTTTTTCGGCGGGCTCGGTCAGCAACGCGACACTGACGACGGCATGCGCGAGCAGGCGTTCCTTGGCCAGGATGTTGGATACCCGCTTGTTGCCGGCGGCCAACGCCTCGGCTTCCGGGAGTGCGGCGAAGTGCGCCACCGCCTTCACGCGGCGGTCGAAGTCCAGGGGTTGCGTCGGCTTGAGCGCCTGCACCGCGAGGATGACCTCGGCGCTGATGCCCTGCTCCTCGTACATGGCGCGGTAGCGGCCCAGCAGGAAGTCGAACACATCGCTTGCAGTGTTCGGATTTTCCAGCTTGTCGCCATACATGCGGGCGGAGCCGGCGACCAGCGCCTGTACGTCCAGCGCCAGCTCCTTCTCGATGATGATGCGCAGCAGGCCGATGGCGGAGCGGCGCAGCGCGAAGGGATCCTTGGAGCCGGTCGGTGGCTGGTTGATGCCGAAGATGCCGACCAGGGTGTCAAGCTTGTCGGCGATGGCGAGCGCGGCGCCGGTTTTGGTGGCCGGCAGCGCGTCGCCGGCAAAGCGCGGCTGGTACTGCTCGTTGAGGGCGCGGGCGACTTCCTCGTGCTCGCCGTCGTGGGTGGCGTAGTAATAGCCGGCGATGCCCTGCAGCTCCGGGAACTCGCCGACCATCTCGGTGGCAAGATCGCACTTGGAGAGAATGCCGGCGCGCTCGCCCAGGTCGCGGTCGCCGCCACTGGCAGCGGCAATGATGCCGGCCAGCGCGGACACGCGCGCGACTTTTTCATAGACAGTGCCGAGCTGGGCCTGGAACACCACAGTCTTGAGGCGCTCGTTGCGGGTTTCCAGCCGGGATTTCTTGTCCTGGTTGAAGAAGAATTCGGCGTCGGTGAGGCGCGGGCGCACCACCTTCTCGTTGCCCGCCACGATGTACTCGGGATGCGGGCTGTCGATATTGGCGACGGTGATGAAGCGCGGCAGCAGCTTCGCGTTGTGGTCGACCAGACAGAAGTACTTCTGGTTGTCCTGCATGGTCGAGATCAGCGCCTCCTGCGGCACGGACAGGAAGCGCTCCTCGAAAGAGCAGACCAGCGGGATGGGCCATTCCACCAGTGCGGCGACCTCGTCGAGCAGCGCCTCGGGAATGAGCGCGGTCCCATGCTCCATCTCGGCAAGCAGGCGCACCTTCTTGCCAATGGCTTCGCGGCGTTCGGCGAAGTCGGCGATGACGTGCGCGGCGCGCATCGTCTCGACATAGCTCACGGGGTTGGGGATGTGCACCGGCTCGGGATGGTGGAAGCGGTGGCCGCGCGAGGTGCGGCCGGCCTTTTGGGCCAGGATCTCGCAGTCAATCACGTCCTTGCCGAAGAGCATGACCAGCCATTGCGTCGGGCGTACGAACTCCACGCGCGAGGCGCCCCAGCGCATGCGCCTGGGAATGGGTAGATCCTGCAGGGACTGGCTGACGATGCCGGCCAGCAGCGCGCTTGCCGGCTCGCCCTTCACTTCCCGCACATGGCGCAGCTTCTCGCCGCTTTTGTCGAGCTCGCTGATGTCGACGCCATTCTTGCGCGCAAAGCCCAGCGCGGCCTGCGTGGGCTGGCCCTCGGCATCGAAGGCGGCCTTTACCGGCGGACCGTCAACCGAGACAGTGCGGTCGGGCTGCTGCTCTGCGAGCCGGTGTACGAGCACGGCCAGGCGACGGGGGGCGGCGAAGGCCTCGACCTTGCCATGCGCGAGGCCAGCGGTCGCCAGGCCTTTCACAATGCCATCACGGAAGCTGTCGGACAGGGTCTTCAGGGCCTTGGGGGGCAGTTCTTCCGTGCCGAGCTCAACCAGGAAATCCTTGTGACTCATGCTGCGTTCTCCTGGGCCAGCTTTGCCAATACTTCGTCGCGCAGCGACGCCGTCGCCATCGGGAAGCCGAGGCGGGCACGGGCCTGCAGGTAGCTCTGCGCGATGTTGCGCGCGAGGGTGCGCACACGCAGGATGTAGCGCTGGCGCTCGGTGACCGAGATGGCGCGGCGCGCATCGAGCAGGTTGAAGGTGTGCGAGGCTTTCACCACCATTTCATAGGCGGGCAGCGGCAACTGCTTTTCCATGAGCGCGTTGGATTCGCTCTCGTAATAGTCGAAGAGCTCGAACAGCTTGGGCACGTTGGCGTGCTCGAAGTTGAAGGTCGACTGCTCGACTTCGTTCTGGTGGAAGACGTCGCCATAGGTGACGGGGCGCGTGTTGCCTTCGGCATCGGGCACGCCCTTGGACCAGACCAGGTCATAGACCGAATCCACGCCCTGCAGGTACATGCACAGGCGCTCGAGGCCGTAGGTGATCTCGCCCGTGACGGGATAGCACTCGATGCCGCCCACTTGCTGGAAATAGGTGAACTGCGTGACTTCCATGCCATTCAGCCAGACTTCCCAGCCCAGGCCCCAGGCGCCCAGCGTGGGCGACTCCCAGTTGTCCTCGACAAAGCGCACGTCATGCACCGCCGGATCGACGCCCAGTTCGCGCAGCGACTCCAGGTACAGCTCCTGGATATTGGCCGGTGACGGCTTCAGCACCACCTGGAACTGGTAGTAGTGCTGCAGGCGGTTGGGGTTCTCGCCATAGCGGCCGTCGGCGGGACGGCGGGACGGCTGCACGTAGGCGGCGTTCCAGGTCTCCGGGCCGATGGCGCGCAGGAAGGTGGCGGTGTGGAAAGTGCCGGCGCCCATTTCCATGTCGTAGGGCTGGATCACGACACAGCCCTGGCGGGCCCAGAAGTTCTGCAGCTTGAGAATAAGGTCCTGAAAGGTCAGGCCTGCGGCGATGGCGTTGGCCACGGGGTTCCCCTGGAGCGAATCAAAGGGGGCGAGTATAGCGGCAAGGCCGGGCCGGGTTACAGGTCGGGAGGGGAAACGGCTGCGGCCGGGGGCAGGCGCCTTGCCCGGCTGTGGCGGAAAAGCGGGACCGGCTCAGGCCGGGAACACGGTTACGTACAGGGGCCCTTCTGCGCTCATGTAGGTCACGGTGTTGGGGTCATTCTCGGGTTGCCAGGTATCGAAGGCCTCGGGCAGTCCCAGGCTGCTGGGAGCGGGCAGCATGGCCTTGAGGTTGCCACCCATGATGTTGGCAACTTCGTTGAGGGTTTCGCGCCAGTTGGCGTCGTCGATCTCGGCCACGGGGCAGCAGTACATGGTGGCGGCCGCCTGGCGGGCGAGCTGGCGGGAACAGGCGACAATGACAGCACCGTTCCAGGCGCCCTCGATGGAGATGGACGAAGCGCATTCGGCCTCGCCTTGGGTCGTGGTGGTCGGGGCCAGGGAAATCCCAAGGAACTCCGACCAGACCTGCTCGGTTACCGTGTTGATCACTTCATGCTTCAAGGTACTGGTCATGATGCTGGCCTCTTGTGAGGTTGGAATCCGTCGCGGGCGGGATAGACCCGGACTGAACCCGTGCTTCTTATAGTGCGCCTGCCGACCCGGTTTGTCTTGGGCCGGATCAACCAGGAGCCGCCTGGCCGGGGTTTCCGGCGGCGGATCATGCCGCCTGTCGCGGCAGGGTCAAACTAGCGCGCCAGCACCCGGCCTTCCACGGCTTGTCCGACGACCTCCCTGAGGTCGGCGTCCTTGACCGGCTTGGACAGGTAGGTGTCGCAGCCAGCCTCGTAGGCCGCCTTCTGGTCCTCGGGGCCGCGCAGGCTGGAGACCATTGCCACCGCCACCTTGTACCGGGCCTTGATCTGGCGGCAGGCTTCGATACCGCCCATGCCCGGCATCACCACATCCATGAAAATGAGGTCATAGGGCTGGAGCGCGCAGCTGGCGATGGCGTCTTCCCCGCTCGGGGCCGTGTCCAGGTGCAACTCGTGGGACTCGCCGGCGATGCCATTGAGCTTGGCCTTCATGAAGACGCGGATGGCTTCGCTGTCATCGACCACGAGGATGCGCAGCGGGCGCCGGATGACGGCGGCACCCTCGGGGCCGGGACTGGTTGCGAGTGCGACGGTATCGGGATCCATGACAACATTCTCCTTTCAGGCAGGGGAGTCAGGCAGGACACCTGACCGTGGGCATGGCCCGGGAAGCCCCTGCGATTGATAAGGTTAGATTAGACAAACGCGAACAACAGGACACGCCGCGCCCGCTCCGCTTATCGCATTGAACCCGCATCTCGTCCCTGCCCTGCCGGATTGCAGGGGCGGCGAGAGTAGATCAGGCTGGACAGCCGGGCTTTGTAGAGCCTCCTCCCTCCGGCTGGCCAGGCGGGCCGGGCTGCCCTTTCATGTAACCGACGCCGTCGTGCGATGGCCTTGCCGGAGTTGCCATGGTGCCCCCTTCCCCTTCCCCTTCCTCTTCCCCTTCCCGCTGCCCCTGGTGCGGGGATGATCCGCTTTATGTGCAGTATCACGACGAGGAATGGGGCGTACCGTCGCATGACGACCGCCACCTCTTCGAGATGCTTTGCCTGGAGGGCCAGCAGGCTGGACTGTCCTGGATTACCGTCTTGCGCAAGCGGGAGGCGTATCGCCGGGCCTTTCACGGATTCGAGATCCGGAAAGTTGCCCGCATGAGTGATGCCGACATCGAGACCCTGTTGGGCGACGCGAGCCTGATCCGCCATCGCGGCAAGCTGACGGCGATTCGCGACAACGCCATCGCCGCCCTCGCACTCCAGAAGGAGGTCGGCAGCTTGTCGGACTGGCTCTGGGAGTTTGTCGGAGGGCGAGCGCTAGTCAACGGCCCGGCGAGCTACCGGGACGCGCCCGCCTCGACCCCGCTCTCTGACGCATTGGCGAAGGAGCTTAAAAAGCGCGGCTTCCGCTTCGTGGGCAGCACCACGGTATATGCTTTCCTGCAGGCCTGCGGCTTTGTAAACGACCATGAGTCGGGCTGCTTCCGCTTCCGCCAACTCAAGGCCACAACGGTCGGGACGACCGCGCAATCACGCCAGCGCTTGAGCTGAATCAAAACCAGGGGAAGGCACCGGTGACATCCTGAAAAAAGACCACAACAGGAGATTATCCGATGCATACCGGCAACCATGCCCTGACCCGCGACTTTCCCGAACTGAAGGAACGCATCCAGGGGCTGCGCCAGAGCGACCAGCACTTCAGCCGTCTTAACGACGAATACAACGCCGTGGATGTCGAGGTGGCCAGGGGTGAGACCGGTGAGCAGAACCTGTCCGACGAGCACATGGAATCGCTGAAGAAGCAGCGCGCCCTGCTCAAGGACAAGCTGTACGCGATGCTGAAGGAAACGGCCTGACTCAGGCCGCTCCCTCCCCCTCCTCCTCGAGCGGCATCAACAGCCACAGGATGAGGTACACGATCAGGCCGGGAAAGCCGGCGCTGAACAGCGATACCAGCACGTAAACAATGCGCAGTACCGTGACGTCCAGGTTGAAATACTTGGCCAGGCCACCCATCACGCCGGCGATCATGCGATTCTGGCGTGAACGCCGCAGGGACTTCTTGCTCATGCAGGACTCCGGAGGGTTGCAGGACGTGGGCTGTCCCGCATGATAGCCGCAATCGCCGGCCTGCCTCAAAGTGACGCGCGCCATGGCGGGCTTCCATAAAAAAAGCCGCAGGCATGCCTGCGGCTTTTTTTATGGTGACGAGCGGCAGATCAGTTAGGGGTAAGGTCAATCACATCCTGGATTTTCTTGGCGGCGTCGATGCGGATCACGCGGTTCTGGATGCGGATCAGGCTGGAGTTGGCCGGCTGGGAACCCAGCTTCTTGACCACATCCGCGGGGACAGGCTCAGAGGCGGCAAGGATTTGCGGATCCAGGGTCCAACCCTTGTCGAGCTGCTTTTTCCAGCCCGCCGGCAGATTGGGCCGGTTGTTCTCGCCGGCCGCCTTCTCGGCCTTGCGCTCGAATTTGTAATAGGCGCGCAGCAGCTTGGCTTCCTCGCCGGTGATGCGGTTGTCACGCAGCTCCTGGCGGGCCGCTTTCTTGGTCTGGTCGGCGGCAAGTGCCGGGGACGCGGCAACGGTCGCCAGCGCAATGCCCAGCAGGATGGTACGGAACATGACAGCTCTCCTTTTTGTAAGTGCGGTCACGCTAAACAACTACGGAACGACTGTCGAGCGCGCCCACCCGTCACGACCTGCCGTTGGTCGCGCACCACCGGCCGTGTGTGACGGGCTTCACTTCCGGTGAGGGCCGGGCTGCGTGAAGGCGGGCTGCCGGGGGAGTCAGGGGGGGGCGGGCAACCGTCGCCTCTTGCCCGGCACCCCGCTCCGGTGCAACTTCAGGCGGCCACGGGCTGCCGGCTACCCGAGCCCGGAAGCGACAGGCGGAGGATGCGCCGGACCACGGTACCGAACTGGCGACCCAGCGAGCCCGTGTTGTAAGGCAGGCCATATTCGCGACAGAGCGCTTCCACCTCGGGCTGGATCTCCGCATAACGGTGCGCCGGCATGTTGGGAAAGAGATGGTGCTCGATCTGGTGGCTGAGATGGCCGGAGAGAATATAAAGCCAGCGCCCGCCCTTGATGTTGCTGGAGCCGAGGAGCTGGCGGACATACCACTCGCCGCGGGTTTCGTTTGCGGTTTCAGCTTCGGTGAACATTTCCACCTGGTCGGTGAAGTGCCCGCAGAAAATGATCACGAAGGCCCAGATGTTGCGAATGACATTGGCGGCGAGATTGCCCAGCAACACGCTGCTGAAAATCGGAAACGCGAGCAGAGGGAATATCACGTAGTCCTTCAGACCTTGCCGGCCCATCTTGCGCAGCGATTGCAGGAGGCGCGGCTTCACGGTTTTCCAGGCAACCTCGCCACTGCGCAGGCGGTCCATTTCCAGGTCGTGCATGGCCACGCCCCACTCGAAGATCAGCATCATCAGGAAAGCGCGAACGGGCTGGAAGAGATGCTTGGGCTTCCAGGGCTGCTCGTCCGCCATGCGCAGGATTCCGTAGCCGACGTCGCGGTCCTTGCCGAGGATGTTGGTAAAGGTGTGATGCACATAATTATGTGAGTGACGCCACTGTTCGCCGGGGCAGGCATTGTCCCACTCGAAATTCTTTCCGCGCAGCGCCGGATCATTGGTCCAGTTGTACTGGCCGTGCATGACGTTATGGCCGATCTCCATGTTGTCGAGGATCTTGGACAGGCTGAGCAAGCCCACCCCCAGGCACCAGGCAATCGGGTTGAAGCCCAGGAAGAGCGCCAGGCGTCCGCCGATTTCGGCGCTGCGCTGGACGCGGATCATGCGCCGGATATACGTCACGTCGCGCTCGCCAAGATCGGCGGTGACGCGGGCGCGAATGCCGTCGAGGGCAGCGCCAAAGGCGGCATAGTCGGCGGCGCTGAGGCGGCGGCCGGTGGCCGGGTGGTGTGCGGCGGCTGCCGGCGAGGCCGGCGCGAGTTCGGCGGGATGAGTCATTCCCTGGCTCCTTTTTTTATTTTTGGCCACTAGGGGTGCGGGCGTGCCCGTCAGGGCGCCTACGGGAAGCGGTTGCCCGTGAGAAACCTGTGAGACAGCGACCAGCCCGCTTGCGGCAGGGGTAAATAATAAGGGGAGGCAGGAGGTAAATTCAGTGCCAAATCCTTTGCATTGGCGGCCACAGGGGCCCAACGGCGAGGCGCTGAAGTGGGCATATCAGAATGTTGTCAGGGAGCCGGAGTCGCAGTGGTAGGGCCGGACCCGGAATGTCATGCCGGAGGGCAGCCGACAGCGACCCGGCCCTGTCACCTGCCGCCGGGGAAAGTCAGGCTCGCCTAAACGCAAACGCGCCCCGAGGGGCGCGTTTGTGCTGGGCGAAAGGGCTTTCAGGCCAGGGCGCCGGCCTCATGCTTGGTGGTGGTCGGCAGCGCCATGCGGAAGATGCGCTGCACCACCGTGCCGAACTGCTTGCCCAGCGGACCGGTGTTGTAGGGCAGGCCATACTTCTCGCAGATCTCCTTCACTTCCACCGCCATTTCCGCATAGCGGTTGGCCGGGACGTCCGGGAACATGTGGTGCTCGATCTGGTGGCTCAGGTTGCCGGACATGATGTGGAACCACTTGCCGCCTTCCAGGTTGCTGGAGCCCATGAGCTGGCGGATGTACCACTCCGCCTTGGTCTCGTTCTCGCACTCTTCTTCCGAGAACATCTCGACGCCCTCGGTAAAGTGGCCGCAGAAGATGATCAGGAAAGTCCAGTAGTTACGGATGAGGTTGGCCACGACATTGCCCGCCAGCACCGGCAGGAAGAAAGGGCCGGCCAGTGCCGGATAGGCGACGTAGTCCTTCAGCACCTGCCTGCGCGCCTTCTTGAAAAAAGCCTTAGCCATGTCCTTCTTCTCGCTCCACTTCCACTTGCCCTTGGGCAGTTCCGACAGCTCGAGGTCGTGCACGCCTACGCCCCACTGGAAGAAGGTAGCCAGGAAGAAGGCATAGACCGGGTTCAGCAGGTAGCCGGGGTGCCAGGGCTGCTCATCGGCCATGCGCAGGACGCCGTAGCCGACATCGCGGTCCTTGCCGACGATGTTGGTAAAGGTGTGATGCATGTAGTTGTGCGAGTGGCGCCACTGGTCGCCCGGGCACACCGTGTCCCACTCGAACTTGCGGCCGCGCAGTTCCGGATCGTTGGTCCAGTCGAACTGGCCGTGCATGATGTTGTGGCCGATTTCCATGTTGTCCAGGATCTTGGCCGCGCCCAGCGCGCCCACGCCCGCCAGCCAGGCCAGCGGATTGACGATGCCGGCGTAGATGCCAATGCGACCGCCGATTTCGAGGCGGCGCTGCAGGCGCATGATGCCCTTGATGTAGTCCAGGTCTTTCTGGCCAAGATCGGCGGTGATGCGTGCACGCAGGGCGTCGATTTCCGCTCCGAAAGCTTCTACCTGTTCCTTGGTGAGCCGACGGCCGATGACGCTGGAAATTTTGGTGTTGATGTTCATGCTGGTCATGTCAGGTACTCCTTTTATCCTTTAACCGGATGCTTTGCCTGGCCGCCACATAAGCGGCCATGTAAATGGTGGGTGCGACTGCTTACAGCTCGATGGTCACAGGCGTGACAGGAACGCTGACGCAGATGGCGATATCCTCTTCGCCGCTGCCGGAGAGCTCGCCGGTGCGGATGTCACGAACCTGGCCAGCCAGCTTGCGGCAGGTGCAGGTGCGGCAGATGCCCTGGCGGCAGCCATTGTTGGGGCTGAGGCCGGCGCCTTCGGCGGCTTCCAGCAGGGTGCGGCCGGGAGCGGTGGTGGTGATGCCGCTCTCGGTGAACTGCACCGGCAGGGCGGCGGCATCGGCGGCCACGGGTGCCTGCACGGCCTGGAAGCGCTCCAGCGTCAGGCGCTCGGCAACGCCGGCCTTCTGCCAATGGGTTTCCACGGCGGCGATAAGGCCGGCGGGGCCGCAGACATAGGCGGCGCTCTGCGAAAGGTCGGCGCCGATGGCCTTGAGGTGCGTGGCGCTGAAGTGGCCGTGCAGCTTCTTGCTCGTGTCGCGGGTGTTGACCAGGTGCAGCTTGATGTTCGGATGCGTCCGGGCGATGTCCTGGAGGACTTCCAGGAAAATCGTGTCCTGGAGACCGGGCGTGTAATAAAGGATGTCGATCTGGCCGCTGTAGTTCTCCGCCACCAGCTGGTCGGTCAGGGCCCGGATGGGGGTAATGCCGCTGCCCCCGGCGATAAACAGGAAGCGGTCGGGGCGCGGTGAAGGCAGCACGAAGTCGCCTGCGGGAGCGCTGAGCTCCACAGTGTCGCCGCTCCAGACGGACTCATTGGCCCAGCAGGACACGGTGCCGCCTTCATGGGACTGGATCGTGACCACGGGGCAGCCGTGCTCCAGGCCCGAAATGGTGAAGCAGCGGCTGTGGCGACGGCCGTTGAGGCTCACGCCCAGGGTGACATACTGGCCGGGAATGTGACCGGGCCAGCGATGATTGGGCTCCAGCACCAGGGACACGGCACGGTTGGTTTCCTGGCGCACGGCCTTGACGGTGGCCTTGATGCCCTTGCCGCCAACCTTGGGGGCAAGCAGCTCGAGATAGCTTTCCGGGGTGTGCGGCCAGCTCAGGATGCGGGCCAGGGGGGACTTGAGCGCGTGGTCAATCAGGTTCAGCATCTCGGGGCTCCTTGCGCGGATGTCGTTTGCGCTTGTGAACAGGTGTTCACATGAAACCCCGGACGGGAAATTTAGTCAACGGTTGTTCACTTATTTTCTGATGAGCGGGCAATTACTTGATTTTAATCATTTTTATTTTATGTTCTTATGGTTTAGTTGTTCACAATACCGGGACTGATGAATGGCTGTTTACAAGAAAAAGGCAAAGGAAGGCGGCGAGGGCGAGGAAAGCGGGCACGATGCCCGGCGTTCGCGCACCCGCCAGGCCCTGATCGAGGCTTCCCTCGACCTGCTGGGCGACGAGCGCACCTTCTCCAGCCTCAGCCTGCGCGAAGTGACCAAGGCCGCCGGGGTGGTGCCCGCCGCCTTTTACCGCCACTTCCGCGGCATGGACAGCCTGGGCCTTGAGCTCGTCGACGAATCCTTTCGCACCCTGCGCGCCCAGATGCGCGCCGTGCGCAGCAATCCCCTGCCTACCGAACAGCTGATCCGCAGCTCCGTGGCGTTGTATGTGAGCTATGTCAGGGAGCAGAACCGCTATTTCCGCTTTGCGATCCGCGAATACTTCTCTGGCGCCACCACCACCCGCCTGGCCATCCGCAACGAGCTGCGCTTTTTTGTGAGCGAGCTGGCGACCGACCTGGCCCTGCTGGTGCCCGACCGGCGCATCACCAGCAGCGACCTGCAGATGATCGCCCAGCTCATCGTGAACAACATGGTGATGGCGACCGACCAGATCCTGGCCCTGCCCGCCGAGCATCCGGATGAGGAGGCCCTGCTGGTCGAGGTGCTGTCGCGGCAGTTGCGGGTGATCTTCCTGGGCGTGACCCAGTGGAAGCACCCCGAATCAAAGCCGGGAAAGGCCGCCTCCTGAGGCTCAGGCCTGCAAGAGGCCCGGCGATGAAAAGGCGGACGCCTTGATGCCCGAGCCTTCCGGCGTAGTCGCCAGTTCCTCGACGAGCACCAGATAAGGAATACTGCCGTGGCGGGCAGAGGCCTGCGCGAACAATTCCTGCCACCATCCGACGGGGCGGATGGTAGTGTGGGCATTCTCGCCGTTGGGCAGCTTTTTCTTCGCCGGATAGCAGGCCACGTTTGCGAAGACAAAGCGCGAGGCATAGGCAAAAAGGCCGTCCACGATCCAGGCCATATCGTCCTCGGGGCAATGCTCCAGCACATCCGTGCAGACCACGCCGTCGAACTTCCCCTCCGGTAGCTGCATATGCGGCGGATAGGCCGGATCGTAGCAACGCACGCTTGTGCCCCAGAATTCGGGGATGCTGCCGAATTTCCCGACGCCCGGCACATTCACTTCCATGGGCAGGTACTGGCGACCCTTGCCGGCGCCGTAGTCCAGCAAAGTCTGGGCACCATACTTCATGATTAGCTGCTTGATGGTGCCCGCATGCGGGGGCAGGCTCTGCCCGGGAAACATGTCGGCGGGCGCTATGCCCAGGCTGGCGTCACCCTCGCGGTGCATCTGCTGGTACATCGCCAGCAGTTCCTGATAGCGCGCACTGGGATTTTGGCGTGAGTGAGGCATGGGGTGTTCCTGAGCCATGGTTACTGCCTTTACCCGAGGGCAATGATGAGGGTGAGATGACGCCTCCCGGCCCTTACGGGCAGTCGGGGGCTGGGGAAGGGTGCACCTGTAGAGGCAGCGACGGTTGTCGCCCGGCAAGCCCGTCATATGCAAGCCGCTTCAGCGATTTCGAGACTATCAAAACCGGCCTGCGACTGTCATGTAAGGCAGGGCGCGCCGGATGCCTGGCGTGCCGGCTATGTCCGGGGGCGTCCGCAGGCCGGATCAGCCCCTGGGTGTCAGTGCCTCGCCGTCAAACCGGATGCCGGCCCAGCCGTCGGTGAGAAAGCGACGGATGTTGGCGTGGTCGCTGCCGCCGGGATTCTTCAGGACATCGTCGCGGTAAAAGCGTCCAAACAATTGCGCGGTGTCCGCCTCGGAAAGCGCGGCCAGCTGCGCGAAGGCAAAGATGCGACAGGAGCCTTCATTCTTGCCGGACTCGTTGATCACGGGCTCCGGCCCCAGGCCATTGGTGAACCGTGCGGGAGCGTAGTCGTAATGGGCGTTGATGTACGAGATGACGTCTTCGAAGTCGGCATCGGCGCGACGGAGGCGCTCGAGAAGGTCAGTAAGGCTCATGGCAGCTCCTGGATGGGCGCGCGCATCGTAGGGAGCTGAGGGGGATTTTTCCAGCCCTGGGCTCGGCGCCTCCTGTCGCGGGAGGGGCGAGGGGGGGCCGCGCCAGGGCCGTGGAGGGGTCAGTGGGAGTGCTGGGCGCGCGCCTGCCGCCGCAACTCCTCCTCGATCATGTGCAGCAGCTTCACGGTCTGGCGCATGCTGTTGGCCTGGGCGCTGTCGTCCGTAGCCAGGTCGCGCTGCAGGGCCTCGAGCTGGAGTATCTGCTGGTGCAGGTTCTTGGGGTCGATGTTCTTGAGTACCACGGTGTGGGCAAGCATGGCCGCCTCCGTTCTTATGGTTGTGCTGTCAGTCTTGGTATAGACCATGGCCGGAGAAGCTGCCACGCCACCGGGACGCTTCGACCCGGCAGCCGGACGGAGAGGAGTCCTCTGCCGGTGGCGCAAGGGCCATGCCGCAGCCGGGGCGGCGGGTGTCCTCCCGTCCCCCGGGAGAGCACAGGCCGCCCCGGGGAATGGACGCCGGCAAGGCCGACTGTTGAGCCTCTGTTCCTCGCCAGGGGACGCCGGACCTGAAATAGTCCGGCTGTCCCTGCCGCTTCACCCGGTTCCGGGGGTTGGGCCGCGCCCCCCCGTTGTGCCGGCCTGGATTGCCCCGGACCGTGACAGCGATCCGGCAAGGGCGGCAGTTGCCGGGGCAGGCGGAACCGACGGGTCGCAGGATGGCCCTTTCGGCCTTTGGGCACGGAGGCTGACGCGCTACAATCGCGCGGCTTTTTATTCATCACAGGTTTATTGCCATGTCTGCTATCGACGCCGCCGAGTACGAACTGTTCCGTGACAATGTCCGCCGCTTCCTGCAGGCCGAGTTCGTCCCGCACTACGAGAAGTGGGAGAAGGAATCGTGGATGCCCAACGAGTTCTGGCGCAAGCTGGGTGAAAACGGCCTGCTCTGCGTGGACCAGGCGGAGGAACACGGGGGCGCCGGCGTGCCTTTCCAGTTCTCCATGCTGATCCTGGACGAGATGGCCCGGCGCCGGTTCCGACCTCGCCGCCATCCGCACCACCGCCATCAAGCAGGGCGACCACTACGTCCTGAACGGTTCCAAGACCTTCATCTCCAACGGCCAGCACGCCGGCCTCATCATCCTGGCCGCCAAGACAGACCCGACCGCCGGCGCCAAGGGCGTTTCGCTGTTCCTGGTCGACACCACGCTGCCGGGCTTCAGCAAGGGCAAGAAGCTCGAGAAGATCGGCCTGCATTCGCAGGACACCTCCGAGCTGTTCTTCGACAACGTGAAGCTGCCGCTGGATGCCCTGCTGGGCGAGGAAGGCAAGGGCTTCGCCTACATGATGCAGGAGCTGCCGCGCGAGCGCCTGAACATCGCCGTGATCGGCATTTATGCCGCCGAGGGCGTGCTCAACGGCACCATCGACTATGTGAAGGAGCGCAAGGCCTTCGGCGCGCCCCTGTCGCAGTTGCAGAACACCCGCTTCGGCCTGGCCCAGTGCAAGACCGACATCGAGTGCAACAAGGCCTTCCTCAACCAGTGCATCGACCGCTACACCCGCAGCGAGCTCGACGTGCCGACCGCCGCCATGATCAAGCTCAGCTCCACCGACCTGCAGGGCCGCGTCGCGGACGCCTGCCTGCAGATGCACGGCGGTTATGGCTACATGGTCGAGTACCCGGTTTCCCGCGCCTTTGTTGATGCGCGCATCCAGCGCATCTACGGCGGGGCCAACGAGATCATGAAGGAAGTGATCGCGCGCTCGCTGGTGGGTCGCTGATCGCGGCGCTTCTGGCGGCAAAAAAAAGCGGGCCTTGGCCCGCTTTTTTTATGGAACGGGCAAGAGGCAGGCGGAGGCGTAGCTGGCGCCAGCTGCCTGCGTCAGCCTGCCACCTTCTCCAGTAGCGCGAAGTAGAAGCCGTCGGTTGCACCCGGCAGGAGCTGGCGGCCGTGCGGGCGCGCCGCGCCCCAGGGCGCATCGATGATGCGCTCGCGCGCATCGGGGGTGGCCGCAAGAAAGGCTGCAACCTGGCGCTCGTTCTCGGCCTTGAGAATGGAGCAGGTGGCGTAGAGCATCACGCCGCCCGGTTTGAGCAGCGGCCACAGCGCACGCAGGAGCTGGTCCTGCTGGCGCACGGTTTGCGCCACATCGGTTTCACGACGCAGCAGTTTGATGTCGGGATGGCGGCGGATGACGCCCGTGGCCGTGCAGGGGGCGTCGAGCAGGATACGATCGAAGGGCTGGCCATCCCACCACTGCGCGGGCTTGCCGGCATCGGCTGCGCGCACGGTGGCGCCGGGCAGTTGCAGGCGTTGCAGGTTTTCATCGATGCGCAGGCAGCGCTCGGGTGAGATGTCGAGTGCGAGCAGCGCAAGCCCTTCTGTTTTTTCCAGCAGGTGCGCGGTCTTGCCGCCAGGCGCGGCGCAGGCATCGAGCACGCGCATGCCGGGCGCGCAGGCGAGCAGTCCCGCGCACAGTTGCGCCGCTTCGTCCTGCACCGACACGGCGCCGGCGGCAAAGCCCGGCAGGGCGCGCACGTCACCGATATTTTCCGCCTGCAGGCCATCGGGACTCCAGGCGCAGGTCGTGGCCTCGATGCCCTCTTGTTGCAGCGCCGCGAGATAGTCGTCGCGGTTGCCCTGGCGTGAATTCACGCGCAGCGTGAGCGGCGCCTCCTCGTTGCCGGCTTGCATCGCCGCCGCCGCGGTGTCGGCTCCCCAGTCCTGCTCCAGCGCGCGCTTCAACCACTCCGGACAGGCATGCGCACTGCCGGCGGCCTGTGCCTCCAGCGCGTCCCTTTCTCGCAGGTAACGGCGCAACACGGCATTGATCAGCCCGGTGGCGCGATCCTGCTTCAGTTCGCGCGCGGCGTTCACGGTTTCGCTCAAGGCGGCGTGGTCGGGAATGCGCAGGTCTCGCAACTGGGCGAGGCCGGACAGCAGCAGGGCCTCGACCAGGGGTTGCGGCGGACGCTCCAGCAGCGGCTTCAGGAGCACGCGGTAATGCAGGGCGTGCCGGCAGGTGGTGAAGGTGATGGCCTGCAGCAGGCCGCGATCCTGCGGCGCCACCTGGCCGAGGGCCATGGGCAACGTGTCGCTGAGGGATTCGCGGGCCGACAGGACGGGCGCGAGCGCGCGCGCGGCGAGGGCGCGAGCGCTGAGGTGTTCCTTGCGGGAGGGTTTCATGAGCCAATGATCTGCCCGGGGGCGAGCTGGTCGCGCCGGGCGTTGAGCAGTTGCAGGATGGACAGCGGCTTGCCGCCCGGCAGTTGCAGGGTTTCGATGCGCAGCACGCTGCCGCCGCCGCAGGCGACGGCAAGACCGTCGCGGTCGGCGGAGATGATCATGCCGGGCGGTGCGGTGGTGGTGATGGCAGGAGCGCTGGCTTCCCAGATGCGCAGGGTCTGGCCGGCCAGGGTGCTGAAGGCCATCGGTACCGGATTGTAGGCGCGCACGGCGCGGTCGAGCTCGGCGGCGGGGCGGGTCCAGTCGAGGCGGGCCTCTTCCTTGTTCAGCTTGGTGGCGTAGTTGGCTTCGGCGTCATTCTGACGTTCGCTGGCCAGCGTGCCCTCCTGCAGCAACTCGAGGGCGGCCAGCAGGGCCTCTCCGCCCAGCAGGGCGAGGCGATCGTGCAGGCTGCCGGCAGTGTCGTTGGCAGAGATCGGGCACTTCATGCGGTAGCGCATGGGGCCGGTGTCCAGTCCCTCTTCCATTTGCATGATGGTGATGCCGGTTTCGCGGTCGCCGGCCAGGATGGCGCGCTGGATGGGCGCGGCGCCGCGCCAGCGCGGCAGCAACGAGGCATGGACGTTGATGCAGCCCAGGCGCGGAATGTCGAGCACGGCGCGTGGCAGCAGCAGGCCGTAGGCGGCCACCACCATGAGGTCGGACTTGAGCTCGGCAAGCTCGGCCACGGCAAAGGCGTCCTTGAGGCTGGGAGGTTGCAGGACAGGAATCTTGCGGCCGAGGGCGAGGGCCTTGACGGGGCTGGCCTTGAGTTCGCGGCCACGGCCGGCGGGACGGTCGGGCTGGGTGTAGACGGCAATGACCTCGTGCTCGCCCTGTTGCAGGAGAGCCCGCAGGCTCTCGGCAGCGAATTCAGGCGTTCCGGCGAAGACGATACGTAAGGGACTATCCAATGTGTGAGTACTCGCTAACTCTCAGGCTTGCTGTTTGTGCAGCTTTTCCAGCTTCTTCTTGATGCGCTCGCGCTTGAGCGAGGACAGGTGGTCCACGAACAGCTTGCCGTTCAGGTGGTCCATCTCGTGCTGCAGGCAAACCGCGAGCAGGCCATCCGCCTCCAGCTCGATGGCGCGGCCGTCGCGATCGAGGGCATTGACGCGGACGCGGGCCGGACGCTCCACGGTCTCATAGAAGCCCGGCACCGACAGGCAGCCCTCGTCGTAGGGGGCCTTGTCCTCACAGAGCGGAGTCACCACCGGGTTGATGAAGACCAGGGGAGTGTCCTTGGCCTCCGACAAGTCCATGACAATGAGCTGGATATGACGGTCGACCTGGGTGGCGGCCAGGCCGATGCCCTGGGCTTCGTGCATGGTCTCGAGCATATCGGCGATGAGGCCGCGGATGGCGTCGTTGACCTCGGCCACAGGCTTGGCCTTGATGCGGAGACGGGGGTCGGGGAACTCTAGGATGGGCAGGATCATGATGGCGTGCCGGGATAGACGCGACTTGGAGTAGTCTCCCAAGTATGCTTGCTAAGGTGATGAAGGTACTGTAAAAGTCTGCTTATTGCGTCACAGAGCAGGGTAGCCTTCTAGGCCATTATATAGGCCCTGCTGTTGAAAAAGCGACCACAAGTGGCCGCGCCGGCGTGAGCGCCGCAAGGGAAACCATAATGAAAAAAAGCCTCCTTGGATTTGCGAGTGTCTGCCTGCTGGCGGGCGTAGTTCATGCCGATGATCCGGTGCAGGTGAAGCCCACCGCGCCCGAGAAATACACGGTGGTCCAGGGAGACACCCTCTGGGGCATCGCCGGCCGCTACCTGAGCGATCCCTGGCGCTGGCCGGAAATCTGGGAATCCAACAAGCAAGTCTATAACCCGCACCTGATCTTCCCGGGCGATGTGCTGCTGCTTTGCCAGATCAAGGACCGCACGGTGGTGGCCGTGGATCAGGGCGGCGGTTGCGCCGAAGTGGCCGGTCGCCTGGCCCAGGGCGGGGGCCTCCCGACCCGGACCGAGCTGCCGGACGGCACCGTCAAGTTGCACCCCAAGGTGCGCGAGCTGCCGCTGTCGCTGGCCATTCCCGCCATCCCCCTCAAGGATATCCAGCGCTACCTCAATGAATCGCGCGTGGTCAGTGCTGAAATTCTCGAGCGGGCTCCTTATGTGATCTCCGGCCAGGACGATCGCGTCGTTACTGGCGCCGGCGACCGCGTTTATGTGCGCAACAAGAATGACCTGCTGCGGGCTGATGGCACTTATGGCCTTTATCGCGGCGGCACGATCTATCGTGACCCGGACAGTGGCGAGCCGCTGGGCCTCGAAGCCGAGGACGTGGGGGCTGGCCAGCTGGTCACCCTGAACGGACAGGTCGGTACCTTCAAGGTCAGCCGCACCACGCAGGAAATCCGGAATGGTGACAAGCTGCTCGAGAACGAGAGCACCCGAATTGCGTCGATTTTCCATCCCGCCAACCCGGAAAACGTGGCGCCCGGCAAAATCATCCGTGTCTTCGGCAGCATCAGCTCCGCCTCGCAGTACAGCGTGATCGTGATCAACCGTGGCAAGCAGGATGGCGTGGTCTCTGGCCATACCTTCGCCTTGTTCCGCAGTGGTGGCGTGATCCGTGACCAGGTTGCCAATGACTCACTGCGCCTGCCTGCCGAGAATGCCGGCCTCGCCATGGTCTTCCGTACCTTTGACCGGGTGAGCTACGCCCTTGTGCTGAGTGCTTCCAAGCCCCTGAAGGCTGGCGACGAAGTACGTCCTCCCATCAGCAACTGATTGGCGTGGGGAATGCGAACAGGCCGTCTTTTGACGGCCTGTTTCATTTGGGGCCGGGCGTGGCGCGGGGTTTGCCAAAACCGGGCCGGCGTGATTCAGTATCCCTGCACCGTTTTCCGTTTTTTCTCTTGAGGCAAGGATGCCCATGCAGATTCTCACTTCCGCACCGGCGGCCGACTGGCTGCGCCTGTGGCGGCTCGTCCAGCAATCGCTGGCCAGTACCCGTCGTCTTCTCCAGCAGTTCCCCACTCCGGGTGCCGCCCTCGCCGCAGCGCCCATGCTGTGGCGAGAGCTGGGCCTGCCGCCGGCCAGCATCGAGCGCCTGGCCGCCTGGCAATACGGCGACGATCCCGCGCTTTGCCGCGAGCTCGGGGAAGGCCTGGCCGCCGACCTCGCCTGGTGCGAGGCGCCCGGGCAGGGCCTGGTCGCCATCGATCACCCCGACTACCCCGCCTTGCTGCGCGAAATCGAAGATCCGCCACCGCTGCTGTTCCTGAAGGGCGACCCCCTGCTGCTGGATCTGCCGCAGCTGGCACTGGTCGGCACTCGCCATCCCTCGCTGACGGGCAGGGCGGATGCCGAAGCCTTTGCCGGCGAGTTGGCGCGTGCCGGGCTGGTCATCACCAGCGGCCTGGCGCGGGGCGTCGACGCCGCCGCGCATGCGGGCGCGTTGCGCGCGGGCGGGCGCACCCTGGCGGTGCTCGGCACGGGTGTGGACCGCCCTTATCCACGGGAGAACAGCCGGCTGTTCCAGAATATCGTCCATGAGGGGGGATTGGTGGTGAGCGAATTCCTGCCGGGCGAGCCGCCTCTGGCGCGGAATTTCCCTCGCCGCAATCGCATCATCAGTGGCCTGAGCCTGGGGGTGCTGGTGGTGGAGGCGGCCCCCGAGAGCGGTTCGCTGATCACGGCGCGCAAGGCGGGGGAGCAAGGCCGGATGGTGTGGGCCCTGCCGGGCTCGCGGCACAACGTGCAGGCCCAGGGCTGCATCACGCTGATCCGGGAAGGCGCCAGCGCCGTCACGACGGTGCCGCAGATCCTGGCCGACCTTCCTCCCATGCTGGGGCTGCTGCAGGGGCATTTGCTGGCGGCCACGGTGCAGGATGGCAAGGCGGCCGGCCGGGCTGCGGCCGGGGCGGCGCTGGAGCCCGGCCTGCGCCTGGTGCTGGAGGCCCTCGGCGAGGAGCCGCGGCATCCGGACATGGTGATTGATGTCACCGGGCAGCCGGCCCCTCTGGTCCTGCAGGCGTTGTCGCGGCTGGAGATCGCCGGCCTTATCGCGGCGGTGCCGGGCGGATATGCGCGTCGGCCGGGGGCTTGATGCGGTGCCCGGCCGTGGCCAGGAAGAGGAAGCCCCCCACCCGGGGAGTGGCGGATGGCGCCGGCGCCGGTGGTACACTTCGCGCCCATGTCGACGCCCTCCCTCCCCTCCGTTACTGAACTTGAGCTCGCTGTGCAGTCCCTGCGCGCCGGCCAGGTCATCGCCTATCCCACCGAGGCCGTGTGGGGGCTGGGCTGCGACCCCTTCGATGCCGCGGCAGTGCAGCGCCTGCTCGTGATGAAAGGGCGCAGCGAAGCCAAGGGACTGATCCTGATCGCAGCGGACATTGCCCAGGTCGAGTCCTGGCTGGCGGCGCTCAGCGACTCCCAAAAGCAGGCAGTGTTCGCCACCTGGCCCGGCCCGTATACCTGGGTGGTGCCGGCAGCGTCGGCGCCGCGCTGGTTGCGCGGCGAGCACGATTCGCTCGCCGTGCGCGTTTCCGCCCATCCGGGCGTGCAGGCGCTCTGTCGCGCCTGGGGCGGACCCCTGGTCTCGACCAGCGCCAACAGGAGCGGACAGCCGCCCCTGGCCGATGCCGCCGACCTCCGCCGCGAGTTCGGCGACGCCCTCGGTCATATCCTGCCGGGTGCGCTCGGTGGGGACGCCAAGCCCACTGAAATTCGCGACGCCGTCACGGGCGTTGTATTGCGAGCCCGCTGAGACCCATTGCCATGACTGCCGACTCTCCCGACATTGCCGTCGTCAAAAGCTATCTGCTCGACCTGCAGGACCGCATCTGCGCCATGCTGGAACAGGAGGATGGCGAGGCCCGTTTCCGTACGGACAACTGGAGTCGCGAGGAAGGCGGTGGCGGTCGCTCGCGCATTCTCGAGGGGGGCAACGTCATCGAGAAGGCGGGCGTGCTGTTCTCGCACGTGAATGTCACGCGCATGCCCGCCTCGGCCACGGCGCACCGTCCCGAGCTCGCGGGCGCCAAGGCGCAGGCGCTGGGTGTGTCGCTGGTGATCCACCCGCGCAATCCCTATGTGCCGACCTCGCATGCCAATGTGCGCCTGTTCTTTGCCGAGAAAGACGGCATGGCGCCGGTGTGGTGGTTCGGTGGCGGCTTCGACCTCACGCCTTATTACGGGTTTGATGATGACTGCCGGCACTGGCATCGCACTGCACGCGAACTCTGCGAGCCCTTTGGCGAAAATGTCTATCCGGATTACAAGAAGTGGTGCGACGAGTATTTCTTCCTCAAGCACCGCAATGAGCCGCGCGGCATCGGCGGCCTGTTCTACGATGACCTCAACGCCTGGGGCGCGGAACAGAGCTTTGCCTTCATGCGCGCCGTCGGCGATGGCTACCTCAGGGCCTACCAGCCCATCCTGGCGCGCCGCAAGGACACGCCCTGGGGCGAGCGCGAGCGCGACTTCCAGTTGTATCGCCGCGGACGCTACGTCGAATTCAATCTCGTCTACGATCGCGGCACGCTTTTTGGCCTGCAGTCGGGCGGGCGCACCGAATCCATCCTGGCGTCGCTGCCCAGTCTGGTGAGCTGGCGCTATGACTGGCAGCCCGAGCCGGGAACGCCGGAGGCGGCGCTGCACACCGACTACCTGCGACCGCGTGACTGGGCGTGAGTCACTCCGGAGTTCCCATGGAACGTTACTGTGTATTCGGCAATCCGGTCGCGCACAGCAAGTCGCCCCGCATCCACGCGCGCTTTGCCGAGCTGACCGGCCAGGCGCTGACCTATGAGGCACGTCTGGCGCCGATGGACGGTTTTGCCGCAGCAGTGGCGGCCTTCCTGGCCGAGGGCGGTCGCGGTTGCAATGTCACGGTGCCCTTCAAGGAAGAGGCGTGGCAACTCGCGGAAATTCGCAGCGCGCGCGCCGAAAAAGCCGGCGCAGTGAACACCTTGCTGCAGGATGCCGAAGGTCGGTTGTACGGCGACAACACGGACGGTACCGGCCTCGTGCGCGATCTCGTGCAGAATGCGGGGATGGCCCTGGCTGGCCGTCGCCTGCTGCTGCTGGGCGCGGGCGGGGCCGTGCGCGGCGTGCTGGGGCCGCTGCTCGAGGAGCGGCCGCGCGAAATCGTGATCGTCAACCGCACGCCCGGAAAAGCCGCTCAGCTGGCGCAGCTTTTTGCCGATGAGGGAAGGGTGGTGGCCGCTTCGTTTGCCGATTTGCAGGGGCCGTTTGATGGCGTCATCAATGGCACCTCGGCCAGCCTGCAGGGCGAGCTGCCACCGCTGCCGCCGGGACTGTTTGCGCCGGGCGCGCTTGCCTACGACATGATGTACGGCGCCGAGCCGACAGTATTCCTGCGCTGGGCTGCCGAGCAGGGCGCGCACACGCGCGATGGCCTGGGTATGTTGGTAGAGCAGGCGGCGGAAGCTTTCCGGCTCTGGCGCGGCGTGACGCCGCCGACGCGGCCGGTACTCGACGCTCTGCGCGCGGAGCTGGCGGCCGCCTGATTCCGGGCTTGGGGACTGTGTCGGGAGGGCATTCTGCTTCTTGCAAGTCGGGCTAAATCCCGACCTTCGGAAGCAGGCACTTGATCATCACGGAGGAAGTCGATGCGGAATATCCTGGTCGCCCTTGTCCTGCTGCTGCCAGTGCCGGCCCTGGCGGCAGAGGCCCCGCCGCGGGCACTGACCGGTGAAGGCGAAGCCGCCTACCTCAAGTCATCCGGCAGCAGCACGCAGGAAACGTTCAAGGGCTTTTCCTTCCTGCGCTACCAGCGCGAGCCGTGGACGCACGAGCTGAGGCTCGAGGCGCTGAATGAAGCCAATGGCGACACCGGCCTGCGCACGCGCGAGCGCTATTTCGGCATGGAAAAGTCGAGCTGGAATTTCACGCCCCGGGATTACCTGTTCATCAAGCCGCAGTACGAGAAGGACCTGCAGAGCGCCTATGAATACCAGGCGCAGCTGGCACTGGGCTATGGCCATCAGTTCCTCAAGACCGAGACGCTGTTGCTGAAGACGGATATCGGTGCCGGCCTGCGCCATAACAAGCGCGATGTGACGGGCGAGGAAGAGAACGAGGGCGTGGGCAACCTCGCGCTCAAGTTCGAGTGGAAGTTCCGCCCCGGCGGCCGTTTTACCGAGGATGCCTCGGTCGATGCCGGCCGCGAGAGCAGCATTACCCGCACGCGCAGCGCCCTTATTTTTTCGCTGACCGACATCCTCGGACTGGTGGTCGCGTATGAAACCCGCAATGACGATGGCCCGGTCACGCTCAACGACAGCCTCATGACTCTGGGCCTCAATTACCAGCTCAAGTAACCGCGGGCGGCGTGCCGGATTCCTCCGCCCGATAGCTGTCCTTGAGCTTGACGTAGTTGCCCGCCGTGTAGGTGAAGTAGCTGCGCTCGCTTTCGGTAATGGCGCGGACCGGCTTGGCGGGACTGCCCATGTAGACGTGGCCGGAAGCCAGCACCTTGCCCGGCGGCACCACGGCGCCGGCGCCGAGGATGACCTCGGACTCGATGACCGCGCCGTCCATGACCATGGCCTTCATGCCGATCAGTACGCGGTCGTGCACGGTGCAGCCATGCAGGGTGGCCTGGTGACCGATGGTGACGTCGTTGCCGATGGTCAGGGCGAAGCCATCGGGGTGGAAGCGGCTGGCGTGGGTAATGTGCAGCACGCTGCCGTCCTGGACCGAGACGCGCTCGCCGATGCGGATGCGGTGCATGTCGCCACGGATGACGGCATAGGGCCAGACCGAGCAGTCCTGGCCCAGGACCACGTCGCCGATGATGACCGCGCTGGGGTCGACCCATACACTGTCATGAATTTGCGGCCGGATGCCCTTGTGGGCGCGGATGGCTGCCACTATGGTGACTCCTTCGAGCAATGTGTCGGGCCGGACGTCATGGCGTCTATGACAAAGCCTCGACAAAATTGAAATGGATGCTGGTCATGTCTAATCCCCTGCTGGAATCGCACCACCTGCCGCCCTTCGACCGCATCCGTCCCGAGCATGTGGCCGAGGCGATCGAAACCCTGCTGGCTGACAACCGTGCCGTGGTGGCGCGCCTGACGCAGGCCGCGGCCTCCGCGCCGGTGACCTGGGAGAGCGTGCCGGCGGTGCTGGAAAACCTGCAGGACCGGCTGGAGCAGGCCTGGGCCCCGGTGTCGCACCTGAACGCGGTGATGAACTCCGAAGCCTGGCGCAGCGCCTATAACGATGCCCTGCCCCGGCTGGCCGCCTGGGGCACCGAGCTGGGGCAGAACGAGAGTCTGTTCCAGACCTATTCGGCACTGGAGCAATCGCCGGGCTTTGCCGGCCTCAGCATTGCCCACCAGCAGAGCGTGCGCAATGCCCTGCGCGATTTCCGCCTCAGCGGCATCGGCCTGCCCGCCGACCAGAAAAAGCGTTTTGCCGATATTGTCGAGAAGCTGTCCGAGCTGTCCTCGGCCTTCTCCGACAATGTGCTCGATGCCACCCAGGCCTGGGAGCTGGTGCTGCCCGATGCCACTCGCCTCCGGGGCCTGCCGGAATCGGCGCTGGGCTTGCTGGCGGCGCTGGCGCAGCAGAAGGAGGTCGCGGGCTACCGCATTACCCTGGATTTCCCCTCTTATATCGCCGTGCTGACGCATGCCGAGGATCGCGCCCTGCGCGAGGCCGTCTATACCGCCTACGTCACGCGCGCCTCCGACCAGGGCCCCCTGGCCGGTCGCTTCGACAATTCCACGCTGATCGACGAGATCCTGAAGCTGCGCCAGGAGCAGGCGCGGCTGCTGGGCTATGCCAGCTATGCCGAGGTGTCGCTGGTGCCGAAGATGGCGCGCTCGCCACAGCAGGTCATCGACTTCCTCAATGACCTGGCGGTGCGCACGCGGCCGGGCGCCGATAAGGAAATGCAGGAGCTGTGCGCGTTTGCCCGCAGCGAGCTGGGCATCGACACGCTCGAGCCCTGGGATGTGACCTTCGCCAGTGAGAAGCTCAAGGAGAAAAAATATTCCATCTCGCAAGAGATGGTGCGGCCCTACTTCCCGGCGCCGCGCGTGATCGCGGGCATGTTGCGCATCGCTGAAAAGCTCTACGGCATTTCCATTCGCGAGCGCCATGACATTACGAGCTGGCATCCGGACGTGACCTATTACGAGATCAGCGAACACGGCAGTGTGGTCGCCAGCTTTTTCCTGGATCCGTACGCGCGCGCCCACAAGCGCGGCGGCGCCTGGATGGCGGACTGTCGCGTGCGTCGTCGCCTGGATGATGGGTCGCTGCAAAAGCCGGTGGCTTTCCTCACCTGCAACTTCAATCCGCCCGTCGACGGCAAGCCTGCGCTGCTGACGCATGAAGAGGTCACCACCCTCTTCCATGAGTTTGGCCATGGATTGCATCACATGCTGACACGGCAGGAGGTGGCGGCGGTGTCCGGCATCAATGGCGTCGCCTGGGATGCGGTGGAGTTGCCCAGCCAGTTTTTCGAGAACTGGTGCTGGGCCGCGGAGCCGCTGGCGCTGATCGCCAGCCATGTCGAGGGCGGCGAGCCGCTGCCGCAGGCGTTGCTGGAGAAGATGCTGGCCGCGAAGAATTTCCAGTCTGGCCTCGTCATGCTGCGCCAGCTGGAATTCGCGCTCTTCGACATGCATGTCCATGCCCTGACCGATATCGAGCCGGGGACAGTGCAGCGCGTGCTCGACGAGGTGCGCGGGCGCGTCGCCGTGATTCCGCCCAAGGTGTTCAATCGCTTCCAGAACAGCTTTAGCCATATCTTTGCCGGCGGCTATGCGGCGGGCTATTACAGTTACAAGTGGGCCGAGGTGCTGTCGGCGGACGCCTTCTCGCGCTTTGAGGAAGAAGGCGTGATGAACGAAGCGGTCGGTCGCCACTTCCGGGAAACGGTGCTGGCCCAGGGCGGCAGTCGCGATGCGCTGGAGCTGTTCATGGAGTTCCGGGGACGCGAGCCCAGCGTGGATGCGCTGCTGCGGCATTCCGGGCTTTAGACGACCCGGCATCTTGCGTATGCCCGGCCGGGCCTTACCGCATGGCCCGGCCCTCGCCCCTGCGTACTTGAGAAAGCGGCGTCTGCCCTAAAGGAATCCGAATGACCAGCAAGCAGTTCATCGCGGGCGCGCGCTGCCCGCAATGCCAGGCCGAGGATCGCATCCGTCTTTGCCGCGATCCGGCGCGCGAGTGGATCGAGTGCGTGGCCTGCGGCTACGAGAGCGAGAATCCGGGCGAGCCGGAGCACCCGCAGGCTGATGCGGAGGCCGCGACTGAAACGGGCATCGTGCGCTTTGCGCCGAAGCCCTGACCGTGAAGGGAATTGGCCGGTGACAGGCCTCCGGATTATGTAATCTCCCCTGGCAAGTCCTGCGCAATAATCAAAGCGCCCGCGAATGCGGGCGTTTTTGTTGCGGCGGAGTGAGTGGTCCGGCCTTGGCCGGCGCGCCGGCATTTATTCGTGTATTCCTCCAGAAAACGGGAGGCCGGTTCGTCAGTTTGTCTGGCGCCGTGGCAGCAAATTCAGCAGGGCGAACGCGGCAGCGGCCGCGACAACGATGGCGGGTCCCAGCGGCAGGTTCCATTGCAGGCTGCCGGCGAGGCCGGCGAGCACTGCCAGCATGCCGATGCCGCTGGCGGCCAGCGCCATCTGTTCCGGTGTGCGGCTGAGGCGGCGCGCGGCGGCGGCCGGAATGATGAGCAGTGCGGTGATCAGCAGCACGCCCACCACCTTCATCGCGGCGGTGACCGTGATCGCGACCAGCAGCAGCAGCAGCAGGCGCAGGCGGTTCACCGGGAGGCCGTCCACTTCCGCCAGTTCCTCATTGACCGACGCCAGCACCAGCGCATCCCACTGCCAGCGCAGCAGGCCCAGCGTGAGCAAGGCGCCTGCCAGCAGCAACGGCAGGTCGCCGGCGGTAACGCCGAGCAGGTCGCCGAACAGATAGGCCATGAGATCGACCCGGACATTGTCGGCCAGGCTCACGATGATGAGACCGAGGCTGAGCGAGGTCGTGGCCAGGACTGTGAGCAGCGTGTCGGTGGCCAGCTCGGGGCGGCGCAGCAACAGGGTGAGCAGGCCGGCCGCGATGGCGCAGACCAGGGTAATGCCCAGCCAGCCGGGAATCGCGAGCAGCAGGCTGAGGCCGACGCCGAGCAGGGCGGCATGCGCGAGGCTGTCGCCAAAATAGGCGAGGCGGCGCCAGACCAGCAGCGAGCCCAGCGGCCCTGACACCAACGCGACAAGGAGGCCGGCGGCGAGCGCCGGCCACAGCAGTTCAAGCAGGGCCATTGCCACGCCCTCCGGGTTGGTGAGGGTGATGGTCATCGCAGCAGACATCGCCGCCGCTGTCGTGATGATGATCGTGGCGGTGGCTGTAGAGCGCGAGGCTGCGTGCGCCCTGGGCGCCAAAGAGGCGGTGGTATTCGGGATTGGCGCTCACCGATTCCGGATGCCCTTCGCAGCAGACGTGGCGGTTAAGACAGAGCACATGGTCGGTGGCGGCCATCACCAGGTGCAGGTCGTGCGACACCATGAGCACGGCGCAGCCGTGGCGCTGCCGGACATTGCCGATCAGGGTATAGAGTTCTTCCTGGCCGGTGATGTCGACGCCCTGCGCGGGCTCGTCCAGCACCAGCAGCTCCGGCTCGCGCAGCAGCGCGCGCGCCAGCAGCACCCGCTGCAGTTCACCGCCGGAAAGACGGGTCAGGGGCGTGCGCAACACGCGCAGTGCGCCCACTTCCTGCAGCGACTGCTCCAGCGCCGCGCGCCCGAGGCCGGGGCGGGCCAGGGTAAGAAAGCGCTGCACATCCAGCGGCAATGTCTCGTTGAGCCCCAGCTTTTGCGGCAGGTAGCCGATTCGCAGACCGGGCCGCGCCTGGCGAACGCCGCTGTCGGGCGCGAGCAGGCCGAGGGCGATGCGCACCAGGCTGGTCTTGCCGGCGCCGTTGGGGCCGATCACCGTGAGAATTTCTCCCGCGCGCAGGGAGAGGCTGACGTCTTGCAGCACCACGCGCTCGTCGCGGAGCAGGCCGATGTGATCCAGTTGCAGCAGGGCTTTTGTCATCAGGCTCAGTCCTTGCGGCAATGCCGGCAGCGTCCGGTCAGCTCCAGGGTCTGGCTGCTGATTTCAAAGTCAGCCCCCTGGGCCGCCGTCGCCACCGCCCTGGCGAGGGCGCGGCCGTCGGCAATTTCCTCGGCGTTGCCGCAGGTGTCGCAGAGCAGGAAGTAGCCGGCGTGCGAGGCGCCCGGATGGGTGCAGCCGATAAAGGCGTTGCGCGAGGCGATGCGGTGCACCAGCTTCTGCTCGAGCAGGAACTCCAGGGCGCGATAGACGGTGGGCGGCGCCGGCTTGTGGCCCTCCGCGATAAGCCGGTCCAGCAGCTCGTAGGCCCCCAGCGGGCGGTGGCTGGCCCAGACCAGCTCCAGCACGCGCCGGCGCAGCGGGGTCAGGCGCGCGCCGCTCTCGCTGCAGAGGCGGTCGGCGGAAGCCAGGGCGTCATGGACGCAGTGGCTATGATCATGGGGCTGGAAGGCGGGGGCCGAAGGCATGCCGGACTCGCGACAGATGGGATGCAACAATATAACATCTGCACCCCGCCGACGCAGCCCGGAGTTCCCATGCGCCTGCTTGCCGCCTTGCTACTGGTTCTCCTGCCCCTGTCCGCCACCGCGGTCGAGGTGCTGGCCAGTGTCCGGCCGCTGGCCCTGATCGCCGCCGCGGTCACCGGTTCCGCCGGCAGCGTGCGGCAATTGCTGCCGCCCGGGGCCTCCGCCCATCACTACCAGCTCCGTCCCGCCGATCGCATCGCCCTTGCCCGCGCCGACCTCGTGCTGTGGGTGGGGCCTGCCCACGAGCAGTTCCTGGCGCGCGTGCTGGCCGGGCAGCCGCGCCTGCTGACCGCCCAGCGCCTGCCCGGCATCAGCCTCAAGCTCAAGCGCCGGCCGGATGGCGACAGCGCCCTGCCCGGCACCGTGGATGCGCATGTCTGGCTCGATACCGACAATGCCGTGGTGATTGCCCGCGCCCTGGCCGAGGCCCTGGCCGCCCGCGACCCGTCCCGGGCGGCGCTCTACCGGCGCAATGCCAACGCCTTCGCCAACCGGCTGGGAACTTTTGAAACCCGTGAGGCGCAACGCTTCCAGCGCCTGCGCAGCCGCTCTTACCTGGCCTATCACGACGCCTACCAGTACCTGGAGCCGACCCTGGGCCTCAACTTCCGGGGCAGCCTGTTGAGCGGCGACGAGGATCGCCCGGGCGCCCGGCATTTCCTGCTCATGTCGCAGCGCATCCGCAAGGAAGGCCTGTACTGCCTGCTCGGCGAGCCGGGCTTTGACCAGGCCCTGGCGCGCCATGTCTTCAATGGTCTGCCCGGCAACCTCGTGACGGTGGATGAGTTGTTTGCGCAGGCGCCGCTGGAGGCCGGCGGCTTCGAGGCCGGCCTCGGCCGCTTGAGCGCGGCGGTCTACCGCTGCCTCGGGGGGCAGTAGCAAGGGCCGGTCAGCCGCCGGCTTCCGTCAGCAGTGTCCGCGCCAGCTCCCGCATCTCACCGGGATCCTTTTCCAGCACATGTTCGCCGCCGCGCTGCTCGGCGCGGTTGCGGGCATTGATGTCGAGGCGTGACAGCCAGAAGCGCATGGCTGCCACCGCCAGGAAAACAGGCAGGGCCGCGCGCTCCGCTCCGGTCAGCGGCCGCGCGGACTCATAGCCTGCCAGAAAGGCAGCGCGGCGCTGCGCATCAGGCGTGGAGGATGGCCATTGCCGGCAGAAGTCGTTGGCGGTGATGGCGATGTCGAGCAGCCAGTAGTCCTGGCCGGTCTCGGAGAAATCGAGCACCGCCGTGACGGCGTCCGCCATGAACAGGGTGTTGTCGCGGAAGAGGTCGCCGTGGATCAGTCCGCGCGGCAGGCCGGGGTGGCGCGCGCAGATGTCCGCATGGCGGTCGAGCAGCCGGCCCAGCAATTCACCCTCGCCAATGGACAGCTGCGGCTGCCAGCGGCGCGCCAGGCTTTCCCACCAGGCGGCGCCATGGGTATTGGGCCGGTCGAGGGGATAATCCCGCAGCGTGACGTGCAGGTGCGCCAGGGTCGCGCCCATGGCCCGGCACTGGTCGGGGCCGGGCGCCTCGGGATGCCGGCCCGGCAGTCGCGGCGCAAGCTGCGCGGGCTTGCCGCGCAGCTCGCCCAGGTAGCGTCCGGCGCGATCCTGCAGCGGCGTCGCCACCGGCACGCCGCCCGCTTCGAGATGATCCAGCAAGGGCCCCAGGAAAAGCGCTTCCCCCGCCTTCAGCTCCTCGAACAGGGTGAGCACGAGCTCGCGGCCATCCACGAGTTCGACAAAATAGTTGCTGTTCTCGATGCCGCCCTTGATGGGCGTAAAGCTGCCCAGGGGCGGGAGAACGTAGCCGTCCAGGAAAGACAGGATGTCGCTGGCGTCGAGCAGGGTGTAGACGGACATGGCGGATTCCCGGGGCGCAGGCGGGGAGGCCCGCACCTCATCATAGCAACAGTCGCCCGCGGGGCGGGCCTCGTCCGGTCAGGGCACGTCCAGCACGAGTCAGCCCGTGTCCGGAAGCGGTGCTTCCGGGCAAGCGAGGCTGCCAGCCGGGCGACAGCTTCGGCGTTCTGCGCTACCCTGCCCCGCAAATTCCGCCGCTTGCGCCCCTGCCATGACCGCTCCCCTGATCCTTGTCGACGGCTCGTCGTACCTCTATCGCGCCTTCCACGCACTGCCCCCCCTCGCCACCCGTGACGGCCGTCCCACCGGCGCCGTCAAGGGCGTGGTCAACATGTTGCAGAAGCTCATCAAGACTTACGGGCCCACGCATATCGCCGTGATCTTCGACGCCTCCGGGCCGACCTTCCGCGACGAGATCTTTGCCGAGTACAAGGCGCATCGCCCGCCCATGCCCGATGACCTGCGCGGGCAGGTCGAGCCGCTGCATGCGCTGATCCGCGCCATGGGCCTGCCCCTGTTGTGCGAGAAGGGCGTGGAGGCCGACGACGTGATCGGCACCCTGGCGCGGCAGGCCGCCGCCGCCGGCGTGGAAGTGCTGATTTCCACTGGCGACAAGGACATTGCCCAGCTCGTCGATGGCCACGTCACACTCGTGAACACCATGACCGACACTATCCTCGACCGTGAGGGCGTGATCGCCAAGTTCGGCGTGCCGCCGGAGCGCATCGTGGATTACCTGGCCCTGGTCGGGGACTCGGTGGACAATATTCCCGGCGTGCCCGGCGTCGGTCCCAAGACCGCCGCCAAGTGGTTGCAGGAGTACGGCTCCCTCGATGAACTCATCGCGAAGGCCGACAGCATCAAGGGCAAGGCCGGCGAGAATTTCCGCGCTTCCCAGGGCATTCTCGCCATGGCGCGCGAGCTCGCCACCATCAAGTGCGACGTGGTGCTGCCGCTGACCTTCAACGACCTTCATCTCGGCCAGCCTGATCATGAGGCGCTGCTGCGCTTTACCGAAGACCTGGAGTTCCGCACCTGGCACTACGAGCTGCTGGCGCAGGCGGCGCCGGGCGAGCTGGCGGTGGCCCCGGTCGCGATCGAGGCGCAGTACCACACGATCTTTACCGAGGAAGAATTTTCCGCCTTGCTGGAGCGGCTCGAGAACGCCACCGTGTTTTGCGTGGATACCGAGACCGACAGCCTGGATTACATGCGCGCGCGCATTGTCGGCGTATCGTTCGCCTTTGTGGCGGGCGAGGCCTGGTATATTCCGCTGGCGCACGATTACCTGGGCGCGCCCGACCAGCTCGACCGCGACAGCGTGCTCGCGCGCCTCAAACCGGTGCTGGAAAATCCTGCCATCGGCAAGATCGGCCAGCACCTGAAATACGACATCCATGTGCTCGCCAACCACGGCATCGACCTCAAGGGTTTTGCCTTCGACACCATGCTCGCCTCCTATGTGGTCGATGCCACCGCCACGCGCCACAACATGGACGACATGGCTGCGCTTTACCTGGGCGTAAAGACCACGACCTTCGAGGAAGTCGCCGGCAAGGGCGTCAAGCAGCTCACTTTCAATCAGGTCGAGGTGGGGCAGGCCGCGCACTACGCCGCCGAGGATGCCGACATCACGCAGCGCCTGCACGATGTGCTGGCGCCGAAGCTCGCGCTCGAGCCGAAGCTGGAATCGCTGTTTCGCGACACCGAAATGCCGCTTGCGCCGATCCTGCAAAAAATGGAACGCCAGGGCGCGCTCATCGATTGCACCATGCTGGCGGCGCAAAGCCGTGACCTCGGCGAGCGCATGCGTGCGCTGGAGCAGGAGGTGTATGCACTGGCTGGCCAGGAGTTCAACCTGGGCTCGCCCAAGCAGCTCGGCCATATCCTGTATGAGAAGCTCGGCATTCCCGCGCCGAAGAAAACCGCCTCCGGCCAGTATTCGACGGCGGAAGACGTGCTGGAGTTGCTCGATCATCCGCTGCCGCGCCTGCTGCTCGACCACCGCTCTTTGTCCAAGCTGAAATCGACCTACACCGACAAGCTGCCGGAGCTGCTGAATCCGAAAACGAAGCGCGTGCACACCTCTTATCACCAGGCAGTGACGGCGACGGGGCGGCTTTCCTCGAGCGATCCCAACCTGCAGAACATTCCCATTCGCACCGAGGCGGGCCGTCGCATCCGCCAGGCCTTCGTGGCGCCGGCCGGTTTCCGGGTCCTCGCGGCCGACTATTCGCAGATCGAGCTGCGCATCATGGCGCATCTTTCGGGAGACGAGGGTCTGCTCGAGGCCTTCCGGCAAGGCCAGGACGTGCATCGCGCCACCGCCGCGGAAGTCTTCGGCGTGCCGGTCGACGAAGTCACCGGTGACCAGCGCCGCAATGCCAAGGCCATCAACTTCGGCCTGATCTACGGCATGTCTGCCTTCGGCCTGGCCAAGCAGCTCGGCATCGGCCGCGGCGAAGCGCAAAGCTATGTGGACATGTACTTCGCGCGCTATCCGGGCGTGAAGCGCTACATGGAAAGCACGCGTGCCCAGGCGGCGCAACAGGGCTTCGTGGAAACCCTGTTTGGCCGCCGCCTCATGGTGCGCGACATCAACAGCAAGAACCCGTCCCTGCGCCAGGCGGCCGAGCGCGCCGCCATCAACGCGCCCATGCAGGGCACGGCCGCGGACATCATCAAGCGCGCCATGATCGGGGTGGACGCGGCCATCGCCAGCCGGCAGGACACCGTGCGCCTGATCCTGCAGGTACATGACGAACTCGTGCTGGAGGTGCGTGACGACGCCGTGGACGAGATCACGGCGCTGGTGCGGGAAAAGATGTGCGCCGCCGCCAGCCTGCTGGTGCCGCTGGTGGTGGATGTGGGCGTGGGCCTGAACTGGGACGAGGCGCACTGACCGCCCCGCTTTCACAGCTCCATGAAAAAGCCCGCGGTTGCGGGCTTTTTCTTGCGACCGGCGGCTCAGGCCTGGCGGGCGTGGGCTTCCACCGTCAGCTCGGGGGGCGGCGGATACTCCAGCCATTCGCCGAGCTTGTCGCCCAAGGCCTCGAGGCCATCGAGCTTGAGGGCCGAGAACAGCTGGACGCTGGAGTCGAAGCCGAGGGTGACCAGATCCTTCTTCACCGCCTGCAGCACGTTCAGGGCCGGGCCCCGGTTGAGCTTGTCGGCCTTGGTCAGCACGCAGTGCACCGGCAGCTGGCGCTGGGCGGCCCAGGTCAGCATGTTGCGGTCGAAGTCGGTGAGGGGGTGGCGGATGTCCATGAGCAGGATCAGCCCGCGCAGGCTGTAGCGGCCCTGCAGGTAGGTGCCCAGGTGGCGCTGCCACTCGTCCTTCATGGTGTGGGAGACCTTGGCGTAACCGTAGCCGGGCAGGTCGACCAGGCGGCGCTCCGCATCCAGGGTGAAAAAGTTGATGAGCTGGGTGCGGCCAGGCGTCTTGGAGGCGCGGGCCAGCTGCCGCTGCCGCGCCAGGGCATTGATGCAGCTGGATTTTCCGGCATTGGAGCGGCCCGCGAAGGCGACCTCCCGGCCAATGTCGGGCGGGCACAGGGCCAGCGTAGGGGCGCTGATCATGAAGCTGGCCCGGCCGGTCAGGGCGAGGACCGGGTGCAGCGGGGTCGGGGTCTGGGTCATGGCGGGCGGCAGCCTTGGAAAAGCGGGAGGGATGGTAAGGGGTATTGTCGAGTTTTACACTGGTATATAATCCGCCCGCTTTGTGCGGCCATGTCGTGCAGATCGCGCAACACTCCCGAATTCCAAGCAATTTCCGTTTACAACGCAGGAGACGGTCATGAAGAAGGTCCTTTTTGGTGCCCTGTTTGCCGGTCTGATGATGGCGGGCCCGGTGCAAGCCGCCGGTATCGGTGACAAGTACAACAAGAGCTGCGCGGCCTGCCATAACTCCGGCGCCGCCGGCGCGCCCAAGAAGGGCGACAAGGCTGCCTGGGCGCCCCGCCTCAAGCAGGGCGAGGCCGTGCTGCTGAAGAACGTCAAGAACGGTATCCGCGCCATGCCGCCCAAGGGCATGTGCATGGACTGCACGGATGCCGACTACAAGGCCCTGATCAAGTTCATGTCCAACTGACCCACACGCTATACCCGAGACGGAATCCACCATGAAGAAGTTGTTTGTAGCCGCTGCGCTTTCCCTGGGCCTGGTTTCCCTGGTTCAGGCTTCCCCCATGCCCAAGGGTGACGCCGCCGCCGGCCAGGCCAAGGCCGCCACCTGTGGCGCCTGCCACGGTGCCGACGGCAACAGCATGGCGCCCACCTTCCCGCGCCTGGCGGGCCAGGGCGCCCGCTACACCTACAAGCAGCTCCAGGACTTCAAGTCGGGCCGCCGTCTCAACCCGACCATGCAGGGCATGGCCATGCCCCTGAGCGATCAGGACATGGCCGACCTGGCTGCCCATTACGCCGGCCAGAAGGGCGGCACGGGCATGGCCAAGGCCGACCTCGTGAAGAAGGGCGAGAAGGTCTACCGTGGCGGCACTCCCGCCAAGGGCCTGGCCGCCTGCGCCGGTTGCCATAACCCGGCGGGCAAGGGCAACGCCCTGGCCGGCTTCCCCGCCCTGGGCGGCCAGCATGCCGACTACATCAAGGCCCAGCTCCAGGCTTTCCGTGCCGCCGGCCGCAACGACACGGTCGCCGACCCGGCCCAGAAGCGCGCCAACGATGCGGCCAAGGCCGGTGAGCTGGGCCCCATGCAGATGGTGGCCGCCAAGCTCTCCGACGAGGAAATCGAAGCCGTCTCGAGCTTTATCTCCGGCCTGCACTGAGTGCTCCGGGACTGAAGAAGGCGGCCATGGGCCGCCTTTTTCATGTCAACGGCCGAGCTCCTTTTCCGTTATTTGCCTTGGCAGCCTGTAAAACTTCCCGGCCGGTGCCTTTCCGGCCGTGGCTGCCTTGGATATTCTCAACGCCTTGCCGACCTTTGCCGGAGTTCCCATGTTCAAGCGTCTCATTGCCACCGTCCTGCTGAGCCTGGCCGCTGCCACCGCCTTTGCCGAATCCAATTACCGTACCGTCGGCACTCCGGGCCGCCTGGACAAGCCCGGCCTGATCGAGGTGCGCGAGTTCTTCTGGTACGGCTGCTCGCACTGCTACAAGCTGGAGCCGCACATCGCGAACTGGCTCAAGTCCAAGCCGGCCGACGTGCATTTCGTGCGCAGCCCTGCCGCCCTCAATCCGGTATGGGAGGCCAATGCCCGCGGTTACTACACCGCCGAGATCATGGGCATCCTCGACAAGAGCCACGAGGCGCTGTTCAAGACCATTCACCTCGGCAACCAGCGTTTGTTTGACCAGGCTTCGCTGAGCAAGTTCTACAGCGGCTTTGGCGTCAACCAGTCGACCTTCGCCAGCACCTACAACTCCTTCGCGGTGTCCGGCAAGGTGGCGCAGAGCCGCTCGCTGGCCCAGCACTACGGGCTTGAAGGTGTGCCCGCAGTGGTCGTGAACGGCAAGTATGTGATCAGCGGCAATGGCCCCGAAGTGATTACTACCCTCAACGAGCTCATCACCAAAGAGCGCGCCTCGCGCAAGAAATAATTCCGGTCGCATCGCCGGCGCAGGGAAGCGCCCGCCACCGCCGCACAGCCACGGCCCGAACCCCGGTGGCGGCGTGAAGCAGCGGTCATCCGGCCAGTTCCGGAGTTTTTATGCTTCCCAGTCTGACCCGTCTCCTGCCCGCCCGTCCCCTCAAGGCCGGCCCTCCCCTGGCCGATGGCGAGGCGCTCTGGCCGGCGCCGCAACTGCGCCTGCTCAGCTTCAACATGCAGGCAGGCATGGCCATCCAGGCGGCGCATCACTTCTTTACGCGCGGTCACCGGCACTTTCTCCCGCACGGTCGCCGTCATGAACACTTGCAGCATATCGGCCAGCTGATCACCGGCTATGATGTGGTGGGACTGCAGGAAGTGGATGGCGGCAGTTTGCGCAGCGGCTACCTGCACCAGCTGGCCCATTTGGCGGAAGTCGCCGGCTTCGGCTGGTGGTTCCAGCAACTCAATCGCGACCTGGGCCACCTCGGGCAGTTCAGCAACGGCATGCTGAGCCGGCTCTCGCCTATCTCGGTCGAGGCGCATGCCCTCCCGGGCTTGCGCGGCCGTGGCGTGATCGCGACCCGATACGGCTCGCCAAAAAATTACCTGCTCGTGCTCAATGCGCATATGGCGTTGAGCGAACGGGCGCGCCTGCACCAGTTCGGCTTCCTCGCGGAGCTGGTAGCCGATGCGCCGTATGTGGTGGTCATGGGCGATCTCAACTGCACGAAGGAAGAGTGGGCGCGGTCGGCGCTGGGACGGCGTCGCTGGAGCTGGCTCGGCGAAGACATGCACACGTATCCCAGCTGGAAGCCGGTGCGCCAGATCGACCACATCCTGGTCAGTGACGGCCTGCGCGTGCGCCATGCCGCCGCGCTGGACGTGGTACTGTCCGACCATCGGCCGATCGCCGTCGAGATCGAATTGCCGGCGGGGCTCTATGTGCCCGCTCCACTTCCGCTTCCGCTTCCGGTGCCTTCCTGAGATGAGCCTGTCTCTTGCTGTCCTCATTGCCCTGCTCGCGTTCGCGGCCGGTGTCATCGTCGCGCTTTTCCTGCGCAGCCGCCCGCTCGCCGCGCTGCGCGAGGAAAGCCATCTCCTGCGCGCCAGCCTGCAGGAGCAGGCGGTGCAGCAGGGCCGCCAGCAGGAGCGTCTGCTGGCGCTGACCGAGCAGGAAGGCCGCGGCCGCGAGCAGCGCGCGCACCTTGAGGAGCAATTGCACGACGTGCAGCGCTCCCTGCAGGAGCGGGACCGGCGCCTGGCGGAAATCGAGGCGCGCCTGCGCGCGGAGCAGGACAAGCTCGCGGCACAGGCCGAGTTCATCAAGACCCAGGAGCAGTCGCTCAAGCTGCAGTTCGAGCAGCTGGCGACGCGCATTTTCGATGAGAAGTCGAAAAAGTTCAGCGAGCAGAACAAGACGGGCCTTGATGGCCTGCTCAATCCCCTGCGCGAGCAGCTCAAGGACTTTCGCGAAAAGGTCGAGAACGCCTACGGTAACGAGGCGCGCGAGCGCTTCGCGCTCAAGGAACAGATCACGCGACTGGAGGGGCTCAACCGCCAGATCAGCGACGATGCCGGCAACCTCGCCCGCGCCCTCAAGGGCGACAGAAGGCCGGCGCCAGGTGCCCGACGCCATCATCCGCCTGCCGGAGAATCGCGACATCATCATTGATTCCAAGGTGTCGCTGAACGACTACGTGCTCTACTGTGCGGCCGACGATGCCGGCGAGCGCGAGCGCCTGCTCAGGTCGCATACCACCGCCGTGCGCAATCATGTGCGCTCGTTGAGCGAGAAACGCTACGAGGACCTGCCCGAGCTGCGCACCCTGGATTTCGTGTTCCTGTTCATGCCCGTCGAGGCCGCCTTCATGCTGGCGGTGGAGCAGGATCCGGCGCTCTTCCGGGAGGCCTTTGACAGCAAGATCGTGATCGTGAGCCCGACCACCCTGCTGGCGACGCTGCGCACGGTGGAAAGCATCTGGCGCTATGAACGGCAAAACGTCAACGCGGAGAAAATTGCCCGCGAGGCCGGCCTGCTGCACGATAAGTTCGTGGTGCTGATGAGTCACCTTGATGATCTTGGCCGCGCCCTCGAGCGCAGCCAGGAGAGCTTCCGCCGCACGCAGGCCAGCCTTAACGGGCATGGCGGCCTGGTGGGCAAGGTGGAAAACCTGCGTCGCCTGGGCGCGCGCACCAAGAAGTCCCTGGCGGCGGGGCGTGGCGGCGCGGCGCTGACGGCCGCCGACCTCGCTGACGAGGACGCCGCCCTGGATGATTCCGATACCGCCGACATGGAGAGTAGCGAATGAAACTGATTGCCTCGAAGACCAGCCCCTTTGCCCGCAAGGTGCGCATCGTGCTGGCCGAGAAGAACATCCCCTGTGACTTCATCGTCGACATTCCCTGGGATCCCGATACCGAAGTGCCCAAGTTCAATCCGCTCGGCAAGGTGCCGGTGCTGGTGCGGGACGGCGGCGACACGCTTTACGATTCGCGCGTGATCGTCGAGTACCTGGAGCAGGTAAAACCGTGGCCGATGCTCATTCCCGCCGAGGCGGAGGCGATGATCGAGGTGAAGAAGTGGGAGGCGCTGGCTGATGGCGTGGGTGATGCCGCCGCCGCCATCTTTATCGAGCGCAAGCGGCCGGAGGCGCAGCAGAGCACGGACTGGATCGCGCGCCAGCGCAGCAAGATCGACAATGGTCTTGCTGCGATGAATACGTCTGTCGAGGGCCCCTTCTGCATGGGCAACAGCTTCACCCTGGCGGATATTGCCGTGGGCAGCTGCCTGGGCTATCTGGATTTTCGCTTTCCGGAAATCGCCTGGCGTGACCGGTATCCCGCGCTGCGGGTGCTGGATGAAAAGCTAGCTACGCGCCCGAGCTTCGCGCACACCCTGCCTGAAGCCTGAGTTTCAGCCCGGCAGGTCCGCCACGGCAAAGGGCGCCGGTGGCAGGCCGGCCGCAAAGCGTTCGCGCATGTGCCGGTAGGCCTTTTCCATATGCGCCGCCTGTTCGCGCACATTGAACGTCGGCGCCAGCAGGCGGCTGCCGGCGAGGCGCTGCCGCAGTGCCTGCAGCCTCTCGCGGTCGCGATAGAGTGCCAACGCCATTGCCTCGTAGGCCTCCCGAGTTTCCACCACCAGCTCCGGCAGGCCCGCGCTCTGTACGATGCTGGCGCCGACGCGGCTGGCGAAGGTCCGGCCCGGGCAGGTGAGGGCGGGCGTCCCGGCCCAGAGTGACTCGGCAATGGTGGTGTGGCCGTTGAATTGCGCCGTGTCGAGGAAGAGGTCGGCGGCGCCTTGGCGCGCCACATGGGCGGCCGGCGTCACGCGGTTCGCGAAGATCAGCCGGCGTGGATCGATGCCCCGCCATTCGGCTTCGCGCTTGAGGTTGAGGATGAGTGGCGCGCTGCCGTTGGACAGCAGCCACAACACGCTGTCGGGGCATTGCGCCAGGATGCGCATCCAGCAATCGAAGATGTCGGGTTCAATCTTGCTCGGTGTGTTGAGGCAGGCAAATACAAACTTGTCGGCAGGCAGGCCCAGGCTTTCGCGCGTGGGTACCGCCGGAGGCGGGCCGTCGCAGCCGTTAAGAAAGTAACAGCCCGGCAGCAGCACTTCCGCCTCGCTGCACCAGCCATCGCCGGGGCGCACCACCGCGTCCGCGATCACATAGTCCATCCAGGGCGCGCCGCTGCTGTAGGCGCCGCCCTGCCAGGCCACCTGCACCGGGGCCGGGCGGGCGGCGAAAATTTCCGGACGTGCGTCATCGTTGTAGACGGCCAGGTCGACCAGGATGTCGAGGCCGAGGTCACGGATATGCGCCGCCGCCGCATGATTGTCGAGGCCGGAAAGGTCGTGCCAGCGCGGACCATGGGTGGCGCGCAGACGTGCCGGAGCGGGGCTCGGAGCATGCGTGAACTCCGGCGTCGCGCGCCGCACCTGGGCGGCAATGTGACGGTCAAGGGCAAGCTGCTCGGGATAGTCCAGCGGCGCCAGCATGCTGGCATAGCCGATCGGCAGGAGGTCGCCGTCACCGGGCTGGCGGATGAAGTCGCGGAAAATCTCGCCATAGCGTGGCCAATGCCGCCAGTTGCAGGCCTGCAGGTGGGACTCCTGATGGATCAGGAAAATCAGGCGCGCATCGATGCCGCCATCCTGCCCGCGCTGGCCGTTGAGGCGCAGGCGGGCGCTCTCCCAGCGCTCGGGATCCTGGCGGCGCAGCGCATCGAAACGGGCCTGGCTCTCGGTGATGTCGCCGTTGGCCGCGAAGGCCACGGCCAGGCTGAGCAGTGCCTTGCCATTGTCCGGCTCGCGCTGGAGGACGGTGTCGAGCAGGGTGATGGCCGCCTCGTAGTGGCCAAGCGTCAGCTCCAGTTCGCCCAGGTTATGCCAGGGCAAGGTTTGCTGCGGATGTTCGCGCACGAGGATGCGGTATTCCGCGGCGGCCTCGGTCAGGCGCTGTTCGCGCGCGAGCAGGCCCGCCCGGTTGTGGCGGGCGGCGTAATGCCCCGGCGTGTGGGCCAGGATGGTGGCGTATTGGGCGAGCGCGGCCGCGACCTTGCCAGTGTCCTCCATGACCACGGCCAGGTTGAAGCGCAGCTGGTCATCTTCCACGCGTGCCAGGGTTTGGCGCAGCAGGGCCTCGGCCTCGGCAAGACGGCCAAGGCCGGCGTAGAGGCTGGCCAGGGCACAGGCGGCCTGGGCATGCGCGGGGTTGCGGCGCAGTGCGGCGGTGAAGTCCGTGATTGCGCCGGGAATGTCCTGCAGGGCATGCGCGGTCGCACCCAGCAGGAAGGAGCGGGCATCGCTTTCCGTGGGCACGGATCGCAGGAGGGCGCGGGCGGCGGCGGCATCCCCGGCCTTGAGCAGGGATACCGCCTGGTTCAGCAACTCCACCAGGTTACTGGAGCACGGCCGTGCCCGGGGTGATCCTGCCGCGGCCGAAGGCTGCCGCGCCATTTACCTGGCGGCTGGAGCCGAGGTCGTTGACCGAGTAGCCGAGTCCGATCTGCTGGGCCTGCTGGCCGGCGAAGAAGCCGCTGACCGTGGCCGTGCACCCGCCGCTGCCACCACCGGCGATGGCGCAGCTGCTACCGCTGCCGCTGCTGGCAAGGAACTTGGCGCCGCTGCTGCTGATGGAGGCTACGGTACCGATGCTGGTCAGGTGGTAGTCGTTCCCGGCATTCATGTCGAGGCGGAGGTCCATGGCCAGGGTGGGCGTGGGCCCGAAGGTCACCACCAGGTTGGAGCCGCTGGTGAGCTTGCCGGTGGAGCCATCGGTGCCGGTGGCCGTGGTGCCGCCCTGGTAGGTGTAGGTGGCTGTGGCGGCATTTCCAAAGGAGGAAGTGATGCCGCTGAAAATATTGGGCTGGGTCATCGGGCCCATGATGTAGTGCAGCGAGTCGTTGGGGTTAAGCAACTGACTGCCGCCACCGGCCATGACAGTGGTGGAATCGGTGCCCGCGGCGGAGTACCAGCGGCCCCAGGTGAGGGCACCGGCCTTGCCGCGGCCGTCGGCCACGGCAGTCATGCGATCCATGACGATGAGGGTGCCGCCCGCGCCATCGGAGGCCGTGGCCGTGGTCAGCAGGTCGTCGCCATCGAAGCTGGCGGTGAGACTGGTGTCGACCAGCAGCGGCGGCAGGTTGGTCTGGTCGTAGCCGGTGTAGCCGCCGGTAGTGCTGGCGAAGTAAGGCAGTGAGAAGGCAAGGGTGTAACCCGGACCGGCCGGCAGCGCGGTCGAGCTGTCGTAGTTGGCCAGGCCGAGCGCGGCCACGCCATTGATGAAGGTGGAGTTCATCCAGTCGTCGATCTGGTAGGTGGCACCGATCTGTGCGGCGGTGGCCCCGGCAAAGAAGCCGTTGATGGAGGCGGTGCAGGAGCCGGCCGAGCTGGCGCAGGCGCCCGTGCTGTCGGCGACCGTGAGCATGGACGAATCCAGGCTGAAGCCACCAGCGGTGCCCACGTTGAGCAGGGAAACGGGGCCGTTGGTGTTGACCGTGTAGGAGACCGGGGAGCTGGTGAGAGCGGCGGTGATGCCGAGCAGCGGCTGCCCGGGCATGGTGACCCTGAGCGCGGCCTCGACGGTGGAGAAGTCCAGGTTCACCGAGACCTTGAAGCCATCCACGCGCCCGGCATTGCCGTACTGGTCGCGGGCCGGCGTGGCGCCTTGCAGGGTATACGTTGCAGTGCCCTTGCCCAGGTTGCTGGTGGCGGGGATGCCGACAATGTAGGGCAGGAATTCGGAATCTGTCAGGGCACTGGGGCCGGTGGAGCAGCCGTTGATGCAAAAATCAAGAATCGAGTTGGTGCCGGTGCCGCCATTGGTGAACTCGCCCCAGCTCAGGGCGCTGACGGTGCCGGAGTTCACGACCTTCAGGGTGTCGGTGTGGAAGTAGCTGAAGAAGGACGTGCCGCTGCCATCGCTGAAGCCGTAGAGGTCGACCAGGGCGCCGGCGGTGCCGGTGACCGAGCCATCCTGGTCAAAGTCGGCAAAGAAGGTGGAGCCTTCGTAGCCGCTGATCAGGGCGGGGCTGGCGATCGTGTAGTAGGGGCCTTTGGGCGGTGCGGAGTCAGGGAGGGAAGGATTGGTGGTGAACAGGAAAAGGTAGTCGCCGCGCGCGTTCTGCACGTCGCCGACAGCCACGGTGTCGTCGCGCTCCTGCTGCTCGTCCTCGCGCTCCTGGCTATCTTCCTCCGTGTCGTCGGCGGTGCGAGCCAGGATCTCCGCCTTTTCCGTGCCGAGTGCCGGCGGCTGCTCCGGGTTGGGAACGCGGATGTTCTGGCCGGCGCCGCCGGTGATCTCGCCCTGCTTGTTGGCGACGTTCACGAAGCCCGAGCCGACACTGACGATCAGGCCTTTTTCGCCCACGCTGGCCAGGTATTCCGTGCCGCGGATCCCGATGGTGGCGACCGGAGTGCGCACCTGGTAGCTCTTCTTGTTCACCTTGCCGATGGCGCCGGTGATGGTACGCATGCCGCCTTGCACCAGGCTGAAGAACAGCGAGGTCTCTTCGGGCTTGCGGTTGGTATAGAGGTATTCATCAACGCCGAACACGGTGTTGGGCTGCAGCGAGACAAAGCCGCCGTCGGTGAAGCGCAGTTGCAGGCGGCCGGCGCGGGTGGTGATGCGGTCGCCGCCGTTGATGATGTCGCCACGCTTGAGGACGCGGCTATTGCCGTCGGCGCCGCTGGCGATGGCATCGCCGGACACGAAGCTGACGCGGCCGGCGACTTCCGCCAGGGCGGGGCCCGAGAGCAGGGCGATAGAGGCAGCCAGCAGGCCCTTGCCGTTCAGTACCGGTTTGAAATTATCCATGGTCGCCTCTCCTTTACAGGTCATAACGCAGGTCGAGCGTGACGACATGGCGGTCGTAGTCGCTCAGCACGGTGTTGGAGTCGCTATTGCTATAGGTGTACGCGGGACGCAGGCTGGCCCGCTCGCCCAGCTTGTAGACGGCGCCAAGGGTCAGGTCGGTACCGGTATCCTCGCGCTCCACCAGGAACAGCGGCGAGATGCCATCAAAGGTGCGCTGTTCAATGCTCAGTGAGGCCGTCAGGGCCAGCCGCGACTGCAGCGTGACATTGCCGCCAAGGCGGAGCCCGAAGAAGTCCTGGCCCAGGCCGATGCCGGGAGTGGCGGAGTCTTCCTGGCCGCCGTAGAGGCCGGCATACACCGTGGTGGCGCGGGACAGATCGAGGCCACGGGAGTAGCCCGTGCCCAGGGTGAAGCGGTCGGCATCGGGATTGCCGAGGTGGTAGTCGAGATGGCTGGCCTGCAGGTAAACCGAGACCGCGGCCTTGTCGCTATAAGCGTGCTGGAACTGGGTCAGCATCCCGTAGAGGCTGCGGAAGGCCTCGTCATCGAGGCGGTAATCCTGGGCCTGCAGCTTGGCCAGCACGCTGTTGGGGCCGGTGTTCCAGGCCAGGCCGAGACCGGCGTCGGCGCTCAGGTTGTTGAAAGCGTCGACATCGATGTACTGGCGGGTGCTGAGCGAGGCATCGGCCAGCAGCTTCCAGGCCGGGGCCAGGGAGTAGTCCAGGCTGGCGCCGACTTCGCCCTGGAACAGGGCGTCTTCCTGCTTGGTAGAGATGCCGCTCAGGACGAAAGGCAGGCCGCCGAAGGCCGGCAGGGCAATCTGGCTTTCCGCGGTCGTGCTACTGACATTGCTGTCGTAGCCGGTCCCCACCTGGGCATGAAAGTCGATGCGGCGCTTTTCCTGCTGCTCGCGCTGGCTCAGGGTGCCGAGGTACTGGCTGACCATGCTTTTCACTTCGGCGGGCGGCTCGCTGGCCTGCACGGCCTGCAGCTCCTCGCGTGCGGCGCCATTTTCTCCCAGGGCCAGGTGGGTGCGCGCCATCTGCACGCGGCAGGGACCGTTCTTCGGGTCCACCGCGAGGCAGCGCTCAAAGGCGAAGGCGGCAATGCCGCCAAAACCGCTTTCGAGGGCAGCGAGGCCCAGCAGGTAGTCGTAGTCGGGATCCCCCGCGCGCTCGTCTTCCAGCGGCGACAGCAGGTCGAAGGCGGCGCCGGCCTGGCGCTGGTTGATCAGCTGGTCGGCCTGGGTCAGGACCGGATCACTGCTGGCCGCCTGGGCCAGCGGGCTGAGGGAGAATGCGAGGGTAAGCGCGAGGCTCGCGGGTAGGCGCATATTCGAATCCCTGAAAGTCAGATAGTCAGCAAAATGGCTGAGGCAGGAAGTGATACTAAAGGGGGGAGGCTGGCGGCCACCATACCCGAGGCGGGGGAGCAACGGAGATTTTGTCGGATTAAGGATGCCAAGTCTTAGGGGGCAGCTGCTTATAAGCGAAGGTAGCAAGAAACCTTTGTCGCGGCCCGGCCAGCGCCTTTGGTAAACTGCCGCCTCCTTAATTGCCGCAAGCGCCCCCTGCCGACATGACCGCTTCCCGCAAGCCCTACGTCCTTATCGTGCTCGATGGCTTTGGCCACAGCGACAACCCCGACTCCAACGCCATCCTCGCCGCCCGCACCCCGAACTGGGACCGCCTGCTGCGGGAGAACCCGCACGGCCTCATTTCCGGCTCGGGCGAGGACGTGGGCCTGCCGGAAGGGCAGATGGGCAATTCCGAGGTGGGGCACATGAACCTGGGCGCCGGCCGCGTGGTCTACCAGGACTTCACCCGCATCACCAAGGCCATCCGCGACGGTGACTTCTTCCACAATCCGGTGATCACCGCGGCGGTGGACAAGGCCGTGTCCGCCGGCCGCGCTGTGCATATCCTGGGCCTGCTCTCGCCGGGCGGGGTGCACTCGCATGAGGATCATCTTGTCGCCATGGTCGACCTGGCCGTGCAGCGCGGGGCCCAACAGGTGTACGTGCATGCCTTCCTGGACGGGCGCGACACCCCGCCCCGCTCCGCCGAGCCCTCGCTGGCGCGCCTGGACGCGCATCTGCGCGCCAGCGGCCGTGGCCGCATCGCCACCGTCATCGGCCGCTACTACGCCATGGATCGCGACAATCGCTGGGACCGCGTCGAGCAGGCCTATCGCCTGCTGACCGAGGGCGAGGCCGTGCGCACTTGCGCCAGCGCTGTCGAGGCCCTGCGCCAGTCCTATACCGAAGAGGTCAATGACGAGTTCGTGAAGGCGTCGCTGATCGCCGCGCCCGGCGAAGCGCCTGCCGCGATCGCGGACGGTGATGCCGTGGTGTTCATGAATTTCCGCGCCGATCGCGCCCGCGAAATCACCCGGGCTTTTGTGGATGACAATTTCTCCGGCTTCACCCGCCGCACTCGTCCGCGCCTCGCCGCCTTTGTGATGCTCACCGAGTATTCGGCCAGCATCCAGGCCCCCGTTGCCTATCGTCCGGAAAGCCTCGAGAACACCCTCGGCGAATATCTTGCCCACCTGGGCAAGACCCAGCTTCGCATTGCTGAAACGGAGAAGTATGCGCACGTCACCTTCTTTTTCAGCGGCGGGCGCGAGGAAGAGTATCCGGGCGAGAAGCGCATCCTGATTCCCTCTCCCCAGGTCGCCACCTATGACCTGCAGCCGGAGATGAGCGCGCCGGAAGTCACCGACGAGCTGGTGAAGGCCATTCAGTCGGGCGAATACGATGTCCTCATCTGCAACTACGCCAACGGCGACATGGTCGGGCATACCGGCGTGTTCGAGGCGGCCGTGAAGGCGGTGGAAGCGCTCGACAGCTGCATTGGCCGTCTTTACGAGGCGGTGAAGGACGTGGGCGGCGAAATGCTGATCACGGCCGACCATGGCAACGTCGAGCAGATGCAGGACCCGTCCACCGGGCAGGCCCATACCGCGCATACCTGTGAGCGCGTGCCCTTTGTGTATGTGGGGCGCGCGGCGAAAATCCGCGAAGGCGGCATCCTCTCCGATGTCGCACCGACGCTGCTGACCCTGATGGGCCTGCCGGTGCCGGCGCAAATGAGCGGCAAGTCGCTCGTGCAGTTCGACTGACCCGTGCCGCTACCGCTGCGGATGCCTGTCGTCTTGTCCCCGCGTCCCCGGTGGGGCCGGCGCTGGCTGGCGTTGCTGGTGCTGGGCGCGGCCCTGGCAACGCCGCCGGTGCTGGCGGCCCCGGCCGCTGGCGAGTCGGCCACCACAAAGTCGGGGAGCAAGTCCACGCCGTCGCGGAAGGCCGCCACGCCAAAGAAAACCGCGCCGCGCAAGAAGGCGGCGCCGCGCAAGAAATCCAGCAAGACCCCTGCGCCCAGCCAGCGCGACCTGGCCCGTCTGCAGGCGGAAATCCGCTCCGCAGAGCAACGCATCAAGCTCACGCGCGAGCAGCGCGAGCAGAAGGAAGCGGAGCTGCGCCAGGCCGAGCTCGAGATCGGCTCGCTCAAGGAAAACATGGGCACGGTGCAGCAGGACGTGAGCAGTCGCGAGCAGCGCCTGCGCGCCGTGCAGGCAGAAAAGCTCCAGCGCGAGAATGACCGCGGCCGCCTCGTGAACCAGATCCGTTCCGATCTGCAGATGGCGCAGCGCCAGGGCGGCGAGGACTACTACAAGCTCCTGCTCAACCAGGAAAACCCGCAGACGCTGGCGCGCCTGATGAAATACTACGGTTATATGCAGCAGGCCCGAGCCGGGCGCGTGCAGGCCCTCAATGAAACCCTGGCGCGCCTGGAGGCCCTGGAGCGTGAAGAAGCGGAGAACGTGGGCCGGTTGCGCAGCCTGCGCGGCGAACTGCAGCAGAAGCAGTCACGCCTCTCGGTAGCGCAGCAGCAACGCTCGCAGGCCATCCGCACGCTGAGCGCGCAGATTGAAAGCGATGATGAAAAGCTCCAGCGCCTGCGCCGTGACGAGCAGTCGCTGCAGAACGTGATGGAGCGCCTGGCGCGCGAGGCCGAGGCGCGCGAGAAAAAGGCGCGCGAGCAGCGCGAGGCCGAGAAGCGGCGGCAGCAGGCCGGCACCCCGGCGCCCGTCGTCCCGCGTCCGGTCGAACCGGGCAAGCGTCCGCCGGTGCTGGTGCCGGCGCCGGTGGAGACGGAGCCTCGGGACTTTGCGGCCAAGCCCTATAAAGGGCGCTGCCCCTTGCCGGCGGCAGGCGGGGTGCGGGCCCGCTTCGGCAGTGCCCGTGCCGGCGGCCTGCGCTGGAACGGCATTGTCGTCGATGCGCCGGCCGGCGCCGCGGTGCGCGCCATCCGTCCGGGGCGGGTCGCCTTTGCGGACTACCTGCGCGGCTACGGTTTCCTCATCATCGTCGACCACGGACGCGGACTCATGTCACTGTATGGCCAGAACCGCAGCCTGCAGAAGAAGGCCGGCGAGCAGGTGGGCGCGAACGAGGTCATCGCCAGTGTCGGTGACAGTGCCGGCAGCGATACCGGCGGCCTGTACTTCGAGATTCGCGTGCGCGGTCGTCCCAGCGATCCGGCGGAGTGGTGCGCCTACCAGTAAGCCCCTGCCAACGGCCCGTGCCTGCGGCCGTGGCGCCAGAATGAAGGTGACCCGCCCCCATGGCGGGCGCCTGACCCGGGAGTGTGAGATGCAGATGCGCAAGGAATGGTTGTTGCTGGCCCTGCTGGCCGGGAGCGTGCAGGCCGCCGAACCACCGGCGGGGGTCGCCGGCACGCCGGGTCCGGCCACGCCGGCGCCGGCCGAAACCACGGCCCCGGCTGAAGTCGCGCCAGCGCAAGCTGCCGCAGTCGTGCCGGATGCGCGCTCGCGCCTGCCGCTCGATGAGCTGCGCATCTTTGTCGAGGTCTTCGAGCGCGTGCGGGCGTCCTATGTCGAGCCGGTCGATGACCGCACGCTTTTCGAAAATGCCATCCGCGGCATGCTGTCCTCGCTCGATCCGCATTCTGCCTATCTCGACAGCAAGGACTTCGGGGAGTTGCAGGACGCCACCACCGGCGAGTTCGAGGGCATCGGCCTCGATGTCGGCATGGAGGAAGGCGTGGTCAGGGTGGTGTCGCCCATCGATGATTCTCCCGCCGCCAAGGCGGGCATCCGCGCCGGCGACTACATCATCAAGATCGACGGCAAGTCGGTGCAGGGCATGACGCTGTCGGAGGCGGTGGCGCTCATGCGCGGCAAGCCCGGCTCCAAACTCTTGCTCACCGTTTTGCGCAAGGGCGAGGAGCCGCGCGACATCGCCATCACGCGTGCGCGCATCGAGGTCAGCAGCGTCAAGGCGCGGGTGCTGGAGCCGGGCATCGTGTCGATGCGCATCAGCCAGTTCCAGGTGCATACCGGGCGTGACCTGCGTCGCGAGATCGACAAGCTCAAGGCCGACACCAAAAATCCGCTCAAGGGCGTGGTGCTGGACCTGCGCAACAATCCGGGCGGCGTGCTCGATGGCGCCATTGCGGTGAGCGACCTTTTTCTTGATGGCGGCCGCATCGTGTCGACGCGCGGGCGTGAGGCGGAGAGCGAGCAGACCTTCAGCGCCAGCGCGGGGGACATCCTGCCCGGCGTTGCCCTGGCGGTACTGGTCAATGGCGGCTCGGCCTCGGCCTCCGAGATCGTGGCGGGCGCGCTGCAGGATAACCATCGCGCCCTGGTGGTAGGCACCACCACGTTTGGCAAGGGCTCGGTGCAGACCGTGCTGCCGCTGACCGCGGGCAAGGGCATCAAGCTCACCACCGCGCGCTATTACACGCCCAGCGGCCGTTCCATCCAGGCGCAGGGGATCGTGCCCGACATTATGGTGCTGCCGGCGGATGTGGAAGTGCAGGAAGGCACCGATCTTTTTCGCGAGGCCGACTTGCAGCGGCATCTTGGCAACGATGCGGCCGGCGCCGCGCCCGCGACCACGGCCGGTGCGAAGGACAAGGAGAAGCCCCTGCTCGAGCGCGATTACCAGATGGCCGAGACGATCAACCTGCTCAAGGCGGCAGCATGGCAGAGCCGCAAGCCGCAACCGGTGCCGGCCACCGCCGCCACGATTAGCGCCGCGGCGGCTACGCCCGCCGCCAGCCCCCCGGAGCCGGCGCCCGTCGCGCCCGCGCCGCGCCCGCGGGGCAAGAAGGCAGGATAAAAAAACGCCGGCGATTGCCGGCGTTTTCTTGCGGGGTCGGGCGCTGCCGCCTTACAGGCGCATTTCGATGCCGCGCTCGCTGAGGTAGCGCTTGGCCTCGGGGATGGTGTACTCGCCGAAGTGGAAGATGCTGGCGGCGAGCACGGCATCGGCATGGCCCTCGAGGATGCCGTCGGCCAGATGCTGCAGGTTGCCGACGCCACCGGAGGCGATCACCGGCACCGGCACCGCGTCGCTGATGGCGCGCACGAGGCCGATGTCATAGCCGGCCTTGGTGCCGTCGGCGTCCATGCTGGTGAGCAGCACTTCGCCGGCGCCGTACGTGGTCATGCGCACGGCCCACTCCACCGCGTCGATGCCGGTGGCCTTGCGTCCGCCGTGGGTAAAGATTTCCCAGCGTCCTTCCGCCACGCGCTTGGCATCGATGGCGATGACGATGCACTGCGCGCCAAAGCGGTCCGCGGCCTCTTTCACGAACTCCGGCCTTACCACGGCGGCGGAATTGATGCTGACCTTGTCCGCGCCGGCGTTGAGCATGGTGCGGATGTCCCTGATCTCCCGGATGCCGCCGCCGACGGTCAGCGGCACAAAGACCTCCGAGGCCATGCGCTCGACCGTGCGCACCATGGTGTCGCGGCCTTCATGGCTCGCGGTGATGTCCAGGAAGGTGATCTCGTCGGCGCCCGCGAGGTCATAGCGACGGGCGATCTCGACCGGGTCGCCGGCATCGCGGATGTCGAGGAACTTCACGCCTTTCACGACGCGGCCCTTGTCGACATCCAGGCAGGGAATGATGCGTTTGGCGAGACTCATAAAATACCTGTACCTGTTGCATGAAGGGCGGGAGCGGCCAGCGGCTCCTGCAAGAAATGTCTAGTGCCCGTTCCCGGCGGGTCGCGGCATCCTCAGCGGCGCTTCTGGATGCGCCGCAGCTCTTTCAGAAAGCGCTCGGCGGCCACATCAGGGGCCCAGGGTTCCCAGGGCGTGCCGCCGTAGAGCGCCACCAGCGGATCGGTGCCCAGCGGCTTGAAGGGAATCTTCAGCACCTGCTTTACTTCCTCGCCCGTCCAGCCCGCCACATGCAGCGCCTCGCTGGCGGCGGCGACGCGGTCGGCGCGCTTGTGCGCGATCTTTTCGTCCGGGGTCCAGAACACCAGGGCGTAGCGCTGGAATACCACATCCTGCAGGCGCCCGGCGAGGGCATGGAAGCCTTCGCCGAGAAACGGCTTGATCACCGAGATGGCATCGAAGCCGAGCAGGCCCTCGTCAGCATCGTGCAGCAGCTCGCGCAGCTCGGCATGGGGCGCAAGGCCGGTGGGCGAGGCGGCGCGCGCCAGGGCCAGCACGGTGAGCGAATGCTGCGCCACGGACAAGGGCAAGGGCCAGGCCGAGTGCCCGCCCCAGCGATAGGTGCGCGCCAGGCCGATGGCCAGGTCCTCGTCATCCCAGTCAAAGGGTGTCGGATTCAGCAGGTCGAGGCGCTTGCCAGAAGGCATGCGCACCCAGGCGCGGGTGTGATCCATGTTCACCGCTTGCCGCCCTCGACTAGACCTGTAGGTCGGGCTTCAGCCCGACACTGGCGCTGCTGTCGGGCTGAAGCCCGACCTACAGGGTTTACAGCCATGAACGGGCTCAGGTCGCGTCGGCGAGGCGCTGTGCCTCGGCGAGATTGATGGTGCCTTCGTAAATGGCGCGGCCGGTAATGGCGCCGGTAATGCCGCTGGCGGCCACGGCCTTGAGGCGCACGATGTCGTCGAGGTTGGTGACGCCGCCGGAAGCAATGACGGGAATGCCAGCGTCGCGCGCCAGTTGCGCGGTGGCTTCGACGTTGACGCCCTGCATCATGCCGTCGCGGGCAATGTCGGTGTAGACGATGGCGGTGACGCCGGCGTCACGGAATTGCCGCGCCAGGTCCACTGCCTTCACGCTGGAGACCTCGGCCCAGCCGTCAGTGGCGACCAGGCCGTCCTTCGCGTCGATGCCGACGATGATCTTGCCGGGAAAGGCGCGGCAGGCGTCGATGACGAACTGCGGCTCCTTCAGCGCCTTGGTGCCGATGATGGCGAAGGAAACGCCCGCCTTCACATAAGCTTCGATGGTCTCGAGCGAGCGGATACCGCCACCGATCTGGATGGGCAGCGCCGGATATTTTTTCGCGATCGCGGTGACCACCTCGCCATGGATGGGGGTGCCGGCGAAGGCGCCATTGAGGTCGACCAGGTGCAGGCGGCGCGCGCCTTGTTCCACCCAGTGCGAGGCCATGCCGACGGGGTCATCGGAAAAGACGGTGTCGTCTTCCATGCGGCCCTGCTTGAGGCGCACGCATTTGCCGTCTTTCAGGTCGATGGCGGGAATGATCAGCATGGTCAGTCTCTCTGTCAGGTGGAGCCGCGGCGGCCGGCAGGGCCGGCGTCGCGGGGTCAATCATCGTTGGTGTCGTGTGCGTGCTGTCGCTTTTCAGCCTGGCCTGTTGCTGCCACCCCTGTCCTGCGGGCGTGGCCCCGGGCGGGCGTCGCTCATGGGCACCGGCAAGGTGTCCGTGGTCGCCACCCAGGGTTGTTCGTTCAGGGGGTCCAGTTCAGGAAATTCTTCAGCAGTTGCAGGCCGGCGGTGGAGCTTTTTTCAGGATGGAACTGCACGGCAAACACATTGTCGCGGGCCAGCGCACAGCTGAAATCGAGGCCGTAGTGCGCGCGACCGGCGCTGAGGGCGGCGTCGGCGGGCGCGCAATAATAGCTGTGCACGAAATAAAAGCGGGCGCCGTCGGCGATGCCCTGCCAGAGCGGGTGCGCCTGCTCCTGCCAGACTTCGTTCCAGCCCATGTGCGGCACTTTCAGCTTCTCGCCCTTCTCGACGTGGTCGAGCCCGAAGAACTTCACCTCGCCCGGGTAGATGCCGAGGCCGGCCACGCCGTTGTTTTCTTCGGAGTGCGCGAGCAGCGCCTGCATGCCGACACAGATGCCGAGCAGGGGCTTGTTCTGCAGCACCTCGCGCACTTCCGCGTCGACGCCGTGCTTGCGCATCTCTGCCATGCAGTCGCGCATGGCGCCCTGGCCGGGCAGCACGACGCGGTCGGCGGCGCGCACGACGGCGGGATCGTTGGTGACATCGACGCGGCTGGCGCCGACATGCTCGAGGGCTTTCGCTACCGAGTGCAGGTTGCCCATGCCGTAATCGAGAACTGCAACTGTGGTCATTTCACTGCGTCATCAAATTGTAGGTCGGGTTTCAGCCCGACGGACTTCTGCGTGTAGGCCGGGCTTCAGCCGACATCACGGCCGGTGCCGGGCTGAAGCCCGACCTGCGCGGCCGGATGGATTCCCGAGAGACAGGATGTGTCAGGGATTACAGCGAACCCTTGGTCGACGGCATCACGCCCGCCATGCGCGGATCGGGCTCCACTGCGGCACGCAGCGCGCGCGCAAAGGCCTTGAAGATGGTCTCGATCTGGTGGTGCGTATTGCGCCCGCGCAGGTTGTCGATGTGCAGCGTCACGCCGGCGTGGTTCACGAAGCCCTGGAAGAACTCATAGAACAGGTCGACGTCGAAATTGCCGACGCGACCGCGGGTGAAATCGACGTGATACTCCAGGCCCGGGCGGCCGGAGATGTCGAGCACCACGCGCGACAGCGCCTCGTCCAGCGGCACATAGGCGTGGCCGTAGCGGCGGATACCCTTCTTGTCGCCCAGCGCCTGCGCGAAGGCCTGGCCCAGGGTGATGCCGGTGTCCTCGGCGCTGTGGTGGTCGTCGATGTGGGTGTCGCCCTCGCAGCGGATGTCGAGGTCGATCAGGCCGTGGCGGACGATCTGGTCGAGCATGTGGTCGAGGAAGGGCATGCCCGTGGCAAGCGTGCCCTGGCCGGTGCCGTCCAGGTTAATGGACACACTGATCTTGGTTTCGTTGGTGTTGCGGACCACGGTGGCCTGACGTGCGGACATGGCGACACTCATGCTGGGAAAGCCGGCGATTATACCGGCATTCCGGGGCGCCGGCAGCCGGGGACGGCAGAGCTGAAGGCTTTGTGCTAGATTTCAGGCCTTGAATCGCCCCTTTTCACGGGGTTTTAGACATAAGAAGGAAGTCCTATGCCGGTTCTTGTCGAGCGCGCCACCGCCCCCCTGGATCAAGCCCTGGTCGATGAACTCGCCCGGATCTATACCGATTCCCCCGACTTCGCCTCCCCCCAGGCCGCCCAGTCGGTGGTGCTCGATGCGGTGGCGTCGGGCGACGTGCTCTACGCCGCCGTCTTCAATGGCCGCCATATCGCCGCCGTGCTGGTGCGGGGCCAGGGCGCGACCCGGCACCTGCGCTACCTCAACGTGCACCCCGCCACCCGTGGCCGCGGCGTCGCCGTGCGCATGGTCGAGGAAGTCCGGCGCCTGGAGGCCGAGCAGGGCGCCGAGTGGCTGGAGACAGATTTCGACGCCACCCGCGAGGGCATCCCCGAGATGCTGCTGGCCATGGGCTTCATCCCGCATGGCAGCAGCGGCCACTATCGCGCCCGCCTGGTCGACTAGCCGGCCCGGCTCCTGAAAGCAGGCGCCTGCGCCGCGACGGATCCTGCCGGCACGTCCGGCGCCGGCCCATGGGGTCGAGGCTGTCCCGGCGCCTGCTGCCGGGACAGAAGGTCCGCCTGCCCATCTGCTGTCCCAAGACCCGCCAGGGTCTTTTTTTTGCGTCGGAAACAGGCCTGAACGGCCCCTGCCGTTCGTCGCCCCCGTCGCCCCTTCTGCATCCGCTCTCCCCCGCCTTTCGTAAAGACCATCACGTGGCTCGGTCATGCCTACACGGCAACGCCGAACCGTTCACCCTCCGGATGTGGCGGGGTTCACGGTTTTACCGAGCTCATACAGAGCCTCTGAACAAGTACTAAGGGCTGAGCAGGACTCCTGCACTAGGGTGCCGGCAGCCAGCAGCCCCGGGAGGCGCCTCGCGCCTTGCCCGGTCGGACGGCTACGCAAAATGGACTCTACAAAAGGACAAGAACAATGAACTTTCAGGCTCTTCCCGGACGTTGCCTGGCCGGGGCCCTCGCCCTCGCCGTCACTCCCGCCTTTGCCGGCATGGGCAATATCGCCGCCTCCTACGGCCTGATGCCGGGCGATGTGGCCTCGGCCCAGGCCCTGTCGCTGTTCAATCCCGAGGTCGCGGCTGTCTATTACAACCCCGCCGCCCTCGCCGCCGACCCGCGCGGGGAGCTGACCCTCGGCCTCACCTACGTCGATCACCAGGTCGAGGCACAGAGCCAGGGGGGCGCGATGCCCGTCAACCGCCAGGGCGACCTGCTCGACATCGACCCGAGCCGGCAGACCCTGATCGGCCTGAAGACCAACCTCAGTTCCCTGACCAAGGTCGAGCACCCGCTTTATTTCGGGCTCATGCTCGGCGTGGAAAAATACGGCCGCGAGATGCTGGCCTTCAATTCCGGCACCTCCACCGGCGGCCAGTATTTTCGCTATGACCGCCAGCCGCTGTTCCTGACCGCGGGCGGCGCCACCAACCTCTGGCGCGGCATCGACGGTGGCCTCTCGTTTCGCGTCACGCTGCAGTCCAGCGCCTCGCTTTCCGGGCAGAGCGATCTGGCCGGCAACACCCGGTATGAGCAGCTCGACGTTTCGGCCGAACCCAAGCTGACACCCATCGTGGGCAGCAACATCAACTGGGGCCGCACGCTGTGTCCGGACCAGGCCGACTGCGCGCTCAACCGCTGGGACTCCGCGCTGTCCTGGCGCGCCGCCTCCAACACCGAAACCCGCGTGAATGCCAATGTGGTGATTCCCGGCACCATTCCCTCGCCTGGCCTCAACCTCGCCATCGCCACGATTGATTCCTACCAGCCCGAAACCGTCAGCGCCGGCCTGCAATACAAGGGCGATCGCCTGCGCGTGGGCATCACCGGCGAATGGCAGCGCTGGTCGCGGCTTGAAGGCGAGTTCCAGGACGACACCGTGCGCGACCAGGCCAACCTGCGCTTCAAGGACATCCTGATTCCGCGCCTGGGCGCCGAGCTGCGCGTCAACGACACCTACCGCCTGATGGCGGGCGTGGCCTGGGAAGAATCCGCGCTGGAGTCGGACCGTTCGCTGGACGTGAACTACCTCGACAACGACCGCTACGTGATCGGCCTGGGTGCCAGCGCCGAATTCCGGGACCCGTGGATCCTGGCCTTCCCGGTGCGTCTCGACTTCGGCTACCAGCTGCACCTGCTGCAAACGCGAACCTTCCGGCTCACTTCCAGCCAGGTCAACAGCGGCAACCCGTATGAAGCGCTGGAGACGGGCGGCGAAGTGCATGTGTTCATGGGCTCCATGACGCTGAAGTTCTGAGGAGATCGCCATGCGCAATCATTTGCTGATACTTCTCTGCACGCTGCTGGCCGCCTGCGGCGGCGACACGCAAACCACCAGCATTCCCGCGTCGTGGTCGCCGGGCGCCAGCCTGGTCTATGCCTATCCCTATGATGGCCAGTCGCGGATCGCGCCCACCGCTCCCGTGGTGCTGCAATTTTCCGCCGTGGTGCGTGCCGCGGATGGCGGCGCGCTGGCCAGCGCCTTTACGCTGACGCAGGAAGGCGGCGGCGCCGTGCCCTTCAGCGCCAGCCCCGCCAACGGTGGCAAGGGCGTGGTGCTCACACCCGCGTCGCCACTGCAGGAGAACGCGCGCTATACCGTGGACTGGCCCAACCTGGCCGTCAGCGACGGCCTCGTGCCGCCGGTGCCGCTCACCTTCAGCACCCGCGCCGCCACCCGTGGCGCGGCCACCTCGATCAGCAGCAATGCCAGCTTCCGGGTCGAGCGGACCCTGCCCGCGCATGGCAATTTCCCGGTCATGGATTTTTCCACGCTGCGGCTGCAGTTCAGCCAGCCCGTGAATGTGAGCACCCTGCAGTATGGCCAGAGCGTCCGCCTGGAAGACGACAGCAATACGCTGGTACCCGCCACCGTGCTCGTCACCGGCGCGCTGGTCTCGATCGACCCGCGCCAGGACCTGGTGGCCGGGCGCACGTATCACCTGAAACTCAGCAGCGCGCTGAAGAGCGTGACTGGCAATGCGCTGGTGCCGGGCGATTACGCCGACCTGACCTTTGTGCCAAAAGATTCCGGACCGCGCGCCACCATGGCGCTTGAGGTACCCGACTCCGCCGCGGGCACGGTGCTGTCGCCGCTCACCGGCGCCGCCATCAACAACGTGCCCATCACCTCGGCGCTGCTTGGCAACAACAGCGCCTCGCAGCAGGCCGGCAACCTCTATGCCGAGCTCGCCTTCGTGCCGCGTTATCCGGTAGTGACACCGCTTACGGTGCGTCGCGGCAACGTGCTCAGTGGCAGCGCGGTGGATGTGAAAATCGTGGGCGAGGTGCCGGCCGGCCTCAATACCGACACCATTCGCGTCAACATCATCTCGGATGCCACCGGCTATATGGTGCCCAATCCCTACAGCATGGCCGAGGACGCACCGCGCCAGGTCTACCTGACCATGGACGCGGCGATGTCGGCGGCCAATGCCTCGGCCAACGGCGCCTTCACCCAGAACCTGCTGCATATCGAAGTAGTGGGCACCGCCATCGTGAAGAACGGCAAGCTCGTGATGGATGCCGTGGGCGTGATCGAGCTGGATGTGCTGGGCCTGGACCAGGCGGCCGGCGTGCTCTCCTTCCATCTCGAGGGTTACCAGGACCAGTTGAATGCGCCGCCTCCCGTGGCCGATACCACCGCGCCCACGCTGCAATCGTGGTTGCCGGGCGATGAAGCCAAGCGCGCGCGTCCGGGGGATCCGGTCATCCTTACCTTCAGCGAGCCGCTGGACCCCGACACGCTGACCGAAAGCAGCCTGCAGTTGCTGCGCAATGGCGTGCCCGAGCCCATCAGCTGGCGCCTCGACGGTTCCTCCGTGGTGTTGCGACCGGCGACGCCGCTGCAGCACAACGCCGAATACACCGCTGTATTCAGCGCCGCCATTACCGACCTTGCCGGCAACGGCGTGGACGATGACACGCATCAGCGTGTGTTCTCGCTGCCCACGCTGACGGCAGCCAGCAGCCGTTCACCGGCGGTGCTCGCGACCTATCCGGGCTTTCCCTGCGTGACCACCGCGCGCAACGTGGCCACGGACGTGCAGGGCCGTTGCGCGGGCGGCGGCGCCGGCGACGATTTGCTGCCCTTGCCCGTGATGCCCACCGACCGCAGCATCCAGGTACAGTTCTCGCAAAACATGAACGCCGCCAGCATCCAGCTGGGCACGAGTTGTGACAGTGGCAGCTTCCGGGTCGAGCGCCTGGATGCCGCCGGGGTTTGCCAGGAAGCGGTCGCCGGTCGCCTCGACACGGGCCCGCAGGCGCTGCGCTTCACACCCGACACGCCCTGGGCCGAGGGCACGCTCTACCGCTACGTGCTCAATTCGAACGGCAACAGCCAGTCCGCCACCGCCACCTGCAACGGCAGCCAGGCTCTTTGCGGCAGTAACGGCCTGCCCCTGCAAACGCAGGCGCTCGCGCAGACCGCCGCCGCCGCGCCCACGGCCACCGGTGGCGGCCCCGCTCTCGAGATATGGTTCCGCGGTGGCCCGCGGATAAGTTCGGTGGCGCAGCGCCTGCGCGGCCTGCCTGCCTACGACAGCAACGCCAACTTTGTGCATGATGCGGATGAGGAAGGCGCGGTCGATACCGGCGGCGGCCTCTGGCTGGCCCCGAACGCGGCGCGCGCCATCACCACCGGGCAAACGGGTCTGGTGAGCGCTTCCAATATCGGTTGCGCACCGGGCCTGTCGTGTCCGCAGGAGCAGTTCCTCTTCCTCAGCAATGCGCTGGATGCGGAAGTAGCGGACTACGATCCGGTGGCCGGCGGTGTGCGGGTGCTGATCCAACCCACGCAGATCCTGGCCTCGAGCTTCACGGTGTATGCCAACTCCGCCTTCGGCAACACGTCCGCGCCGACCGGACAGCAGATCTTCCGCATCCGCCATGCCTTCAATCCGGACAGCGGACGCCGCGACCTGCCCGTCACCGGCATCATCCGTTTTCAGGACGGCGCCCTGCGGCTGACCGGCACACTGGAGCTGTACCTGGACGAGCCGGCGCTGTCGCCCTCCATCAGCGGCATTCCCATCAGCCACAACCTGCACAGCTATCCGCTGACGATCAGTGTTTCCGGGCCGGTGTACTTCCTGCCGGACGGCCGCATGCTGGCGACACTGGCCAACGATGCCAACATCGATTTCACGGTCAACCTGCTGGCAGCGAGCTTCCTGCCGGGCGGCACCATCTCCCTGCGCATTCCGCAAGGCACGATGCGCCTGGAGGGCGTCTCGCAACCCATCAAGCAATAGAACCTGGCGGCACCCCTTTACGGCAGCTTCGGCTGCCGTTTTTTTGAGGCCGTGAGTTGGCCGGACGCCGGTGCGGTGGGCGAGGGAGCGCCGTCACGTCTGCCAATTGGCAGTGCATCCGGAGCGGCCACAGCGATGGGAGAAGCACGGCGAACCGGCAAGGCTGGCGAGGTGCGCCTAGAGGCGCTTGCCGCGAATCACCCTGAGCAGGAACACGACGATGGCGATCACCAGCAGTATGTGGATAAGCCCGCCCATGGTGTACGACGACACGAGGCCCAGCACCCAGAGCACAAGAAAAACAAGAATCAGAGTTTCCAACATGACAAATACCTTCATTACCTGCGGATACAGGCAGCAAGAGTCCGGTTCCTGCCGGTATTCGTCTGTGCGCCATCAAACATAGCCGTCCTGCTTGGCTCAAAGGCCTGGAGAGGGTGGCCCACGCCGACCGGGAAGGCTCCCCGCAAGCGCTGGCGTCAGCGCCAACTGAACCTGAACCTGAACCTGAACCCCAGCCACGGCCACGGCCCCAGGCCCCAGGCCTGAGCCAGCCCATCCGGCCGGCTAATGTGCGACACCGCACAGACGGGTCTACACTGGTTCCCAATACTTGAGCCCAAGCCCCCGCACTTATGCGGACAGGCAATCAGATCGCCTTGGATGGCGGCAAAGCCGGAGCAAAAAAATCATGAAAATCCTTTCCCCCCTTACTTCCATCGTCCTGTCAGCTGCGCTGATGGTGAATGCCGTGCCCGTGCAGGCCGCGATGATCGGCACCGACAGCCTGCTGGTGCAGCAGTCGCGCGCCAGCCAGCTGACCGAAGTCCAGGCCTATATGGCGCGCGCGGATGTGCAGGAACAGATGAAGGCGCTGGGCGTGAGTCCTGCCGATGCCGCCACCCGCGTGGCCGCGATGACCGCCAGCGAACTGAGCCAGGTGCAGGAGCGCATCAATGAAGCGCCGGCCGGTGCGGGCGCCCTGGGCGTGGTGCTGACCGTCATCCTGATCCTGATCCTGCTGGAGCTGCTGGGCGCCATCAACATCTTCCCGCGCATCTGAGTGCGCGGGAACATGCGGCGCCTACTGGCGACTCTCGTACTCGCCCAACTGCTGGCCGGTTGCGCGGGCAGTCCCGCGCTGCGTGACCGCGGGCTGCCGCTTGCCCGTGTCGAGCTGACGGCCACGCCTTTTTACGCGCAGGCCGACTACCAGTGCGGCCCGGCCGCACTGGCGACCGTGCTGGGGGCCAGCGGCGCCCGCGTGACGCCGGACGAGCTCGTGCCGCAGATCTACCTGCCCGGCCGTCGCGGCAGCACGCAAACCGAGATCATCGCGGCGACCCGAACCCATGACCGCGTTCCCTATGTGCTGTCGCCAGACATCGGCGCGCTATTAAAGGAAGTCGCTGCCGGTACGCCGGTGCTGGTCCTGCAGAACCTGGGGCTCAAGTACATGCCGGTCTGGCATTACGCAGTCGTGATCGGTTACGACTCGGCCGCGGACACCGTGCTGCTGCGCTCCGGCACCGAGAAGCGCGTCGTCGTTTCCCGCCGCCGCTTCATGGCGAGCTGGCAACGCGCCGAGCACTGGGCCCTGGTCACGACTCCCGCCGACACGATTCCGGTGACGGCGAACAGCCAGGACTGGCTGGGGGCGACCAGCGCCTTTGAAGCGCTGAAGCGGCCCGCCCTCGCCGAGACCGCCTATACCGCCGCCACCCGGCGCTGGCCGGAGCAGGCGCTGCCCTGGCAGGCACTGGCCAATGCGCGCTATGCGCAGGGCAATGCTGCCGGCGCGGAAGTGGCGTTGCGCAGCGCGCTGCAACTCGGGGCATCGGCCGGCGCCTACAACAACCTGGCGCAACTGCTGCTGGAGCGGAGCTGCCGGGCGGCCGCGCTGTCAGCGATCACGAGTGCGGAGGCCGCAACGGATGCCGCTGCGCACCAGTCCGTCCTCGCCGCCACCCGAAGCGAGATAGAGCGATCTGTCACGGGCGATGCCCCTACCTGTCCTTAAGCACGAATACCACCTGAATGGCTGCTGCCCTTCGCTCGCAGCGGCCGTGATGATGAGCAGCCCCATCCGTAATTTTCCGGCCTGTGTACGCCACCGCACAGAGGCCGCCGCCAACAGGGCGTAGGCTGCCCTTCTTTCAGCAGCCTCCTCCCGCCAAAATGGACATCACCATGAACGATCAATCCCTGCATACCCAGAAATTCAAGGCCCAGCTCGATGAGTGGAAGGCCGATATCGACAAGCTGAAAGCCCGCGCCACCGGCGCCTCCATCGATGTGCAGCTCGACATCCAGAAGAAGGTCGACGCCCTGGACGCCCGCATGGTCGAAGCCCATGCCAAGCTGGACGAACTCACGGCGGCGGGCGCGGATGCCTGGGACGGCCTGAAGGCGAACGTGGAGCAGACCTGGGCGGGCATCAAGACGTCGATGCAGGACGCCCTGGAAAAGCTCAAGGCCTGAGGGGATTTGGCGGCGGCAGACTCCGGTGCGGCCGGCCTGCCTCCGGCCTCTCCCTGCCCCGGTTCGAGGCCGGGAATCACCCCTAGGGTAGAATCCCCTGGCTACCCGCCAGACTCCCTCCGGACCGGGTAACAGATCAGCCAGAAAACCGGGTCGACGAACGGCGGCCGAACCCTTACCATGCCGGTCGCCGCCTGCGTCAGCCAGGGCGGTCTGCGGGTGTAGTTCAATGGTAGAACTGCAGCTTCCCAAGCTGCTAGCGTGGGTTCGATTCCCATCACCCGCTCCATATCAAAAAGCCCGCGATCGCGGGCTTTTGTCATTCT
>JAJFBF010000106.1 GCA_020697295.1 Moraxellaceae bacterium | reverse complement strand
GAGGCGAGGTCGCGCTGCTGGTCGCGCACGATGTCGGTGTCGACCCAGGCGGGATAGACCACGCCGACATCGATGCCCTTGTGCGCGACTTCCAGCCGGAAGGCATTGGCGAAATGGTCCGCGCCCATCTTGGAGGCCGCGTAGGCGGACGTACCCGGCATGGATTTCAGCGCGGCCGCCGAGGAGACGATGAGGTAATAACCCCGGCTCTGCGTGATCGCCGGCAGTGTCGCGCTCACCGTGTGGATGACGCCGATCAGGTTCACTTCCACGGTCTTCACCAGCGCTTCCACCGGGCTCACCGCCACGGTGCCGTTGCTGGCGATGCCGGCATTGGCGATGACCGCATCGAGCCCGCCCAGCGCCGCCACGCTTTTGGCGACGGCCGCCTCCATGGAGGCCTTGTCCGTGACATCGCACTCGGCCCAGGTGTGGCCGGCGCCCAGCTCGGCAGCAAGGGCTTTCAGCTTTTCCGGCTCAAGGCCGACCAGGGCGACCCTGGCGCCGCCGGCGGCAAGCTGGCGCGCCGTTTCGGCACCGATGCCGCGGGCTGCGCCCGTGATCAACACTCTCTTGTTGTGCAGGCTCATGCTTTCTCTCCGCGGTTCAATTGTTGTTGGCAGATGCTGCGCCATTGTTCAGCGATCTGTTTGAGGCCCAGGCGCGAGTCGCCGTGGACGCTGGCCAGGTTGATGAAGCCGTGGCCCAGGCGCTCGAAGCGCATCTGCGCCACGCGCGTGCCCGTTTCGCGCAGGTGTTCGGCATAGGCCTCGCCTTCATCGCGCAGCATGTCGAAGCCGGCCGTCACCATGAGAGCCGGTGCCAGCGTGCCCGGGGCCGGATTGAGCAGTGGCGAGACGCGGGGATCGGCAGCGAGCTGCTGCTGGCCGCCGAGATAGTGGTGATAGAAGAACTCGCGGTCATCGCGGCTCAGGAAGTAGCCGTCGCTGAACAGGCGGTGCGATGCACGTGGCGTGCTGCGGTCCGTGCCGGGATAGACGAGCAGCTGCGCCAGCAGCGGGCTTCCCGTGCCTGCCAGGGATTGCGCGGTGACGGCAGCGAGGTTGCCGCCGGCGCTGTCGCCGCCGACCGCGATGGCCTCTACACCGAGCGCTTCGCGGTTTTCCAGCGCCCAGCGTACGGCGGCTTCCGCATCCTGCACAGCGGCAGGAAAGGGATGCTCGGGCGCGAGGCGGTAATCCACGGACAGCACCGGCATTCCGCTTTCCTGGCAGAGAAGCCGGCAGGCATCGTCATGTGTGTCGAGATCGCCGAACACGAAGCCGCCACCGTGGAAGTACACCAGCAGCACGGGAAGCACCGTCGTCGTGGCCGGGCGATAGTGGCGGGCCCGCAATTCACCACCGGCTCCCGGGATCGAAACATGGCGCACGTCCCGCACCGGAAAGGCAACCCGCAGCGCCAGCAGATCCGCGCGGAATCTTTCCCGCAACGCCTGCGGCGACAGCGCGGCGGCATTGCGCGGCGCAGTCAGCCGGCGCAGATGCCGCAGTCCTTCCAGGAAGGGCGACAGCGGCTCGTCGGCATCATTTTTTGGCAGAAGCGCCAGGCCTGCCGGAAGCCGGGAAGCAACGGCATCCATGGCCTGCAAAAAGCGGTGGCGCAGCGACACCGTCGTCATGCCCGCACCTTTTCAGCCGCCTGCGCGGCAACGCGGCGGCCCTGATAGGCGTCGGCGTCGATTTCGACGGCCAGCCTGCGGAACTTGAAAGTGAAGTTCGGCCAGAGGCTGGAGTTGCGGCCGGTCTCGTCTAGGTACCAGCTGTCGCAGCCACCGGCGACCCACACCGTGCCCTTCATGTCGCGCTCGATCATGCGCACGAAGGCCTGCTCGGCCTGCGCCGTCGGCTCGACGATGTCATAGCCGTTTTGCGCCGCATGTTTCACCACGCCGACGATGTGCTCGGCCTGCGCCTCCAGCATGTAGATCACGGAGGTGTGCCCGAGGCCGGTGTTGGGGCCATGCAGCAGATAGAGGTTGGGGAAGCCGTGCATGGTGGTGCCCATATAGGCCTTGGGGCTGCCGGCCCAGTGTTCGGCCAGCGTGCGGCCCTGGTTGTTGCGGATGTAGTGCGCAAAAGGCAGGTCCTTGGTCTGGAAACCGGTGCCGAAAATGATGGCGTCGACCTTGCGCTCCACGCCGTCGCGGCCGATCACGCCGTCCGCGGTGACGGTGGCTATGCCATCGGTGCTCACCTCGACATTGGCCTGCGCCAGTGCCGGGTAATACGTGTTGGATATGAGGATGCGCTTGCAGCCCAGCGTGTAGTCCGGCGTGAGCTTGGCGCGCAGCACCGGGTCTCGCACCGCGTCCTGCAGATGCCGGAGCGCGGTCTTCTGGGCCTGCTGCATGAGCTTCGGATACATGAAACCGAGCGCGAAGGACTCGCGCTGCGAATACAGCCGCAGGCGCTCCGCCTGCTGCAGCAGCGGCAGCCGGCGATAGGCCAGGCGGGTGACCGCATGAATGGGGCCGTCGTGGCGCGGCATGACCCAGGGCGGCGTGCGCTGGAAGACATGCATCTGCGCCACCTCGGGCTGGATGGCCGGAATGAACTGCAGCGCCGAGGCGCCGGTGCCGATGACGGCCACGCGCTTGCCGCGCGGATCAAAATCCTTTGGCCAGGTCGCGGAGTGGAAAACCTGCCCCTGGAAGTTATCGAGGCCGTCGACACGGGGAATGGCGGGGTCGCTCAGCGAGCCGAAGGCGCCGACGACATGGCGGGCGCGGAACTCGCCCTGCCCGGTCTGCACCACCCACTCGCCCGCCTCTTCCTGCCAGTCCATGCCCGTGACGTCGTGATTGAAGCGGACATGCGGCAGCAGGCCGAAATCCTTCGCGCATTTGCGCAGATAGGCGTGGATCTCCGCCTGCGGCGAAAAATGCCGGCTCCAGTCCGGATTGGGGGCAAACGAAAAGGAATACAGGTGGGACTGCACGTCACAGGCGCAGCCCGGATAACTGTTGTCGCGCCAGACGCCACCCACATCGCCCTTGCGCTCCAGGATGATGAAGTCGCGTTCCCCCGCCTTTTTCAGGTGATACGCGGTCGCCAGGCCGCCGAAACCGGTGCCGATGATGAGGACTTTGGCCCGGGTGGTGGCGGCCGGACGAGCTGATTTCACCTTTGCATTCATAACGGGGTCCTGGGGAAAAGGCCTTTGGTACATTTTTGTACCTAAACGGTACAAACTTGTACCGTGCGGTATACTCGCCGTCAATAGCCACTCAGCCGGGAGCTGAAATGCCGGACCCAAGCGCCCCCAAGGACCACCGCAGCCGCCTCCTGGCCGGTCTCGCCGCCGCGCTCGAGCAGCATCACCTGTCGGAGATCTACACCGACGACATTGCGCGCGAGGCCAGCGTCTCCAAGCGCACGTTCTATGAGCACTTCGCCAACAAGCAGGAGTGTTTTCTCGCGCTCTACCGGGAGAACAGCGCGCGCATCCTGCAGACGCTGAAGGACGCGGTGGACCAGCCGGAGCTTTCGCTGATGGAGCGTATCGAGCGCGGCGCCCAGGCCTATCTGGCCGAGATGCAGGGGCAGGCGCCGCTGATGAAGCGCCTGTACGTCGACATCCTCGCCCTGGGCGCCGAGGGCATGCAGGCCAAGCGTCATGTCGTGCAGCAGTTCGCCGACCTGCTGACAGCGCTGTACGAGGAAGAGCGGCAGAAGCAGCCGGGCCTGCCGCCGCTCAAGCCGGAGCTCGTACTGGGCATCATTGCGGGCCTGAACGAACTCATCCTGTTCAAGATCGAGGATGGCGAGGCCGAAGCACTGCTGGAGCTGGCGGAAACCAGCAAGCTCATGATCCTCGGCAGCCTGCAGGCGACCCTGCTGCAACAGGCGGGCGGCGGCTGATCAGGCCGGGCGCAAGGCGGAGAGAGAAGCCGCGCGATTCCAGGCATGACTCGCGCAAAAAAAAGGGGAGCTGCAGGCAGCTCCCCTTTTTCATTCCAGCGGCGGCTTATTTCGTCAGCACGTACTGCACCGTGCTGTCGATATCGTCGCTGCCCGCGCTGCACCAGGGGTGCGGGGCGGCCGGCATGCCGATGGGCTGGGCCGTGCCCATTTCGCCGGGGCCGTATTCACGGCGCATCTTCTGGTAGTCCCAGTAGTAGTTGTCGGGATCCCAGTCCACCTTCACGAAGTACTTGTGGCGTTCGATGAAGCGGTTGCGCTGCGTCGACGGATCGTTGTCCGAGTACTCCTTGTTGCGGTAGACGCGGAACACGTCGCCCTTGCGGTTGAGGTCGGGCCAAGCGGCAGGCTGGTCGGGCGTACCCAGCGCCGGGCGCACCGCCGGGTGGATCGTGTAGTACTGGTTGTAGAGCGGCGACCCCTCGGTGCAGCGTTCCGGGTTCACCAGGTCTTCCAGGTTGCGCACGTGACCGTCGGAGAGCAGGCCGCGCGACTGCGTGAAGTACATGTCGCGCAGGTAGGCGACACGGATGGACTGCTGGTCCTTCTGGTAGATGGTGGGCGCGAAGAAACGGCCGACCTGGTCGAGACGGAACATGCGTTCGTTGCTGTTGGCGCCCACCTTGTCGTTGTGGCAGCTGCCGCAGTCGCGGTCGAACGCCGTCTTGCCCCGGTTCACTTCCGCCACCACGCCGGGGAAGGACGACCAGCCGCTCTGCACGAACTGGCCTTCGGTGAGCGCGGCACTGCCGGTCTGCGCCTCGAGCTTGCCGCGCGACTTCAGCCAGCGGTACATGCCGACGTTGATGAGGTCCCTGTCGTCGGCATCCAGTGTCGTCATGTAGGCGGTGAGTGCCTTCAGGTCGGCCGCACGCATGGAGCCCATGGCGCCGTCCGGCTCTTCGGAGTGGATGTAGGAGCCCTCGAAGCCGACGTAACTCTCGGTGTGCGAGAGCGAGCGGCGGATCGGCATGTGGTTGGTGACGTTGGGGATGGTGATCGGCGAGAACTGGTAGTCGTTGTCGGTCTCGCTGCCCTCGCCCACCATACGCACGACGTTGTGTTCGCCGGTGCCGGCGGGCATGTAGTAGAGCAGCGTGGTCTTGTCGATATCGGCAGCACCCGGCGCCCAGCTCGGGCCTTCCTCACTTGCCACGATGCCGTCGAAGGTCGCGGTGGTAGCGCCGGCCTTGTCGCCCAGCACCGTCCATTTCATGCTCCATTCCGGATTCGGCAGGCCCGGGAAGACCTTGGTCACGCGTGTGGTCGGCGTCTTTTCATAACTGATGCGGTAGCCGTGGCAGGAGGCGCAATTGAAGCCGGCCCAGCTGCCCGCGCCGGTATACGGGTGAATCGATTCTGCGTTGCGGTAGCCCACCCAGCCGGTGTTCTTCGTGTTGCCCCGCTTTTTCTGCGTGGTGAGCAGGAAACCCGGGATCGGGTTTTCCATTGGATACGGGTCGAAGTACACGTCGTTGATGGCTTCCGCCGGCACTTCGCCCGCCACGGTCCTGTACGCACCGAAGAGTTTGGCCGGATCGGCCGGGGCGCGCGTGATCGGGTCGATGGTCTTGTAGGTGAAGATCTTGGCCCAGTCGAGGTTGCGCATCTTGTGCGCGAGGCCGATGTTGAAGTCATAGCTCCAGAAGATCTTGCGGCCCTGCGTCACCAGGCCGGCGAAGCCGGTGTTGTTCACGGTGACGTTGATGGGCGTGATGGCCTTGGTCTCTGCCGAGAGTTGCGAGACCACGTCGCACTTGTGCGAGAAGAAGTTGTTGGTGATGCGCTTGGTCTGCGCGTCGATCACGTTGTGCGGCTGGCCCGGGCGCAACAGTGAATTGAGGTAACCCATGCGCTTCTGCACCTGCAGGCGGATGGGCCCCTTGCTGGCGTGTACCGGCACCTTGAACTGCACCTGCGAGTCGGTCCAGCCGACCACGTCCTTGTCCCAGGTGCTGTGTGTGAACGGCGTTTCGTAGTTGACCTGCGCGATGATGTCCAGCGACTGGTTGAACATCCTCAGGTTGGTCTCGAGGATGCGGCTGTTGCCGATCATGATCTTGCTGAAGTCGGTGTCGGT
>JAJFBF010000105.1 GCA_020697295.1 Moraxellaceae bacterium | reverse complement strand
TCCCACACTGGAGGAAACGGCGGCGAATTTCCATGTGTCGGCAAGCGAACTGGGCAAGCGTTTGCAAGAGGAGGGGAAATGCTTCCGAGCCTTGCGACGGCAGGTGAAAGTCGCCATGGCCAGACAGTTCCTTGCGCAGTCGGGGCTTCCCATCAAGTCCTTCATGGAGCGGGCTGGCTATTCAAACTACGGCGCGCTCTGCCGGGCCTTCCAGATGGAATATCGTCAATCTCCAAGGGAGTTCCGGCGAGAACTGAAGCAGCTCAAGGCTGAAAGAAAGGTTGGATCTTCACGCGCGTCTGCTGGCTGAAAGGCACGCCCCATGACAACGCAGCGTGCCTGAAAACGGTTTGCCGATGACACTGCAATACCACCTCGGCAATCGCCTGAATCCGTTCAAGGAGGGAAGTCATGCCAGGGGCCGCGCGTCGCGGTCCGCTCCAGGGTTGGAGAAATAACAGTTACCGCCAAAAAAAATACACAGGGGAAAATCATGGCGAACCGTCGAAATCCCGACCTTCTGGATGTCAAAGTCAGTGCCATCAAGTCTGCCTTCGTGGCAGAAGGCGATACGTGCGCGGCCACGCTGCACGTTCCTGAAGGCGCAAGCTCCATCCGGCCAGTGCCTGCCATCCTCATGGTAGGCGGCTGGGGCAGCGTGCAGCACGCGCTGACGCATTCCTTCGTCAACCGCTTCGTAGCGGCAGGTTACGCCGTCCTGGAGTTCGACTTTCCCGGCTGGGGAATGAGCGGTGGCTGGCCGCGCCAGGACATCAATCCCTGGCGGCGCGTGAAGGCGGCGAATGCCGCGCTGGCCCATCTGAAAAGCCAGCCGCAGGTCGAAGCGCATCGCATCGTGGTATGGGGAACGTCGTTTGGCGGCGGCCATGTCGTCGATCTCGTGACCCAGCACCCCGACCTGCAGGGCGCCATCATCCAGGTGCCCATGCTGGACGGCATCGCCACGCTGCGTGCCGCACCGTTGAAGCGACTGGCGCCAATCATGGCGTATGGGATTGCCGACCTGCTGAAGCCGGGCACTCCGCTCCAAATTCCCACGGTGGCCCGGGAAGGCGAGTTTGCCACCATGGACCGCGACAATGCCTGGGACGCGCTGCAGCTCGGGCTCTCGGCGCACGAGGGCGCGAAGTACGTCAACCGCGTGACGGCGCGTTCCGCGCTGACCATAGGCTTTTACCGGCCCTGGACACGCCTCAAGGACGTGCAGGTGCCGATGCTGATCGTGGGCGCGACACGCGATACGGTGGCGCCTTTCGTGGCGGACAAGGTGCGCCGCGTCGCCAACTCGCACCTGCAGGTAGTGCAGATCGACGCCGACCATTTCGACCCGTACTTCGAGCCGTACTTCCCAGATGCCCTCAAGCCCCAGCTGGCTTTCCTTAACGAAGTCTTGCCCGTTTGAGGGCAGACCCGGGGGCAGGGAGGCGCGCGGCGCCACGACGTTGAGTTCGTCAGCCCTGAGCGCAACCGGTCTTTTCGGGGCTGACGCTGGAAGGGTTGGGCCAGACACTGACCACATTGAAAAATTCGCCCTTCAGGGAGCAGGTAATGCAGGCTGAGCACAGCGTGGAGCCACGCGGCAGACTGGCTGTGGACCCCATCAACTGGCTGTCCAATCCCCTCGACTGGCGGCCCATCGACCGGGTCACCCTGCTGGCCCTGCTCGTGATGCTGGTGCCGGTGATCAGCGTCCCGTCCTTCGCCCTGCTCACGGTGCTCGCACCAGGGTATTTGCGACCCGAGTGGCTCTGGCCGTTGCAGGCCCTGTATGGCCTGCACTTCGTGCTGCTGGTCGGCTTCATGCTGATGGCGGCGCGAAAGCGCCAGCAGGTGGACGATTGGCCGGCTTACGAAGTCTTCGTCTGTGCCTCCTTCATGGTCGTCGTATTGACCACCGGCTTCTTTACCGGCACGCATTTCGGCGAGGCCCTGCTGCTCAACCTCGTCGGCATCCTGATCGTGTCGGCACTGGGCACGATTCGTCGCCTGATCCGCACGTTCTATGTAGGCTGCGGGATTCTGGCTGCATTCGTCCTGATCGACCTGATGCAGGTGGTACCTGCCGCGCCCATGCTGGCCAAGCCCCTGGTCGGGTCCGACGGCTTTTTCGTGACAGGCCTGGTGCTGGTACGTGTCATGATCTGCCTGGTGGCGATCGGTATCGCTCGCCTCGCCATGAGCGCGGTTGCACGCTGGGTGGAACGCGAGAACCTGTACCGGGAAATGTCCAGCATCGACGGCCTGACACGCGTTTCCAACCGTCGCTCCTTTCTTGAGCGAGGCGAGAGCGAGCTGTCGCGTGCACGTCGCTTCGCCGATTCCCCGGTCGCCTGCATCATGGTCGACCTCGACCACTTCAAGAAGATCAACGACACCTACGGTCACCATGCTGGCGACCAGGTGCTGGTGAAAGCCTCCGGCATCCTTCAGCAGAGCCGGCGGCAATATGACGAGGTCGGTCGTTACGGTGGCGAGGAGTTCGCCCTGCTGCTGCCCAACACCACGGCGACGACGGCCGCGCTCGTGGCCGAGCGTATCCGCAGCACCATCGCCGGTACCGCGGTGGATGTGGACGGGCACCGTATCCACATGACGGCGAGCTTCGGAGTGGCGTCGTATCCGTCGGCGGACATCCAGTGCCTCAATGATCTGCTCAAGGCGGCAGACAAGGCGCTGTACGAAGCCAAGGAGACAGGCCGCAACAAGGTATGCGTGATGGATGCCGAAGCCACGGCGTCAACGTAATCCCCTGCCAGCCCTGTTGAATGCGCTTCCGCCTGCTTGACCCAAGGCTCGGAACCGGAAATATCCACCAGGCCGCTGCCCTGTGGCCTGCCGCCCGGACAGTGACAGGCACCGCTCGCCCCCAAGCCGGTTGCGGCGAACCAGCCAGCAAGTGATCTTCATGCCTACATAAGAACAGTCCTGCCGCCATGGCGCGTAAGGAGAGGCATGCAGAGCACCTGGCGCCAGAAGATCGCGCAGATCCAGGAGTGGAACACTGTCGAGCGCGGCTGTCTTCCGGCCGGGTTCGTGGGCCTTTGCTATCTGCAATATGTCGCCTGGTGTTTTTACAGCCTCTATCGCGATACGGCAGGCGAATTTGTCCGGCGGGAGGCTGTGCTGGCCATCCTGCCGAAAGCCGGGGCAATCATTGGCGCCTCTGTGCTCCTTGTGCTGCTCGGTCTGGCACTGCGCAAGCGCAGGCCCGAGGCAGAGTGGTACCAGCACCTCACCACCAACTTCTTTACGCTCGCCCTGGTCCTGGGCGGCTTTCTCATCGGTCCCCTGAGTTTCGCCACCTCGGTGGTGCTGACCAGTGCGCCCATCGTGGCCTGCCTCATCCTGTCGCGGCGCGTGATGCTGGTCGCTGTGCCCATCGCGTTCTTCACCATGCTGGGTATAAGCGCCGGCACGGCCTACGGCCTGCTGCCCTATGCGCCGCTGCTGGTGGCGCCGCACGATGTGGAAAGCGCACTGTTCTGGACGCATAGCCAGCTGTACTTCGCCCTGCCCCACATCATCGTCATCACCACACTTTGCGCCATGGTGCTCGGCCAATGGCGGCGGCGCGAGGCCGGTGTGCTTGCCATGAGCCTCACCGATGCCCTGACAGGTGCGCACAATCGCCGCAGCATCCTGAACCTGCTGGACCAGGAGCTGGCCCGCAGCCGCCGCAGCGGGGCGCCATTGGCCGTGGTGCTGCTCGATCTCGACCACTTCAAGCGTATCAACGACACCTGGGGTCACCCCATGGGGGATCGGGCGCTCCAGGCGGCCACGCAGGCTTTGCGGGGCTGTATTCGCCAGGGTGACGAACTCGGCCGCTTCGGCGGTGAGGAATTCCTGCTGCTTCTGCCCGTAACGGATCGCGAGGGCGCGCGCCTGCTGGCCGAGCGTTGCCGGGCGGCGCTCGCGGCGCTACGCCTCACGGCCGAAAACGGCGAGCCGGTGCCCGTCACCGGCAGTTTCGGCGTGGCCTGCACCGATGCCCAGGCCGCCGTCACGGCCGAGCCGCTGGTGCGTGCGGCGGACGAGGCGCTGTATGCCGCCAAGTCGGGAGGCCGCAATCGGGTTGTCGAAGCGCCGGCTCTGGACGTGGACGATGTCTCTGGTTCGGCTGGCGCTACCAAGGCCGCGGAAGTGAAATGGGAAGGCCGTCTGCGCCAGCTTTCCATCGTCACGGACACGAGCTTCCGCACCGTTATCGACGGCAAACCCTGGTGGCAGACGCTGGCCGGTTGGCGAGGTTATGCCGCAAGCGTGCGCGAGTGGAGCCCGGTGGCCAAGTGCGGGCTCGTCATGGTGCTGCTGATGGCGTTGGCCGCCGCCACTCTGGGCGGAACCCTTTACCTGCTGGCGCGGGCGGACCGTGCCGCGCTGGTGGATGTGCGGGTGGCGCAGCACTATGTCTGGCAGCTGGCGGGGCTGATGGCGGGCGCCATGGCGCTGCTGGTTGTGGCCTGGCGCCTGCGTACGCGAATGCCGGATGCGCGCTGGTTCCAGCACCTTGCCCTGCTGTATTACTCCTTCGCCCTGCTGTTCATGGGCTATCCGCTAGGCACGTTTTACCTGCCCACCGGGGCAATCCTGATGGCCTCGCCCATGCTGGGCTTCCTGCTGTTCCGGCGCAGCATCGTCTTTCCCTCCTATGTCATTTCGAAGCTCGCTGTCCTGGGCATTGCCTATGCCGGTGCGCTGGGCTGGATTCCCTATGCCTCCATCCTCCCGGCGGGAAGCAATGCGTACCAGCATCATGCGCCGTACTGGATCTTCAGCAATTTCGTCATCCTGACGCTGATCGTGGTCGTGGTGTGGACTCTGGCCTACCAGATCTTCGGCCGCTGGCGCGAGCGCGAAGCACAGATTCGCGCGATCAGCCTGACCGATGCGCTGACCCGTGTGCACAACCGGCGCAGCATCCTGGCGCGGCTCGAGGCCGAGGTGCAGCGGAGTGCCCGCCTGGGCGCGCCGCTCACGGTGGCGTTGCTCGACCTCGATCATTTCAAGAACATCAATGACACGTGGGGACACCCCAGCGGAGACCGTGTCTTGCAAGAAGCGGCCAAGACACTGAGGGAAGCGGTGCGCGAGTGCGATGCGGTGGGCCGCTACGGGGGTGAAGAGTTCTTGCTGGTGTTGCCTGAGACGTCGCTGCCGGGTGCACTGGCGCTGCTGGAGCGCTGTCGGGTTCAGCTCACGGAGATCCGTATCACGGCGGACAACGGCGAGAGCTTTACCATCAGCGCCAGCTTCGGGGTGACCTGCAATGAGCACCGCCCCGATACTCCCGCGGGGACATTGGCTCGTGTCGCGGATGAGGCCCTCTACCAAGCCAAGAAAAAGGGACGTAATCGCGTGGAGGTGCTCCTGCCCGAGCTGGCGGAGAGCTGCGATGTTGCCGTGCCCGAACGTTGAGGCTCAGCCGGTTTCCCGCGTGGATTGCGGGCGCTTGAGGCTTCGCGAATGGTGGGCCCGCTGGGGCGAAGGCCGGGAGTCCCAGCCTGCAGGCGGCGGTTCAGGAATGGGTGGGCCCGCCGGGACTTGAGCCCACTACCAAAGGATCATGGGAATGGTCTCCTCGCTTTTCTGCCTGCTCACGGCGGCAAACAGGCCTTGCAAAACAAGGTGGAGTCGGCGGTCACACCGCTTTCGCCAGGTCGTGTCCCTGGCCGCTCCTGTCGATGCCGGTGCACCAGGGAAATTCGGGAAAGTAAGGTTTCATGCAGCGCCTGAGCGGCGTGCGACGTGTCAGGTGTTGCACGCCGGATCGTGTCAGGCGCCCGCACCTGCCGCGTTTGCGCCCCGGCGCATGGTGGCGAGGCGGAAGGTCGATTCGGCCTGGCCCGCGCCGGCCTGCCGCACCGCGAACTTGCGCCGGTAATCCACCATCGAGAGTCCCGTCTGGCGCTTGAACAGGCGCTGGAAGGAATTCACGTCCTCGTAGCCCACGTCCCAGGCGATCTGCTTCACGGGATTCTGCGTCCACTGCAGGGCGTCCATCGCGGCTTCCACCCGGATGCGCTGCAGGTACTGCGCCGGCGTCATGCCGAGCGTGCGGTTGAAGTGGCGGATCAGCGTG
>JAJFBF010000048.1 GCA_020697295.1 Moraxellaceae bacterium | reverse complement strand
GTTTATCGGCGACGCCATCATGGCCTTCTGGAATGCGCCCACCGACAACCCCCACCACGCCGTACATGCCGTGCAGGCAGCGCTGGGTATGGCAGAGGCCCTGGATCAGTTCAAAAAGGAATTGGCCCTGACGGACGGATCACTGGAGAATTTCGACATCGGCATCGGTGTGCATACCGGCTCCGCCGTGGTGGGCTTCCTGGGCAGCGATGATCGCCTCGACTACACCGCCATCGGCGATACCGTGAACCTGGGCAGCCGCATCGAGGGCTGCACCAAGGGCGTGGCGCGCGTGCTGGTGTCGGGGGCGACGCGGGAGGCGTGCGAACGCCTGGCGCCCGGCCGCTTTGCCTTTATCGACCACGGCGGCTTCGAAGTGAAGGGCCGTGACCAGGGCGTACAACTATTCGAACCAACAGCAGCGGAACCCCGGGGGTAGAGATGGAACTGTTTCTTTGGCGGCGCCACAGCCGCGACCTTGTCAGCCGCCCGCGTCCCTTCGCGCGACCCGGACTGGCCTCCGTAATGGCCGGGCTGCTGCTCAGCGGCCTGGCCGCGGCCGAGCCCGGCACGCTGCTGCGCGACAGTGAACTGCGCGCCAAGCCTTTCGGCGACGCCGACGTGCTGGCCACTGTCCCGGCCAAGGCCAGCGTCGACATCGTCGCCCGCCAGGGCGCCTGGGCGCAGGTCAAAAGCGGCAGCCAGACCGGCTGGGTTCGCCTGCTCAATGTGCGCACGGGCTCCGGCCAGCGCGGCGACGCCGGCGTCGGCGCCCTCGCCTCGGTCTTCAAGACCGGCTCCAGCGGCAATACCGTGACCACGGGCGTCAAAGGCCTGTCCGAAGAAAAGCTCGGCAACGCCCAGCCCAATCCCGAGGAAGCCAAGCGTCTCGGCCAGTACCGTGAGAACGAGGCCGGGGCACGCGCCTATGCGAAGCAGGCGAAGCTCGCGCCGCAGGCCGCGGAATTCTTTGATGCCAGCGGCAAGGAGATGACGAAATGAGAGCGCTCCTCTTCGCCAGCATGCTGCTGGCTTCGGCCGGTGCCCAGGCCTTTGACCTCGGCAAGGCCCTCGAGAAGCTGAATGACCCCGAGACGCAAAAGGCGCTCGGCATCGGCAAGAAAATGGTGAAGTCCCTGCAGGACATTCCCGAGCCGCAGGAGATCGAGATCGGCGAGGGCGTGGCCGCGCGCCTGCTTGGCGCCGCGCCGCTGGTGCGCAATGACGCGCTGCAGAAATACGTGAATCGCGTCGGCCTCTGGCTGGCGCTGCAGACCGACCGTCCCGGCCTGCCCTGGCGCTTCGGCGTCACCGACGATCCTGACGTCAATGCCTTCGCCACCCCGGGCGGCACCATCCTCATCACCCGCGGCCTCTACGAGAAGCTGCGCAACGAGTCCGAGCTGGCCGGCGTGCTCGCGCACGAGATCGCGCACGTGCTGCGCAAGCACCAGCTCAAGGCCATCAAGTCGGCACTGGGCCGGGAGTGGCAGCTCGAACTGGCGCAGGCCGCCGCGGACCGCAAGAACAACAAGGATGCCGCCCAAAGCCTCAAGGCCTTTACCGCCGGCACCGAACTCTTTGCGCGCGGCCTCGACAAGGGCGATGAGTTCGAAGCCGACCGCATGGGCGTGGTGATCGCCGCCCGCGCCGGCTACAACCCCTTCGGCCTCGTCGCCTCGCTGCAAACCCTGGATGCGGTGAACCCGCAGGATGGCGCCGTGGCCCTCATGTTCAAGACCCATCCCTCGCCCGCCAAACGCCTGGAAATGCTGGGCAATGCCGTGGGCACCCGCCTCGACGCACTGGCGGACAAGGGCAAGGAGCCGGCGCGCTTCGTGGCACTGAAAAAGTAAAACCGGAGAACGGCCAGGACGGCGGGGGCGGGACAAGGCCATGGTCCCGCCCGCCTTTTCCTCATGGCCGGCACTACCGGAGTCCTCATGTCCCACCTGCTTCTGGATCTACCCTTGCACGCCACCGGCACCGGCCTCGACATGGCCTGGCTGGCCGGCCACGCCCTGATGCTGTGGACGTTGTCCGCCGCCGCCATTCTCTGGCGGCACCGGCGGCGCCGCCTCGCCTGAGGGCAGGAGCGTTGCCGCCTCGCCCCGCCGCACCGGTTTTCCGGCTGTTGCATTCAACTGCCCGAGGCTCAAGCGCTCACTCCTGACATGAAAAAGCCCGGCAATGCCGGGCTTTTTCATTGGAGCGCCATCAGGACCGTTGAGGCCCCTGGCCTCAGCCGCCCTTCTTCGTCGGCCGGAACCAGTGCGCCCAGGACACGAAGGCGCTGGCGGCACGGGTCTGTACCCAGACCTTGCCCTTCCCCTTGAAGCGGCAGACGAGGCCTTCCCCGGAAAAGAACAGCGACTTGTAGCCGCCGACCTTGCCGATGCTGTAGTCGAGGCCGTCGGTAAAGGCCACGATATTGCCCGTGTCGACGACATAGTCGCCATCCACGTCCAGCTCGATCAGGCCGCCGTAGGTATTGAACCAGAGATCACCCTGCCCGCTCGCGCGCACCAGGAAGAAGCTTTCGCCGGAGAAAAAACCCTTGGTGAAGCCCTGCCACTTGGTCTCGAGGTTCACGGCGGGATCGCAGGCGACAAAAGCCGAGTTCTGCAAGAAAATCGTCTCGCCGCGCAGGTAGACATGCGCGAGATCACCGGGCGCGCCGGGCGCAATGCCGATCTCGCCCGGCACGTTCTCGGCGGTAAACTCGTTCACGAACAACGATTCTCCCGTCAGGAAGCGACCGAGTCCGCCCTTGAGCCGTGTCTTCATGCGCAGGCTCGTGTCCATGGTGGCCATGGCCGACGCTTCCACCTTGATCGTCTGGTTGGCGGGCAGCTCCACCGTCAGGAAAGCGTAATCCGGACGACCCTCGATGCGGAAGCGGAAGCCGGGCTGCTCGGCGGGCACCGCAGGCGGCGTACTCACGGGCGGCGGTGCATAGGGGGTCGTGTTTTTATCCGCATCGGCGGCGTCATCGCCGGCCACTGCCAGCGACAGATCATCCGCCAGCGGCGCGACGACCATGACGGACAGGCCGATCTGCGCGAGGTTGGCGCGGTATTTTTCCGCCGTGGCGGCATCGAGTCCTTCCTTGATCACGAGCGGGGCGCGCGCCAGCAGTTGCGCCGCCTTGTCCTCGGTGATGCGGAAGAGCTGGGCAAAAGCCGCGGTGACGCGGACGGGCTCGTGGGTGCCGGCAAAACCGGTGACCTGGACCTTGTGTGTCATGTCGGTTCTCCCCTCAGGCCCGGCGCGGCTTCAGAAAGCCGGTCAACTGGCCGCCGAAGCTGCCTGGATTGTGCGACTGGCACCACACGGTGCCGCGTCCCTGAAATTTGCAGACCAGTCCTTCGCCGCCCAGGATGGAGGCCCACCAGCTCTTGCCGGCCTTGGTCAGCGTGAACTCCAGCGTTTCGCTGAAGGCAACGATGTGCCCGGTGTCGACGATGTACTCGCCATCCACTTCCACCGGATAGATCGCGCCGAAGGCATTGAGGATGACCGGACCGCGTCCGGAGAGACGCAGCCAGAACAGGCTTTCGCCGGACAGGAAGTTCTTGAAGCCCTGCCAGCCCATGTCGAGGCCGACACCGTGCGCAGCGGCGACAAAGGAACCCGACTGCACGATCAGGGTTTCATTGTCGAGGTCGTAGCGCATCATGTCCCCGGCGAGCGTGCTGCCCAGCCAGACTTCGCCTGCCGTGTCGGTGGCGCTGAAATGGTTCATGAAAAACGATTCGCCCGCGAACATGCGCTTGACGGCTTTCAGGATGCCGCCCTTGCCTTTCTGGTGCGTGGTGGTTTCGAGGCCGAGATGGCCGCTCATGGCGATCATGGCGCCGCCTTCGGCGGTCAGGGTCTCGCCGGGGGCGAGGGACACGCGCGCGGCGGTGTTGCCGGGCTGGTGCATGAATTCGATCTGCATGGTGGCGTTTCCTTACGGCAGCTTCGGGTTGAGCCAGTTGGCGAGGCCGGAGAGGCTGCGCGTCTGGATGACAATGCGGCCCTTGCCCTGCACGCGCGTGACGAGGCCTTCGCCGCCGAAGAGGCTGGAGAAGATGCCGCCGGCCAGCTGCAGCTTGAGTCCGATGCCCGGCGTATAGCCCACGAGGTGCGAGGTATCGACGATGAATTCGCCGTCGATGTCCTTGTCGATCAGCGCGCCATAGGCGCCGTACCAGACCTTGCCCGTGCCGCTGACCACGATGCGGAACAGGCCCTCGCGCGCAATCCAGGAGATGAGGCCGGCGAACTTGATGCCGACTTTCACATCGCCCGAGCAGGCCAGGAAGGCGCCCGGCTGCAGATAAAAGGTGGCGTTGTCGAGCTCGAGGCAGCGCACGCTGCCCGGCGTCGGTTGCACCAGCACCAGGCGGCGCTCGCCGTCGGTGTTGTTGCTGAAATGGCTGACGAAGAGGGTTTCGCCCACCAGCAGGCGGCGCAGGATGGCGATAAAGAAGCCGCCATTGAATTTCGCCCTGAGGTCGAGGTCGGCCGACATGCTCGACATGGCATTGGACTCGGCGACGAGCTTGTCGCCCGGCGCCAGCGCCACGTCCACATAGGAAAAGGCGTCGCCGCCCCGGATTTCGCTTTTCATGGTGCCGCTCCTGGGTCCCTGTTTTCAGAAACGAAGCGACGTACTTCCGCCTGCAGGGCACGGAAGGCCGCCTCGTCGTCGCGCCAGCCGGCGCGGGGTTCGTTGGCCAGTTTCTTTTCGAGATTGGCGATGCGCTCCGGGGTATCCGGATGCGTGCCGAGAAAGGCGCGCGAGGCCTCCATGACCTTGCGCGCGTTGGCATCGGGAATCTTGGCCATCTGCTTTTTTTCTTCTTCCAGCATGGTGCGGAAGAAGGCGACCATGCCGCGCGGGTCGACTCGCGCGCGCTTGAGCAGGGCCAGGCCCTCGGCATCGGCTTCGCGCTCGAAGTCGCGGGAATAGGCCTGGTTGATGAGCAGCGGGCCGGCATTGGCCAGCACCGCCACGACGCCGCTGGCATCACCGAGCAGGGCCTGGGCCACCACGAACAGGCCGGTGGAGCGGATTACCGCGCGCACGCCGTGCTGTTCGGTGACATGGGCGATCTCGTGCCCGAGCACGCCTTGCAACTCACTGGCATGGCGCGCGCGCAGGATCAGGCCGGAATTGATGACCATATAACCGCCCGGGAGCGCGAAGGCGTTGATGGCCGGATCATTCACGATATGGAAGCGCAGCGTGTAACGCTTCTCCGACAAGGCGGCCGCGAGCGGCGCGGTCAGCGGCTTCAGGAGCGGCAGCGCCACCTTGTCGTCCATTAGATCCTTGCCGATCTTGTACTGGCCCAGCACGGTTTCGCCGAGCCGCGCCTCCATGTCCGGCGGCACATTGCGCGCGGCCAGCGTGCTGAGGCCATCGAGCGACACCCAGAGCAGGAAGAGCAGGCCCGCCAGGGCCGCCAGGCCGCCAAAGGTCAGTCCCCAGAAATGCAGGTGCTGCTGCTGGCGCTGCAGGCCCAGCGCGCGCAGGGCGGCATGATTGGCCAGGGCCGGCGCGGCCAGCAGGGCGGGATCGGCCGTGTAGACCTGCCAGCCCGGGCAGGCGGCATGGGTGCAGAAGAAGAGGCGGTTGGAGGCGCCGCCACGCTTGATCTCGAGCCCCTGCAGGGGCAGGGTCACGCCGATGCTGCCGTCGCCGCGAACAAAGACGAGGCCGTGGTCATAAACCCGCAGGATGCCGCTGGCGCGGCCCCCGGGCAGGGAAGCGTGGTAGGCGTGGGCGGGAAGCCCGTCGGCAACAGCCATGGCGTCAGCGGGTCCTTGCAGGATGGCGAAGCGGGGAGTCTATCCGCCTGTCGCGGGCGGACAAGCCGAATTGCTACGGAAGGCGGCAGGAAACGACGACTTTCCCTGCCCGGGGGAGCTTCTGCTCCCGTTGACCGGGATCGCCTACTTGTTGCGCGCGCCCTGCAGGCAGTCACTGCACATGCCGTAGAGATAGAGGGAGTGGTCAGTCAGGCTGAAGCCGTGAGCCTCGGCCATCTGGCGCTGGCGCTCCTCAATGACCTCGTCCTTGAACTCGACGACTTTGCCGCAGCTGGTGCAGACGAGGTGGTCGTGGTGGGCGTTGTCCTTGAGCTCGAATACGGAGTGACCGCCCTCGAAATGATGGCGCTCGACGATGCCGGCGGCCTCGAACTGGGTCAGCACGCGGTAGACGGTGGCGAGGCCGACATCCTCGCCCTGCTCGAGCAGGGTCTTGTAGACGTCTTCCGCGCTCATGTGACGCAGGCGGGAGGTCTCCAGCAGCTCGAGGATCTTGAGCCGTGGCAGCGTGACCTTGAGGCCGGCCTTGCGCAGTTCCTGGTTGCTCATGGACATGGGTCTCGATCCGTGACGGGCAGTGGGGGGCCGGTTACGCAGGCGGGGCAGCGCCGCCGGTTTCCCTAGGGTATCATCGCGCCCTGACCCGCGCGGGGCCAGGGGCCGAGCCGGCCACCGTGTCCGCCGCAAGATAGAGGAATTCACAGTCCGATGCAAAAAAACGCCCTGTTTTCGCCGCGGTTTCTCGGCATTGCGCTGCTGGCGCTCACGGTCTCGGGCTGCAACTTCCTGCGCGTCTACAAGGCCGACCTCGACCAGGGCAATGTGGTCACCCGCGAGATGGTCGACAAGCTGAAGCCGGGCATGACGCCCTCGCAGGTGCGCTATGTGCTGGGCACGCCTCTCGTCACCGACACCCTGAATCCGCGGCGCTGGGATTATGTCTACGACTATGTGCCGGGCACCTACGCGCGCAAGGCCGGCCTGCCCGAGGTCAACAACCGCCACCTCATGGTCTACTTCGAGAATGGCGTGCTGAGCCGCATCGAGGGCGCCGAGCAGATGCCGGCCAAGGCGCCGGTAACGCCCGAGAGCAAGGACAAGCGCCTCAACGCCGACCCGCTCTGAGGCCGGTCAGGCGGCGCCGCGGCGGGCCTTGGCGCGCTCGGCGCGGAGGCGACGCGCCTCCTTGGGGTCGATGAGCAGAGGCCGGTAGATCTCGACGCGCTCGCCTTCGCTCAGCACCCGGGTGTCGGGAGACTTTTCCAGCTTGCCGAACACGCCCAGCGGCGCGTGCTCGATGTCGATCGCCGGAAAGCGCGCAGCCAGCCCGGACAGCCGCGCCGCTTCGCGCACCGTGGTGCCGGCGGGCACGGCCAGGCTCAGCAGGACCTGCTCGTCCGGCAGTCCGTACACCACTTCGATCGTGATCGTTTCAGCGCCTGCCATAGACCTGCACCGCCCGTTTCTGGAAAGCCTCGATGGTCTGCCCCGCCGCCTGCTGCAGGGCCGGCCCGGCCACGAATTGCAGGAAGCGCGCCTGCACCTGGAAATCCACGACGAACTGCACCTTGCAGGCCGTCTCGCCCAGGGCCAGGAAATCCCATTGCCCGCGCAGGTGATCGAACGGCCCCGACAGGAACTCGATGGCGATGCGCTCCGGCGGCCGCAGCACATTGCGGGTCATCAGCGCCTGCTCGAGTCCCATGCGCGAGAACGCGATGCGCGCGTGCACCTCGTCTTCGGCCTCGGCGATCACCTCGGAGGCGATGCAGAAGGGCAGGAACTCGCGATAGCTCCCCACATCGTTCACCAGGGTGAACATTTCCGGCGCCGAGTAGGGCAAGAGCAGGGAACGGCTGACCTGCGGCATGGTGGAACCTCAGGCGAAGGGCTGCACCAGCACCCAGACGATGGCGAGGGGCAGCAGCAGGCGCACCGCCACCCGCCAGAGGTTATAGACGCCCTCGGCCGGCAGGGCGAGTTCCTTGCGGGCATGGCTGATTTTCATGGCCCAGCCGGCGAACACCGACAGGCACAGCAGCAGAACCAGCAGCAGCAGGCACAGCACCGACAGCAGATCCATGAGGCCGCCCGTGTGCCCGAACAGCCAGATGCCCTCGGCCAGCAGGGCGGCGGACATGAACACCAGCACCACCGCCGGCAGACGCGCCATGCCGCGCTCGGCCAGGCGCAGCAGCACCGGCTCGGCAATCAGGGGCAGCGCCAGCAGGGCGGACAGCAGCAGGGTGCCCAGCACGACCCAGACGCCCGGGCCGCTCGGCACGATATCGGGACCGCCGCCGGCATTGAGCTGCAGCGCCGCCACGAAGGGCGAGAGCGCCAGCATCAGCAGCACCGCCAGCAGGACCTGCAGGGCCAGGATGCCAAGGGCGATACGGCCGAGCGGCGCCTCCTTCGGCAGGCGCATGCCGGCCAGCCAGAGCACGCCAAGGCCGCCGCCCACGGTGAGCAGGGCCAGGCGCAGGGCCTCGCGCCAGTCGCCGGTGGTGAGGGCGCGGGACGGATAGGACAGCTCGGCCATGCCGGCGCCGGCCACGGCGGCAATGCCGAGCAGGACCAGCACCAGGCCGAAGCCGATCCCTTCCGCCCAGCCGCGCTGCATGGGGGTCAGCAGGCTGAGGCCGGCCGCCAGCAGCAGCAGGGAGCCGGTGCCGATCGGGAGGGCCGGACCACTGAGGCTGACCTCGGACAGGGCGGTGCTGACGAGGCCCGCATCGCGCGCCAGGAAATTGACGCTGCCGCCGGCGACCAGGGCCACCGCGGCCAGCGTGAGGAATACCGCCACGGCGCCGCCCCAGGCGCCAAAGCGCCAGCCGCGCCGGGCGTCGGCCTCGCGCGTGAGGAAGGCCAGGCCCTCCAGCGGCGAACGACGGGCACGCTTGCCCAGCATGAGCTCGAGCAACAGCAGGGGCAGGCCGAGCAGCAGCAGGCCGGCGAGCCAGGCGCCGACGAAGGCGAAGCCGCCGTGGCTGGCCGCCAGGCGCGGCAGTTCCCACAGGTTGAGCATGGCCAGGCCCAGCAGGGCGGCGGGCACGAGGGCATCACGCGGACGCGTGGTGCCATGGATCACGGATTGCGGAGTGGCCATCCTTAACCTCGTCAAAATGACCGGCACGCGACCGGACGGCCGCGGCGAAATTGCGCGGATTGTCCGGGATTCGCGGAGTCGGCTCAAGGACGGAGCAGTGGAAGAAAGAGTGAGGTCGGCGGGACGGCGGTCATGGCCCGCTACCCGCGTCGGGCCCGGCACCCCGGGCCGATGCCTTCTACTGATGCAGAACAGGAGGCGATATTTGCAGGGCCTGCCCCTATAATCGCCGCCCATGAGCAAACCCCCTTCTTCTTCCGGCAGCATCGCCCTCAATCGCCGGGCCCGGCACGAATACTTCATCGAAGACAAGTTCGAGGCGGGCGTGTCGCTGCTCGGCTGGGAAGTGAAGTCCCTGCGCGCCGGCAAGGGCAACCTCACCGACGCCTTCGTGATCATCAAAGGCAACGAGGCCTGGCTTCTGGGCGCCCACATCACGCCGCTGCTGCAGGCCTCCACCCACGTCATCGCCGATCCCACGCGCACCCGCAAGCTGCTGCTCAACCGCCGCGAGATCGACCGCATCAGTGCCGATATCCACCAGAAAGGCCACACCTGCGTGCCGCTGGCGCTGTACTGGAGCCACGGCCGCGTGAAGTGCGAGATTGCCGTGGTGAAGGGCAAACAGATGCATGACAAGCGCCATACCGAAAAGGAACGCGACTGGCAGCGCGAGAAGCAGCGCGTGCTGCGCAGGGGCTAGGCTTGGCAGAGAGGGCGGCCGGCAGTGCCGGCGACCCTCCTGACAGCCGGCGCCCGCCATGCCCCGACAGGGGGTGTCCGGCCCGCCCGGGCGGTAGACTTTGACATCGGCCGATGTAAGACTCGACCTGCCCTGACTTTGCGCCCCCGGACCCCCAGGAGATGGCATGAACGCGCGCCTGCAGCGAACGCCCGAAACCCGGCACCTCATCCGCTCCAATGGCGTCAAGCTGGCGGCCTTTACCCGCGGCCAGCCCGGGAACACTCCCGTCGTGCTCGTGCACGGCTATCCGGACAGCCACGAGGTCTGGGACGCGGTGGCCGAGCGCCTGGCCGAAAAATTCTATGTGGTGACTTATGACGTGCGTGGCGCCGGCGCCTCCGACCGCCCGCGCCGCATCGCCGACTACAGCCTCGACAAGCTCTCCGCCGACCTCGTCGCCGTCATGGACGAACTCCTGCCGGGCCGCGCCGTGCACCTCGTGGGCCACGACTGGGGCTCGATCCAGACCTGGGAGTCGGTGACCACCGCGCAACTGCAGTACCGCATTCTTTCCTACACCACGATTTCCGGACCCTGCCTCGACCACGTGGGTTTCTGGATGCGCGAACGCCTGCTCTCCACCTCGCCGGCCAACCTCAAGAAGGCCCTCGGCCAGCTCGCCAGTTCCTGGTACATCATGGCCTTCCAGCTGCCGCTGTTCGCGCCCACGGTGTGGCGCGCGCTCGGGCCGTTCTGGCCGCAGGTGCTCAAGCGCACGGAGAACATCGACGCCACGCGCTCGCCGACGCAGACCAAGGACGGCATCTTTGGCATCAACCTGTATCGCGCCAATTTCCTGCCGCGCCTGTTCAAGCCGCGCGAGCGCTATACCGGCAAGCCCGTGCAACTGATCATGGCGCAGCAGGACAACTATGTCGGCACGCAGTTGTTCGAGGACATCACGCTATGGGCGCACAATACCTGGCGCCGCGACGTCGACGCCGGACACTGGACCTTGCTGCACGAGGGCGAACGCCTGGCCGGCTGGATCGCGGATTTTGCCGTGCAGGTGGAAACCGGCAAGCGCGCACCGGGCCTGCACAAGCTGGTGTGAAGCCTGCCGAACCAACACCGTATTGAAGTCATGCTGTCGCAGTGAAATTGTGAATGGGTTGGGATGCCCGTATTTTTTGAGACTGGAACAGGTGGCGCCCCCGGGCGCCGCCCCATGAAAAAAGAAGAGGCCCGCCATGAACGCTGCCCACCACGCCCTTGTCCCGCGCCGTGTCCGCTTTGACCTGTCGCGCACGCCCCTGCACTGGATTCCGCACGACCCCGACGCCTCCTACGTCATGAACTCCATCCACCTGCTGCTGCCGGCCGGGGAGTTCTGGTTCTGCCGCGTCTACAACCGCGCCCTGCCCTTCGTGACCGATCCCACGCTGCGCGACGACGTGCAGGGCTTTGTGCGCCAGGAAGCCATCCATGCGCGCTCGCACCAGACCGCGCTCAATGAATACCTTCGCCGCCACGGCGTCGAGATCGACAGCGTACTGCGCGTCGCCGACTTCGTGTTCGGACAGGCGCTGGAAGAAACGCCGCTCCGGCTCGGCAACAACTTCATCACCCGTCGCCTGGAGAAGCGCCTGGAAAAATGGCGCCTGCGCCAGCGCCTGGCCATCATCGCCGCGGTCGAGCACTACACCTGCGTGCTCGGCAAGTGGGTGCTGGAGGCGGACGCGCTGAATGCGCCCAACATCGACCCCGACCTGCTCGATCTTTTCCGCTGGCATGGCGCCGAGGAAGTGGAGCACCGCTGCGTGGCGCACGACCTGCACGCCCACCTCGGCGGCACCACCCTCGAGCGCCAGGGCTGGGCCGTGGTCGGCTTCCCGCTGCTGCTGGCGCTGCTGGCCTATAGCGGCAAGCACCTGATGGCGCAGGATCCGGCCGTGGGCGGCCGATTCTTCTTCGGACGCTGGGCCCGCGCCAGCCGCCGCGGCACGCTCCCGAAGCTGGAGTCGCTGTTTGGCGCCGCGCTACGTTACCTGGATCCGGGCTATCACCCGGCGGACGAAGCCTCGCTGCAGGAGGCGCTTGCCTATTTTGGAAAGTCCCCGGCGGTGCAGGCCGCACTGGCGCGCGAACGGGAGCGTCAGGCGGCCTGAACAGCGGCGGTTGGCCGGCCATGGTGCGCCCCGGCGCCGGCCAGCCAATGGCGGCCGCGCTGCCGGCGCTAGGCTGGAGACATTCCCACCACCTGTGAACCCGGCATGGATGTAAGCCCCTCGTCGCCCACCCTTACCTCCCGCGCGCCCCTGCGCGTGCCGGGTGTCGACCGCCGGTTCTTCCACGCCACCGCCGCCGCCATGGGAAGCATCGGCTTCGATGTGAGCGCCGCCTGCGCCCGCCACGGCATGGCCGATCCGCTGGCGGTGCCGGACGAGCGCATCCCGCTGGCCCTGATCTCACCAGTCTATGACCTCGCCGAGCGCGAGCTGGGCGATCCCGCCTACATCTACCGCCTGCCCGAGCATGTGCCACAGGAGGTGACGGAGCTGCTGTTCCGGCTGGTGGCCGGCTGCCCGACGCCGCTGGACATGGTACGCATGAGCTGCCGCTACTCGGCCATCGCCTCCGACGCCGTGCGCTACGAGTTCATCGACCGCGGCAACCATGCCATCGTGCGCATCCTGCCCAACCCGGACGTGTATGTGTCGGTGCACCAGGTGGAGCTGGGCCTGCGCCTGTTGGCGCGCTGGCGCGACCTGGTGCGCGCCATGACCGGCCTGGCCGCGGACTTCGAGATCGCGCTGGGGCACGCGCCCCGCTTCCCGGCCGAGCGCTATGCCGAAGCGTATCCCGGTATACCGGTGCGCTTCGGCAACGGCGTCACCGAGGCCTCCGCGCGCGGTTCCGTGCTGTGGCAGAAGGTGCCGGGCCATGACGAGCGCCAGCTCGCCTGGTTCCGCTCGCTGGCCGAGCGCTACGAGTGCGAGACCCTGGCGCAGGGCGACCTGGTGTCGCGCGTGGCGACGCTTTTCCTGCAACGCATGGCGTTCGGCGAACCTTCCGCAGCGGACATCGCCGCTCTGCTCAACATGAGCCTGCGCACACTGCAGCGCCACCTGCTGGACGCCGGCAGCAGCTGGCGCGAGGCCACCGACCTGGCGCGCCGTCGGGTTGCAGAAAGCGAGCTGGAAAATTCCGCCCGCCCCCTGCACGAGATCGCCCTGCTCACCGGCTATGCCGATACCCGCGCGTTCTTGCGCGGCTTCCGGCGCTGGACCGGCCTTACGCCGTCGCAATTTCGCCTGCAGCGGGCCAACCGATCCATGCCGCACTCGGGAGATTGAGCCAGGGCCTTGGCCAGGGCAGTCGCCGCGTACCAGTCCTCGTCCTTCCCCCGCCACAAAGCCGCTTTTCTCCGCACCACCAGAGACATCGCAACATCGACCTTGCCGCCGCTGGTGCCGCTGGTGCCGCTGGTGCCGCTGGTGCCGCTGGTGCCGCTGGTGCCGCTGGTGCCGCTGGTGCCGAAAAACACTCCGCCGCGCTGAGGCCAAGCCATTTTCGTCGGCGCCCTTCGCCATTTGCACAACATGGCGCGTTCGGTCACCCCATTGCGGCATCGTGGCGCATTTGGTCACTGCCCACCGGCCCGCACCCGCGTCCACCATGCTGTACGCGCCAGGCATGGCGCCCTCACAACAAATGCGGCCATGACAAGGAGCCCTCTTATGTCCCTGCAACCTGCGTCCCTGCACCGATTCTGCCTCGCCGGAGTACTCTCCATCGCCTCCGCCTTCACTTACGCCGCGCCTGTAAATCCCTGGCTGGCCAACTCCCCCTGGCCGGTCTCACACCAGAGCCCCTATGCACAGGCCGCGAGCCCCCATGTCGGCCCCGCCTCGAACTGGCGCCTCGGTGAACCGCAGTACGTCGAAACCGGCCGCATCAACATCACGCTGGCGATGTCGCCGCAGTACGGCAACGGCAATCGCGTTTACTGGGGCTCCAACACCGGCAGCGTGTACAAGCTGGCGGTCATCAACGGCGCCCTGAAGAGGCTGGCCTCGCTGGACAAGCCCGGAAGCCTGCTCGACAACCTCGCCACACCGACCTCGGGCGCCTATACCATGGTCGACCTGGAAAACACCTTCTACACGGTGAGGGGCACCACACTGCTGGCCTACCGCGAGAGCATGCCCGGCAACATGTACTCGCCCATCGTGCTGGCGCGGCAACTCGAGCTGCCGGCCAGCATTGCCGACAGCGACGACGCCCTTGTCGGGATGAACATGCTCTGGGACGGCAGCATCGCCTTCGCCACCCGTGACGGCAGCGTGGGCGTGGCCAACCGGGATTTCACCCGCGTGCAGGGCGTCAAGCTCGAGCCCGGCGAGCAGATCTCCAACTCCATCGCCACCGACGAAACAGGGGGCATCTATGTGGTCAGCTCGAAAGCCATGTACCGCGTGCAGTGGAATGGCAGCACGCTGTCGCGGAACACGGCCACGGGCGCATGGCGCGCCGAATATAACGCCGGTGACGGCCTCCTTGGAGATGGTCGCCTGGGGCTGGGCTCCGGCTCCACGCCAACCCTGATGGGCAGCGGCGCGCAGAAGTTCGTGGTGATCACGGATGGCGCCAGGGTGGCCAACCTCGTCCTGTTCTGGCGCGATGGCATTCCCGTCGACTGGCAGCCCGTCGCCGCCGGCAAGGACCGCCGCATCGCCGGCGAGATCCCGGTCAATTTCGGCAATCCCGACCGCCAGAAGACGACGTCCGAGCAGTCCGTGCTGGTCAGCGGCTATGGCGCCGTGGTGGTCAGCAACGACTATCGCAACATCGATCAGCTGCCGGACAGCTCCGACATCCCCCTCCTCGACCTCCCCCTCCTCGCCCAGCTCAGGAACGGCCTTATCGTGCTCAACAGCGGCCGCCCACTGCACCAGCCCTGGGGCGTGCAGAAATTCGTGTGGGATACCACCACTCGCCGCCTGAAGAGCTCCTGGGTGCGCAACGATGTCAGCTGCCCGAATGCGATTCCCGCCATGAGCGAACCCTCCAACCGCTTTTACTGCGTGGGCGCACATCTGGGCTCCTGGACCATCGAGTCGCTGGACTGGAGCACGGGCGGCAATCACTTCCGCAAATACGTGGGGGTGCTGCCGCGCTGGAACAGCTTTTATTCCGCCACCCAGCTCACGGGCGACGGCGGCATCATCTACGGCACCTTCAACGGAGCGGCGTATATTCCGAAGCGCTGGTAACGGCAGACAGCGGCGCCCTGGCGCGCCTCCGGACAGCCTTCATGAAAACGCCCGGCGATTGCCGGGCGTTTTCATTGGGTCGCAGTTTTTCTCAGCGGCCTCACCTTCGGCCGCCGCGCCTGGCGACGCCGGCGGATGCAGGCAGGACGGGTGTCGCCACCCGGTGCGACGTTGCTGACGCCCCGCGCCGGGCGCGATCACCGCGTCCCGCTGCCCGGTCAGGCGCCCAGGCGGGCGCGCAAATGCTCCGCGCTGATTTCGCTCTGCACACGCATGTCCTTTTCCTCGTCGCCCTTCGCATCGAAGAAGAGCATGGCCGGCGGACCATAAAGATGGAAAGTCTCGAGCAGGCGGCGTTGCTCGTCGGTGTTATCGGACAGATCCATCTGCACGCGCACCTGGCCCGCAAGTGAGTTGATCACGCCCGGATCGCGGAACGTGGTGCGCTCCATCACCTGGCAGGCCGCGCACCAGTCGGCATAGAAATCCACCACCGCGGGCTTCCCGGCGTCACGGGCGGCACCGAGCGCGGCGCGCAGCTGCTGCTCGGTGCTGACGCGCTGGAACACCACGTGCTGCGGCAGCGTTGCATTGGGCGCCACCGCGGCGTGGGCAAAGGAACCGAGCGGATGCAGCGGATCGTCCTGGCCGGTGGCGGCGCCGGCGAACAAGAAGGCGGCGTAGAGCAGGCACACAAGCCCCAATCCCTTCCAGAGCCGGTGCCACCCCATCGCAGCCGCCTCGAGCGCACCCATGTAGATGCCGGAGATGCCCAGCAGCAGCCCCCACAACACCAGGGTGACCTCGCCCGGCACCACGCGCGCCACCAGCCAGATCGCCACCGCCAGCAGGCTGACGCCGAATATCGCCTTCACCACCAGCATCCAGTTGCCGGCGCGCGGCAGCAGCTTGCCGCCGCTGGTGCCGATCAGCACGAGCGGGGCGCCCATGCCGAGACCGAGGGCCAGCAGCGCCAGGCCGCCGAGCACGGCGTCACCGGTGGTGCTGATGTAGACCAGCGTACCGGCCAGCGGCGCCGACACGCAGGGCGAGACCACGAGGGCGGACAGGATGCCCATGATGAACACGCCCGCGAGACGTCCGCCCTTCTGTTTATTGGACAGATTGTGCAGTTGATCGCGCAGGAAGGAGGGCAGCTGCAGCTCGTAAAAGCCGAACATGCTGAAGGCCAGCAACACGAACACGAAGGCGAAGCCTATCAACACCACCGGGGTCTGCAGCCAGAGCTGGACGTTGAAGCGGGCGCCGAAGTAACCCACCAGCATGCCGACGATGGCATAGGTGGTGGCCATGCCCAGCACATAGGCCAGGGACAGGCGGAAGGCGCGGGCGGTGCCCATTTCCTTGCTGTCGTCGCCGGCGATGAGGCCGGAGAGGATGGGCATCATGGGAAACACGCAGGGCGTGAAGGTGAGGCCGAGGCCGAGCACGAAAAAGGTCAGCAGGATCAGGGGCAGGCTGGCATGGCCCAGGAAGCCGGCGATGCCGCCGGCATCCTCCAGGCCACGGGCCGCAGAAGGAAGCGGTTCCTTACTTTCGGTAACCACAGGACCAGAGGCCGCCGTGACGCTCGGGGCAGCGACAGCGGCCGTAACCGGGCCAGCGCTGGCCGCCTGCGGCTTGTCGAAGGTCAGCTTCACCGTCTGCGGGGGATAACAGAGGCCGGCGTCGGCACAGCCCTGGTAGCGCACCCAGACCGCCACCGGCTTGCCGGCCGCGCCAGCGGGCACGTTGGCCAGGGTCAGCAGCGCGCGGGCCGCGTCATGGAACACCGCCACGCGGCCAAAGCTGGGATCGTTCTTGAACACGGCCGCGCCCTGGAAGGCCAGCGGCGCCAGTGTCACGCCGGCCGGGCTGTCCACCCCGGTGGCGATACGGTCGCGGTAAAGGGCGTAGCCCGGCGCCACCGTCCAGGCCAGCCGAAGACCATTGGCGCCCTCGGCCACGCTTTCCAGGCGGAAGGCCTGCTCGACGGGCAGGAACTCCTCGCTGGCACTGACCCCGCTGAAATCCGGGACTTCGGCCCGCAGCGGCGCCTGCAGCACCAGCAGGAACAAAAAGGACAAAAGCACGCGCACCATGGAATCCCCCCTGGAGAAGCCCGGCATGCCTGTGGCGGCAGGGCGGGCTCTCGTTGTTGTGGGAGGGATTGTCGCGGGCGCTTCATTAACGCCGGCTTAAGGCTGGCGCGCCGGGCTCGCGCTTAAGCTGGCGTTAAGGATAGCCCCACTAATCTTGGGGGCATCCAGAACGAGGTGCCGCCATGATCCGTCTCTCCCGCCGCCTGCTGCTGTCGCTGCTGTTCGCGCTGCCGCTGGCCGCCCCCGCCTTCGCCGCTCCCGAGCTCGACCTCGCCAGCCTCAAGGGCAAGGTTGTCTACATCGATTTCTGGGCCTCCTGGTGTGGCCCCTGCCGCCAGTCCTTTCCGTGGATGAAGGCCATGCACGACAAGCACGGTAAGGACGGGCTCGTCGTCATCGCCATCAACGTGGACCAGGAGAAGAAAAAGGCCGATGACTTCATCGCCGAATTCAATCCCGCCTTCCGCCTGATCCTCGACCCCAAGGGCGAACTCGCCAGCCAGTTCAAGGTCCAGACCATGCCCTCGAGCTTCATGCTCGACCGCCAGGGCAAGCCCCGCTTCAAGCACCTGGGCTTCCACGAGGCCAAGCGCTCCGACTACGAAAAACAGATCCAGCAGTTGCTGGCGGAACAACCCTGAGGACAGATCCATGAAAAAAACACTGGTGCTGGTGCTGCTGGCCAGCGTGGCAAGTGGCTGCAGCTCGCTCGGGGTGAAACCCTGGGAGCGCGACCTGCTGGCCAAGAAGCAGATGGCGCTCGACCCCTACCCGGTCGAGACCGGTCTTGATGACCACATCTATTTTAGTAAGGAAGCGGCGGCCGGTGGCCGTGGCTTTGGCGGAGGTGGCTGCGGATGCAACTGAAAAAAACGCGTAGCCTGGCGCTTGCCCAGGCCCTGACACAGGCGAGCGCCGCTCTTATCGGCGCTTCTGTTCCCTTTATTGCCCATGCCGAAGACGGCAGCTGGCAGGTTGATACCGCGGCGCTCTACTACGCCGAGGCCGACAGCCGTGTGCAGGCCGCCGAACCGGTCGTCAACCTGAAGAAAGACTACGGCGACGAGCGCGTGCTCAGCTTCAAGGCCGTGATTGATTCCCTGACGGGCGCCTCGCCCAACGGCGCCGCGCCCGCGAACGTGACGCAGACCTTTACCGGTCCGTCCGGTGGCGGCACCTACACGGCGGGCCCCGGCGAGCTTCCGCTCGACGACGAGTTCAAGGACACCCGTGTCGCCCTCTCCGGCAGCTGGCAGCAGCCCGTTGGCGAGCGCACGCGCATGACCGTGGGTGGCAACGTGTCCAGCGAGTTCGACTTCATGTCGGTCGGTGTCAGCGGCGCCCTTGCGCACGACATCAACGACAAGAACACGACGCTTTCCGCAGGCCTCAACCTCGAGTTTGACAGCATCAAGCCGGTGGGCGGCGCGCCCACGCCGCTGACGCTCATGGATGACGACCTGAAAGAGGGCGATGACACGCGCACGCAGTACGACCTGCTGCTCGGCGTTACGCAGATCCTCGGCCGCCATTCCCTGCTGCAGCTCAACTACGGCCTCTCGAACAGCAGCGGCTACCACAGCGATCCCTACAAGGTCCTGACCGTGCTCGACACCAGCAACAACCTGGTGGCCAGCCCGACGCCGGGCATGTACCAGTACCTGTTCGAGAACCGTCCGGACTCGCGCATGCGCCACAGCCTGTTCGCGCAGTGGAAGTACATCTTCACGGAGAACGTGGTCGATGTGTCCGCCCGCCTCACCTCGGACGACTGGGGCATCACCAGCACCACTCTTGATGCCAAATACCACTGGGCGCTGACGCCGAGCTTTTATCTGGAACCGCACCTGCGCTGGTACAGCCAGACCGAAGCCGACTTCTACAAGCCCTACCTGCTGGAAGGCCGTGACGTGACCATCGCCGGTCCGGCGGTGACGCCGCTGCTGACCGAGGCCTCGGCCGATCCGCGCCTCGGCGCCTTCGACGCCACGACCTTTGGCGTGAAGTTCGGCTACATCCTCGGTCGCGACAACGAGCTCAGCCTCCGCGTCGAGCAGTACGACCAGGCCGCCAGTTCCCCGGCCGCCCCCGCCACCGGCAACCTGGCCGGCCAGGACCTGATGCCGGACACCTCGGCCACGATGGTCACGGTGGGGTATTCGTTCCGCTGGTAAGCCTCCCGGAGCACGGCGTCACATCCATGCTCCACTCCGCCTGGCGCCCCCGTGGCGCCGGGCGGAAGCGATACCAGGGCAGGCAGGATTTCCTGCCTGCTTTTTTTATGCTTTATGCGCGCCACCGGCATCGGGCAGCCGCAGCAGGGCCGATGGCTTTCCCGTGGCCCGGCGCCGGGGTTAGGCTTGTGCATGAACCTGCCGCCCGTTCCGATGCGATCCGCGCAAGGTCGGCCAAGCGACCGCTACCGTGGAGCCCCCCATGCAAGGCGAACTTTCCCTAAGCCGTACCGCCCGCGATTGCGTGGGCCGTTTTGCCGCCATGGCCAGCCCCTGCGAGATCCTGCTCGACCACGACGACTTTCCCGCCGCGGCGCAGCAACTGGACACCGCTGCCCGCGAGGCTTGGCGCATCGAGCAGAAATTCAGCCGCTACCGCCAGGACAATATCGTCCATGCCATCAACAACGCCGGCGGCCAGCCGGTTACGGTGGACGAGGAAACCGCCCGCCTAATCGATTTTGCCGTGACACTGCATACCCTCTCTGAAGGTCGCTTCGACATCACCTCGGGGGTGCTGCGCCGGGCCTGGAAATTCGACGGCTCCGACCGCATCCCCAACCAGGCCACTCTCGATGCCCTGCTGCCGCTCGTGGGCTGGCACCGCGTGCACTGGCAGAACCCCGTGCTCACCTTGCCAGCCGGCATGGAGATCGATTTTGGCGGCATCGGCAAGGAATATGCGGTGGACCGCGTCTTCACCCTGCTCGCCGGCCTGACGCCGGCCGCCCTGCTCGTCAATTTCGGCGGCGACCTGCGCGCGCGCGGACCCCGCCGCGACGGCAGTGCCTGGCAGGTCGGCATCGAGACGCCTGACCGCGACCAGCAGGCCGCCGAGACGCTGGCGCTGCAAGGCGGTGGCCTGGCCACCAGCGGCGATGCCCGCCGCTTTTTGCTGAAAGACGGCGTACGCTACGGCCATGTCCTGGATCCCCGCACTGGCTGGCCGGTGCAGGGCGGCCCACGTTCCGTCACGATCCTCGCGGCCGACTGCGTGCAGGCGGGCATGTATGCCACGTTGACGCTGCTCGCCGGCGCCGGGGCGGAGGATTTCCTGCGCGAGCAGGACGGCATTCGCGCCTGGCTGATCTGGTAGGCCGCGCGAACAGCCTCACACCGAGCGGCGCAAGCCCTCCGCACACGAACAAGAAGGAACCGCCATGCGCATCCTGCTGGCCGAAGACGACATCATGCTGGGCGAGGCCCTGCAGGAAGCCCTGATCGCCCAGGGCTTTGCCGTGGACTGGCTGAAAGACGGCGAATCCGCGCTGGCCGCCGCCACCACGGAAGACTTCGACCTGCTCGTCCTCGACCTCGGCCTGCCGCGCCGCGACGGCATGGACGTACTGACGCAATTGCGCCAGCGCGGCAAGGAAGTGCCGGTGCTCATTCTCACCGCGCGCGACACTCCCCCCGACCGCATCGCCGGCCTCGATGCCGGGGCCGATGACTACATGCTGAAGCCCTTCGACCTGGGCGAGCTCGGCGCGCGCATCCGCGCCCTGCTGCGCCGGCGCGCCGGCCGCGCACGTCCGGAGATCCGCCATGGCGAGCTGCGCGTCGATCCGGCGGCGCAGCGCGTCTTCCTGCGCGAGCAGGAGATCAACCTGCCGCGACGCGAATACATGCTGCTCAAGGAATTGCTCGACCATGTGGGTGAGGTGCTGACCCGCGACAAGCTGGAGGCTTCGCTCTACGGCTGGATGGAGGAAGTGGAGAGCAACGCGCTGGAAGTACATGTGCATCACCTGCGCAAGAAACTCTATCCAGAGCTTATCCGCACCATGCGCGGCGTCGGCTACCTGATCCCGCGCCTGGAGGACTGACATGCGCTCCATCCGCCGCCAGCTCCTGCTCATCCTCGCCAGCATCCTGATCGCGACATTTTCGGTGAGCGGCCTGCTCGGCTATCTGGCCACCGCCGAGGAAGTGCAGGAGCTCTTTGACGCCCAGCTCATCGAGAACGCGCGCGTGCTGAAGGGCGTGATGAACCACTCGGACGAGCATGTGGACTGGGACCATATGCGGAAGTCGCTGGAGGAAACCCGCGATGAGGAGGTCGCGGACAGCGATGCCATGGCCGACGGCCATGCCTATGAAAAGAAGGTGGCGATCCAGGTCTGGACCCGTGACGGCAACCTCGTGCTGCGCTCGCCCAGTGCTCCCGAATATTCCCTGTCGCCCCTGCAACACGGCTTTTATCGACGCGACTCCAACGGCCACAGCTGGCATGTCTACACCACGCGCATGGAAGAAAACGGACACTGGCTCATCGTCGCCGAGCGCTCCGACGTGCGTGAGGAGCTGAGCCTCAACGTGGCCGCCAGCCTCGGCGCCGGCAGTCTGGCCGGCCTGGCGCTGGCGCTGTTCCTGATGCACCGCGGCCTCAAGCGCGAGCTGAAGCCCCTGGAGGACCTGCGCGGCGCCATCGGCGAGCGCGAGCCGGAAAAGCTCACGCCCATCCAGCTCGCGGAGCCACGCACCGAATTGCAGCCGGTGGTGGAAGCGCTCAACCACTTGCTGGCCAGCGTCACCGCCGGCATGGAGCGCGAGCGTCGCTTCCTGGCCGACGCCGCGCACGAATTGCGCACGCCACTGACCGTGCTCAAGCTGAAGGCCCAGTCGGCGCTGGTGGCGCCCACGCCCGAGGAAGCGCGGCAGCATCTGGAACGCCTGATCACCAGCGTCGACCGCAGCACGCGCGTGGTGGAGCAACTGCTGTTGCTAGCGCGCCTGGATGCGGATGCGATTCCCGTGGAGCAAGGCGATGTCGCCCTCGACGAGGTGACGCGCGAGACGCTGGCTACACTGGCTCCGCTAGCCTTCGCCCGGCATCAGGAACTGATGCTGGATAATGATGCCGCCGGCGACTTCCACCTGCTGGGCAACAATGCCTTGCTCGGCGCCCTGCTGCGCAATCTCGTCGAAAATGCCATGCGCCACTCGCCGGAAGGAGGCGAGATACGGGTGCGGCTGCTGGCGAGTGACCGGGAAATTACCGTCGAAGTCGGTGACAGCGGTCCCGGCGTCGACCCGGTCCTGCTGGGCACCCTCACCCGCCGCTTTGTGCGCGCCCACCAGGGCGACACCCAGGGCACGGGCCTCGGCCTCGCTATCGTCGCGCATATCGTGGAATTGCACGGAGGCCGCCTGCTGCTGGCCAACACCACGCCTGCCGGGCTCATGGTCACGGTGACGCTGCCGCGCCAACGGGCGTAGGTCGTTGCCCGTCGGCTGCGTCTGCCTGCTCAGGCTTCCTTGAACGGATTCAGCCGGTTGCCCAGGTGGTACTGCAGCGTCACCGGCAAGGGCCGCACGCTGCCGGCCACGATCTTGTTTACGATCCCGGGTACGCACACCGGCTTGCCCTTCATCACCGCTTCCCAGCCCTCGCGCACCACCTCGTCCGCCTCCTGCCACAGGATGCCCGGCAATTTGTCGGCCGCATCGCGCGTGCCCATGGTGTCGTGGAACTCGCTGCGCGTGAAACCCGGGCAGAGCGCGGTGACGTGGATGCCCTGCGGCTTCAGCTCCATGTCCAGCGACTGCGAGATATCGAGTACATAGCGCTTGATGCCGGTGTACAGCAGGCTCGCGCCCGGCGGCGAGAACGCGGCCAGCGACGACAGGTTGATGATGCGGCCCCAGCCGCGCGCGCGCATGCCGGGCAGTGCGCGGTGGCAGAGCTCGGTGACCGCCGTGACCATGAGCTGGAGCTCGGCGGCGAGCGTGGACCAGGGCGTGTCGGCAAAGGCCGTCTTGCCGGAGAGCCCGGCGTTGTTGATGAGCACGTCGATGCTGATGCCCTGCTGTTCGGCAAAACCGAAAATGGCGGCGGGCGCGGCGGCATCGTTGAGATCGGCGGCAAAGACGTCGCAGCGCACGCCATGCTGCGACGAGAGCTCAGCGGCCAGGGCCTGCAGGCGCTCGGCGCGGCGCGCCACGAGCAGCAGGTCATAGCCTTCGGCGGCGAGGTGGCGCGCAAAGGCGGCGCCGATGCCGGCGGAGGCGCCGGTGATGAGGGCGGTTCGGTGTTGGCGGGTCATGGAGTCCTCTTCTTTAGCGGGCAAAGAGCGCGGGCAGTTCCCGCGGTCCGGGTTGGAAATCGTGACGCTCGCGGCCGATGTCGCCGCGATAGGGCGCGACCGGACCTTCGAGCAGGAAGGGCCAGGCGATGCGGCGCTGGGCGGCGGTGAAACCCCAGGTGCCCATGCCCAGATAAAGCCCGGGGGCGACGCGGCGCACTTCATCGACCATGTGCACCGCGGCGCAGGCGGAATGAAAGTGCCGGTACACGAGCGTGTAGGCGGGGCGGCCGTCAAAGCGCGAGGGCGCGACCAGGGTAAGCATGGGATAGGCCTGCACCACGTGCCCGCCCTGGCGGAAGGTGTTGTAGCCGCGCCCGGTGTCGTTATCGACCGGGCGAAAGGCTTTGCACTGCCAGGCACGAAAGGGGGTGCGCAGAAGCAGCCGGTCGCCGGCGGTGGCCAGCCAGCTGCCCTGCGCCAGCAGCCGCGCCCGGTACTCGCCGGCCATTTCGTCGATGGCGGGCGCCTCCAGCTGTGCAAACAGGCGCCGCAGCTCGTCCGGGGTCGCCCCCGCCAACGCTTCCCTTGTCCAGACTGGATCCATGCTTCTCCCCCTCCTGCTGACAGCTCACACTTTGTGTTGAATGACGTTCAAGTTAATCCTAGCGAATATGTTGAATAGCATTCAACCGCGCGTAGAATGAAGCCGATGAGCGGCGCCCCGTCAGGCGGGGCCTTTTGCGGGAGACAGGCGATGGCGCGAACCAAGCGCGAGCAGGACCGGGACGCCAAGCGCGACGAGATCGTGGCGGCGGCACGGCGGCTGTTCGTGGATGAGGGCTTCGAGGCCGCCTCGATCAGCCGCCTGGCGACGGCCGTCGGCGTCGCCCCCAATACCCTCTACTGGTACTTCAAGGACAAGGACGAGGTGCTGGTGGCCGTCCTCGATGCCGAATTCTCGGCACGTATGGCCGAGTATCTGCTGTTGCCGCCCGGCGATGTCACGGAGCGCCTGCTCTGGGTCGCGCAGCAACTGGACCGGGTCCGCCGCCTGGTGGCGACGGTGCATGCCCGCCTGGAAAAATCCCCCGCCCTGAATGCCTGGCATGAGCGCTTCCATGCCTTGAGCGAGGAGATGCTGCGCGTGGAACTGCGGCAGGCGGGCGTGGCGGAGGCCGCGATCGGGGCCCGGGTGAAGATCAGCGTCTTTGCCATCGAGGGCATGCTGGCACACCCGCTGCCGGAGGCGGAAAAGCGCGCGATCTGCGCGGCGCTGGCGGCGGGGTAGGTCGGGCTTCAGCCCGACGGGGCAGGGATTGTCGGGCTGAAGCCCGACCTACAATAAGGACCGTTCGTCGCAGGTCCTGCTCGCGGAGCCTTGAGTTACCGAAACCCCACCCCACCTTTAGGAGCATGCGCCGAAACGCGGTATAATCGGCGCGTACCGATTGGGGGTGACATGGCTTCGACGCCGGTTACAAAACCTGATGGGGCATGCGGAGTGGGTGACATCTCTCCTTAATACCGTGTCACAGCAACATAGTCGCAAACGACGAAAACTACGCACTGGCAGCTTAATACCCTGCCTACGACCGAACCTGCCTGCCCATGGGCGGGGGACGTCGGCGCAAAAAACATGGGATCGCTCGATGTCGCGCCTCGCGACTGAGAGTT